>PGZW01000027.1 GCA_002841515.1 Firmicutes bacterium HGW-Firmicutes-19 | reverse complement strand
TCAAGTTATCGGTGTCGCGAGCAAAAAATCCGCTTCCCAAAACTCTTACTAGAACTGACATCAATCGATTACTGCAAAGTTTTCCTTCTACACCCCTAGCAGAATACCAAAAGACCATTTGTGAAGTACTGTTTGCGACCGGTTTGAGGGTCAGTGAGCTATGTCAACTGCAATTTCAACAAGTCTATACAGAAGAAGGAATTCTGCGGATCATCGGTAAAGGGGACAAAGAGAGGATTATTCCTATCGGCAAATCAGCTTTACAGGCATACAAAAACTACGTTGAGCATATACGACCACATTGGTTAAAAAAGGGCAGTTCTGCTGTTTTTATCGGCCCAAACGGCAAGCAACTGTCTCGTCAATACGTCTGGGCTATGTTAAAATATAAGTCGAAGGAACTTGGATTTGAACCGAACATTTCACCTCATACCTTAAGGCACAGTTTTGCTTCTGCCTTGCTAGAAGGAGGCGCAGATTTGCGGATCATACAAGAGTTGCTGGGACACAGTGACATTTCCACGACACAAATATATACACATATCGAAACCAGCCGGCTTCATAAAAATTATGATGAGTTTCATCCAGGTCGTCTGCTGGACAAGGAGAATGAAGATGAGTAAGTACCAGTTTAAAAGAATAATCGCAATCGTTATGGATTCTGTGGGTGTAGGTGCCGCACCGGACGCTCACAAGTATGGTGACTTGGGTTCTGACACCTTTGGAAACATCGCAAAAGCTGTCGGCGGTTTGCACATGCCAAACATCGCTTCGATCGGCATGGGGAATTTACATCCGATCCAAGGTGTAAAACCAGCCGTATCCCCGTTGGGGTACTATGGAAAAATGGCAGAAGCTTCATCAGGGAAAGACACGATGACCGGGCATTGGGAAATGATGGGTTTATTCATTGAAAAACCGTTTCAAACCTTTACTGATACCGGATTTCCGGATGAGCTAATCGAAGAGCTGATCAAACGAACAGGACATAACGTCGTTTGTAACCGGTCTGCTTCCGGCACGGAAGTTTTGGATGAATATGGTGAAGAACATATGAAAACGGGTGACATGATCGTGTATACATCGGCAGACTCCGTGTTACAGATTGCAGCTCATGAAGAAACATTTGGTCTAGAAGAGTTATATCGGTGCTGTGAAATCGCCCGTGAACTTACGATGAAGCCAAAATGGCTTGTCGGCCGCGTCATTGCCCGTCCATTTGTCGGTTTAAGGGCAGGGGAGTTCAAACGGACATCCAACCGGCATGATTATGCTTTAAAGCCCTATGGTAAAACTGCTCTGGACAACCTGAAAGAAGCCGGATTTGATGTGATCAGCGTCGGTAAAATCGTCGATATATTCGATGGTGAAGGAATCACAGATTATGTTAAGAGCAAAAGCAATGAAGACGGCATGCAAACAACAATCGATCTACTTGACAAAGATTTCACAGGTTTGTTATATACGAACTTAGTCGACTTTGATGCACTTTGGGGTCATCGCAGAAATCCCGCGGGTTACGGTAACGAACTGGAACAATTTGATGTGCAGCTCGGTGAATTGATGTCCAAACTGCAAAAAGACGATTTACTGTTACTGACGGCAGATCACGGCAATGATCCGCTTCATCACGGAACAGACCACACACGCGAAATGGTATTTCAAGTGTATTACTCGCCATCCTTTAATGGAAGCGGTTTACTGCCGGTAAGCGATACGTTTGCAGATATCGCCGCAACGATTACAGATAATTTCAAAATAACGTTTCCACCATACGGTAAATCCGTACTCAACTACTTAAAATAGGGTAAATATCAATAGTAAGCTAAAAGCAGCAAAAACCGCAGAGTTCAATTAAAACACATTAAATATTACATAATATACATTATGCGAAGTTAATTACTGATGGTTTTGCTCAAGTATGGATCTTTGTTGAGAAGTTCCCTATCTAAAACGTTAGTAAGATACTGCCACGGGAATTTGGCAGTATTTTTTGCGTTTTTGCTGATAAAACGTATACCATTGTTTAAATTTTTTATTACACTCACAATAATACATTTTGATGAAGATGCTCCATAAGAATCCGTCACATGATAACAGACGATGTTTTCACCGATTCTTGAAGTATCTACGTTGCCGGATGCGGACAATTGATCCGTTATATTACCATCTTCAAGATCAAATGCATAAACGTCTTTGGTTGGATCAAATTCTGAAAACAGATATACGGATTTATTATTTGCTGTTATGTTTGGTGGTGTGTTTAGCGGTTCCAATACGGTTACCGTCATTATCCCGGTCGTTTTATAGCCATATTTGTCTGCAACTTCAAATGTCAGTGAGTATACTCCGGTTTGATTGACATAAGGATTACTTACAACCTTGATGTTTTTAGTGATCTCCCCTTCTTCTTTATCAAAAGCTTTGATGTAAGTCTTATAGTCAAACGGATCATTTTTATATATCACCGGATTTATGATTTCAAACCAGGGAGCTGTATTGATCAACTGAGTAGTAATCATCAATGGAGTACCTCCATACTGAACATAACTTGAGACGATCCAGACGGGTTTAAGTTGAGTGCCCTCAACGATTCGACGCCGGCTCAGATAACATACACTTGGATCAGCGGCAATTCTGTAATACGTGTTTGTGCCATCGAAATACCGTTCAAATACTTGTTTATAGATTGTATCCTCCCGAAAATAAGCTCTGTTTAGATACGCTGATGAACAGTTTGCACCCGAGGTATATATGGGATGACTCGTTGATGGACCGGATCTGGCGTAAACATGCGCAGCGATGATTTTGATTTCAGTATCTTTCAAGTTCGAAATACTTAAATATTCAACATCACCGACCTTCGTTTTTATGGGTTGGTCCAGTGGAAAATACAGAGGTATCTTTTGATACAGATTCATCTGTTTAGCATAAACAATCAGATAAGCCGTGTAGTTTCTGCTTAACTGAAAAGTACTGAGCGGTACTGAAACGGTAAATCCGACATTTGCATAATCATAGTAACAAATCGATGAGTGCTGATTAAATTCTGCATCTTTGCATCTTGGAACGCTTCCATAGCGAAGCAATTGTGTTTGATCGATTGGAAGTAAAGCTGCTTTAAATCTGTTCGACTCCTGACCGTTTTCAAACTGAATGAAGATATCATGCGTATTTGAGTTTATAAAGTGCTGTCTCATGTACATAAAACCCCACCCGGATATTTTCAGGTTCGTTGAGTCATACGAGATATCAGTTACTTCATAACGCAGTTCACGCCGCGTAACGATGTCCATAGACTTTACCGGTATGTACCGTGCAAAGAGTGTACCGATGATCCAACTAACGATAAAGACGATTTTTAACATGTTTGTTTCTCCTCTTACTTGTAATCAAGACTGTTGAAACGATCAGTAACATTAAAAGCAGTAGACCTGAATCAGGCAATTCGCTTCTACTCACCTTCTCGATTGATTGATTTTCAAGATTGACGCATTCTGTAATAAAGGTAAGTTGAACGGATTCTAACAAAATGTGATTTGAATCATAATAGTTGAATGATTTCATTTGACTGCTGATGGACATATGTCCGTTGGAAGCAATGAAAAAATACGGGATCTCTGAGACTAAATAACTCCCCTTCTCAAGGTTTGCGACGAAAATATCCTCAGTAAAACACTCGCTTTTACTAAAGATCGTTGTCGGCTGATTGTTTCCGTTATGGAAATACATGGGCATCACCATTACTTAATACTTGTTAATAAAAAAAACTCCCGAAGGAGTCAGAAATAGTTTTTCAATCCCATGATGATTTTTCTGTAATATTCGAGCTTTTCAGTTTGCATATTTGTAAGATCATTTTTGAAAAGCTTTCTACGCTCAAGTTCAATGGCATTCTCCTTCAGATAAATCAGGGTCTTGCTGCAGTCGATACAAGCATTCATCAGCTCTGTTTCCATCTCAAATTCCAAAGTGACACAGAATCTTACGGCTCGTAATATGCGCAAAGCATCTTCATTGAGTCGTATGGATGGATCTCCGATACTTCGTAATATGCGCTTCTGTAGGTCATCTTTGCCATTAAAAGGGTCAAACAAAGTCATTTCTTTGTCTAAATAAAGCGCATTTACCGTGAAATCGCGACGATAGGCATCCAACGATACATCATCAACAAACGTTATTTCACCAGGATAGCGGTGATTCTGGTAATTGCTTTCCGTTCGATAAGTCGCAATTTGACATATAACAGGCTTATTAAGCGTTACAACGCCAAAACTTGCGGCACTCAAATCTATATCATGATCGATAAAAAGCTGTGCCACGACTCTTTGTGGAGCGCTTGTAGCGATATCCACATCCGTAATCCTTTTGTTCAAGAAAAAATCACGGACACAACCACCCACAAAGTAGGCGCTATGACCATGATCGTTAAGACGTTTTAAAATAAACCGATAAGGTTCGAATTCCATACTAACGGCGTCGGCCGCGCAACAAGAATAAACGCATGATTTGCGCCAAAGTCGCTATCAACGCTGCGACATAAGTAAAAGCAGCTGCAGAAAGCATGTCTTTTGCATAGGACTGTTCATCACTGTTCAAAATATTCATATTTGAAAGCAGTTCGAGTGCACGGCTGGAAGCATTGAATTCTACCGGCAGTGTGACAGTCTGAAATAAGGCAATGACACCTAACATGGAAATACCCGCTAAAAACAGAATGTCTATTCCGGAAAATAATCCAATCATGATGACGACCCATGCCAGATGACCGGAAACGATGGCGGCTGGTAAGATCGTATTTCGCAAGGCGATACCACCATAATTCTCGGCATGCTGAATTGCATGACCGACTTCATGAGCTGCAATTGAGACTGCAGCAATTGAATTTGTATTAAATACATTGGGAGACAAACGGACGATCTTTGCTTTTGGATCGTAGTGATCACTCAACAACCCCTGACCCATTTCAACTTGAACATCATAAATCCCTTTACGCTTTAAAATCATCGTTGCGATCTGCGCACCGGTATAATGCGTGTTGGCCGCAACCCGAGAATACTGCTCATACTTTCCTTTGACTTTGCTTTGTGACCACATGACTAAAATCATGGCTCCAAACAAAAGGATATATTCCATAATAATCATATTTACTCTCCTTTAGAAAAGATGTGGACAGTCGTTATTTGACTGCATCCTTCAGTGCTTTGGCAGGTCTGAAAGCCGGAGACTTTGAAGCAGGGACATTGATGGCTTCTTTGGTAACCGGATTATATCCAGTCCGCTCATTTCTGGTTTTAACGGAAAAACGACCAAATCCACTGATATCGACTTTTCCGCCATCGACTAGTACCTCAGATATTTCTGCGAAAACAACATCGATGATTTCGTTGGCGTGTTTCTTCGTAATATCCAACCGCTGTGCTACAATTTCGGCCAAAGCCTTCTTATTAACAGATTCAGACATATGTATTCCTCCAATCGCATATTTATCATATCATTGCGCAAGTGCATTTTCAAGTAAACGACTATTCAGTAAACTCTTGTTTCAAATTACGGTTCATTAATGCCACAACAGCATCCTTCGGAGACACATTTTCGTACAAAACACGATAAACCTGTTCTGTTATCGGCATGGAAATTTTAAGCCGAAGGCTTTCTTCGTAGATAACTCTAGCAGCCTTTACACCTTCAACTGTTTTGGTGTTCATATCCCAAAAAGGTTTCGCTGAATTCGCTTTGCCAATCAAAAGTCCTGCCTGATAATTGCGAGAATGAACAGAAGTGCATGTTACGATCAAGTCCCCTACTCCGGTCAAGCCCAAATAAGTTTCCGGCTTTCCACCCTGCGCAATTCCAAAACGGGACATTTCCGCTAAACCACGCGTCATCAGTGCGGCTTTGGCATTATCGCCTAATCCCAAACCGCTTAAAATCCCACTGGCGATCGCGATGATATTCTTTATACCTACACCCAACTCAGCACCGATGAGATCCGCCGAACGGTATACCCGAAAGTAAGCATTGGAAAAAGTTCCTTGAACGATTGAGGCAAATGTTTCATTTTCACATACCGCATTGATGGATGTCAGTAATCGAATGATGACTTCCTCCGCATGGCTAGGACCGATCAGTGATACAACATCTTTCAAATATTTCGGATTAACCGTTTCTTTGATGATGACTGAAAGTCGTTTGTGAGAAACAGGATGAAAACCTTTTGCAACATTGACGATAATGACCGGGTGATTAAGAATGGCATTTAGTGAGACACAAACGGATTCGACAACATCCGCAGGTACGGATAAAACGATGATTTCACGATCTGACAGCTCAAACAAATCAGTGGTAGCACGGATGTTTTCATTCAGTCGCACACCAGGGAAAAACTTTTCATTTTGATGATATCGCGAAATATCAACGACTTCATCCAACGATCTGCCCCAAATCAGCGCATCATGTCCATTATCACAACATACCTGCGCCAAAGCCGTACCCCAACTGCCACTTCCGACAAATCCAACTTTCATGATTTGATCTCCTATTCTTTAGGTCTTGCCATGATATGTATCGGTGTTCCGTCAAAATTGAATGCTTCACGAAGTCTGTTTTCAATGTGACGACGATATGAGAAATGCATCAGATCCGGTTCATTGACAAAAAGAATGAAAGTCGGCGGAGCCACGGCAACCTGAGAAGAATAGTAAATCTTCAATCGCTTGCCATTGTGCGTTGGAGCCGGAGTGATGGCTTGAGCATCAAGAATAACTTCATTTAAAACACTCGTAGTAATGCGACGGGTACTGTTTTCATAAACTTCTTCGATTTTAGGTATCAACGTGTGGATTCTTTGTTTGGTCAATGCCGAAACAAACATAATCGGTGCGTAGGACAAGTATAAAAACTCCTTGCGAATGTCCTGCGTTACGGTATTGATGGTGTGCTCGTCTTTTTCAACTGCATCCCATTTGTTATATACGATGATGATCGGTTTACCGGCTTCATGTGCATAACCGGCAACATGCTTATCTTGCTCCCGAATTCCGGTAATTCCATCGATCAGAAACAATACGACATCACTGCGTTCAATAGCACTCATCGCTCTTAAAACGGAATACTTTTCAATGTTTTCATATACTTTCCCGCGTTTTCGGATTCCAGCGGTATCAATGACAACATAATTTTTATCATCTTTGACAAACGGTGTGTCGATGGCATCTCTGGTCGTACCTTCAATTTCCGAAACGATGACCCGCTCCTGATTTAATATCGCATTGACTAACGATGACTTACCTACATTCGGACGTCCGATAACAGAAAATTTAAGCATGCCTTCATATGTAGGTATGAGTCTTTTACCCAGTTTACTGACGATTGCATCCAATAAATCCCCAACGCCGATCCCATGAGCCGATGATACGATGATACATTCATCAAATCCTAGTGAGTAAAACTCATATTGCGCATCTTGAAACGATACATCATCAATTTTATTCACAGCTAAAATAACCTGCTTCTTGGATTTTTGCAGCATACGTGAAATGTATTGATCATCCGGGGTGAGCCCTTCTCTGCCATTGGTCACAAAAACAATGACATCAGCTTCCTCAACAGCGATTTCCACTTGCATTTTGATTTCTTTTTGAAAAGGCTGATCGATTAACTGGATTCCGCCTGTATCAATGATGCGCAATTGCTTCGTAAGCCAGGTGGCAATTCCATAAATTCTATCCCGGGTTACCCCGGGTGTATCTTCAACAATCGACAACCGCTCCCCGATCAACCGGTTAAACAAGGTTGACTTTCCGGTATTCGGCCGCCCGACGATCGCTACGACTCCATCAATCATAATAACTCCTCTCTGCAATCAACGATATGATCTTACTGACGACTTGATCCACCGTCATATCCGAAGTATCGATTTCAATTGCGTCCTCCGCTTTTCTTAGCGGCGACTCTTTTCGATGCATGTCCTGATAATCACGCTGCTCGATTTCATTTTTTAACAACTCAAAATCACTTTCTATTCCTTTGCCCAGATTCTCTTTATAGCGTCGAACGGCCCTGGATGCGGCTGAAGCTGTTTGAAATATCTTTACTTCAGCATCCGGTAAAACGACCGTCCCGATGTCGCGCCCATCGACGATAAAACCCTTGGTCTCTGCCATTTTCTGCTGTCTTTTCACCATTGCTGTGCGTACGTTGGCATATATGGATACTTTCGAAGCTCCAACTGAAATCTCTTCCTGGCGGATCTCTTCAGTAACATCTTGATGATTTAGAAATACTCTGCCGTCAACGGACAAAGAAATATCCATTGTTTGTGCCATTTCACCCAACGATTTCTCATCAGACAAATCAATGCCCTGCTTGATCGCCTGATATGCAACACAGCGGTACATCGCACCGGTATCGATGTGAATATAACCGAGTTCTGAAGCGAGACGTTTGGCAATAGTGCTCTTTCCTGAGGCACTAGGACCGTCAATGGCAATATTGATCTTCATTAAATAATTCCCCTCACTAACAATATCCAATAGATGACAACTCCCATAACGACGATCAGACCAAGAATCAACAAGGCAATCAGAAAGTTTAACAATCTGTTAGTATTGATGACACGGTCATTCACTTCTGTCAGTTCATGTTGATATGTATCCAGTTTCATGTTCAATTCTTGTGTCTTTTGTAAAAACTCATTATTCATTTCACTGAAATCCACCACGGGAACGACTTCTTCATAATCGTCATCCTCATTCACCAACTGCATGACTTGCATTGATATCGTTTGTTCGGTATCTTGTGGTTGATCGATTTCAACCGTTTGTTCGACAACATTCTTTGAAGGTTCAGAAATTTCTTTTACCTTAAGCAATACTTCGCTCTTGGTATCTTCACTTTTCCGATAACCTTTGCGCATGTTGTACTGTTTGACTTCCTCAATGAACTGATCAAGATACTCGTTGTTAAAGGTAGACTCTTCAAATGTAACGGGTTCTTCAACCGGTGCATAGGCGGCATTGCGTGAATGTAGCGGTGAATGGGTAACTTTGCTTGCTTCCATCGGTTGATAACGTGTGTCGATTTTGCTGAGTCGATCAGCATAAGGTGCCAAAGCTTCCGACTTGATTTCACTCTCATTGTCACTAGCCAATTCATCGCGCAGCTGCGCATATTTCTTCACTCTTGAAAATTCACTCATCACAAATACCTCCTTAATCCTCAATATTATAGCATATCTAGTGTTTGTTATCATCTGCGAAAAAAATATACCTCTTTCGAGGTATAAGCAAGGAAGCAAATCTATTTGTTCATGAAGCGTTCGATGACCGTACGCAACTTGGGATAAAGCAAAGCATAGACGATACCGACAAGGACACCTTTTAACAGATTAAACGGTGTAAAGGTCGTATTTATCAGGTTCCAACGGATTTCCTCAGGAATCCCATACAATGGAAATGTAATGTACAGATTGACGATGATCATGACGATCGTGGCCAATAGGGTACCAACCGCAATACCTACCCAACCGAACTTCTTCGGATTGGTGCGATAAGCGTAAATAATCGGCAGCATCAGCGCAACCCCGGCAAAGAAATTGGCGATTTCACCCGAAGCGGCAGGTTCTTTGGAGATAAGCAGTAAATGCAGGATGTTTTTGAAAAGCTGTACAAGGATGCCACCGATCGGACCCAGTGCTACACCGGTCAATATTGCCGGGATGTCACTGAAGTCGATTTTCAAAAATGGGGCTGCTGGAAACAGGAAAGCCACCGGAAGCTCAAGATAGTAGAGCGAGAAGGCCAGACCGGTCATAATGCCGATCAATGCATAATAGCGGGTAGTCGTTTTTTTCATTTTTTTACCTCCTAACAAAAAAAACCGGACTCATACCCGGGCTAGACAGCTAAAAAATTAGCGTCACTTCTTTCATCCAGACTTTACTGTCGCCTTCGGAGTTGCACCGAATCATGCCAAAGATAATGGCTCGCGGGGTTTACCGCCGGTCGGGAATTTCACCCTGCCCTGAAGTATTACTGTGTTATTATACACAACACTTGTTAATTTGTAAACAATAATGTCAAATTTCATGATAAACTGTTACTACAGAGGTAAATTTATGATTCGATTGACAACCACAAAAATTCTCGTATTCACCGTTATCGTATTTCTTTTAAGTATGATCATGTTTTACTATATTTTTTTAGTTATTACTCCTGTACCTTTAACCCTGGAAAATCATTTCGGTTTTTTTATATGGTCATTTTTACCCGCGTTTATACTTGCATTTAGCCTTTTCAAGCGACGTTGGATCGGGTTTACGATCTTATTTGTCGCTATGATCTCAGCTTCATCATCATTGATACACGAATCCATAGTATCAACAACAAGCGGCACAGGCAACTTGGGGGCTGTTTTAAGTTACATATTGATCATGATATTTTCTTTTGTCACTGCCATTATTATTGAGGGAACATTATGGATCATACGTCTGATAAGAAATAAGTTACATAAAAGGTAAAAATATGAAAAGATACACAATCAGAAACCGCACAGATTCAGCATTATCAGAGAATGAGCAAGTTTTATCTGATGATTCAGTTTTAGTCAACATGATTGAACGCTTACAGGAATATGAAGACTTTCATGAAGATTTGTTACTGGAATATAAGCAAATAAAGGATCAATTACAGCAGTTACGAGAATCTGACAGAATCAAAACCGTTTCATTTAAACAGTTATTCGCAAATAAAGTCATGATCGAAATGCTGATTGAACGGCTTCATCGAACCGTAAAACAAAAATAAAAGCTGATATCACCGATTTCAGCTTTTTTTAATCATGCTCTGGAAGAATACTTTCCATCAGCGGTCGTAACAAGTACCATTTCATCCTGACCAATGAATAACGGGACTTTTATTTGCAAACCTGTTTCCAAAATTGCATTTTTCGAAGCGCTGGTCGCAGTATCTCCTTTGACGGCCGGCTCACATTCGACGATTTGAAGCGCGACTTTATCCGGCAAAATAATGCCTAAAATCTCCCCTTCAAATGTTGTAATGTTGACATTGTCATTTGGCTTTAAAAAATTCATTTCCCATTTCAAATTGTCTTTTTGAATCTCAATTTGATCATAGGAATCTGTATCCATGAAAACCAAAGCTTCTCCTGCATCATACAAGTACTGCATTTCACGCTTATCGATATGCGCAGGCTCTACCTTATCGCCACCGGTAAAAGAAATTTCTACAATTGCTTGCGTACGCAAGTTTCTTACTTTTGCCTTAATAACCATTTGGCGCATCGCCGTTTTATTATGTGATGCATCCAGTACGACAAATATATTGTTCTCATATTGGAAAGTTATTCCGGGACGAAAATCATTAACTAAAATCATTCGTTCACCTCCTACCGTATATATTTTAACTGCTTGTCCGATTTTGTCAATCGAATACAACCATCTTTGGTAATAAGGACATCATCTTCGATCCGGACACCACCCAAACCCGGAATGTAGATTCCCGGTTCAATGGTAACGACCATACCTTCCCTCAATACTTCCGTACTCATTTGATTCAGCCGAGGTGCTTCATGGATCAGTACACCCAGTCCATGTCCGGTCCCATGCTGAAAGTACGATCCATAACCGGCTTCTGTAATGATATCGCGCGCGATTTTATCAATGTCCCGTGTTGCAACATTGGGCTTGCATGCTTTTAAGGCACTGACTTGCGCCTTTAGTACAATTTCATAAATCTCAACAAGTTTTTTGTCTGCTTGTCTGCTCATCGCAAAAGTTCTTGTCAGATCAGAGCAATAACCGTCAACAACTGCCCCAAAATCGATGGTCACAAAATCATTTTCATCAATTACTTTACTGCTGGCAACACCATGAGGCATCGCACCCCGCCAACCCGATGCCACGATCGTATTGAACGAGAATGATTTTGCCCCGAGTTGCCGTATTTTGTTATACAACATCAAATCCACTTCCGTCTCACTCATTCCGGGCTTGATGACTTCCATGATATATCCAATCGCTTCATCTGCAATATCCGCTGCCTTCTGCATGATTTCAATTTCTTCCGGAAGCTTAAAAAGTCGCAGTTCACTGAAATCAATACCGATAAGCTGCGCTTTGATGGAAGAGTTAAACATTTCAAACTCAGCAACGGTCATCTGATCTTTCTCAAATCCGACCGTCGTGATCTGTTCTTTTGAGATAATGTCATTGATGCAACGGCAAACCGTATAGTTGAGATCGTCTATAAGCAAAACAACTGAATTTTTACACTGACTTTTGGCTTGATCGATGTATCTGAAATCCACCATTACATATTGATTTGACTCAGTTACTAATACGGTTGCTGTCGTACCGGTAAACCCTGTCAGATAAAATTTGTTATGATCTGAGGTAATCAAGGCTGCTTGTACTCCTTGACTTTTAGCTATTTCAATACATTTTTTTGTTTTTATACTCATATATTCACCACTTTCAATGTATTCATTATAAAACCTGATTCATGATGTTACAACCATTATTCATAAGTGATACTGATGATCACATCACTATGACGATCATAATCAACCAACATAACATAACAGGTCGTTGAACAGACACGTACTTCAATTACGTCTTTAAAATTGAAAGTAACTCGTTGGTCAAGCAAAATAAGTTCAAAATCATCATTGATTTCTTCATTTCTGATTTTTCTGATGATTTCTTTTTCGGTTTCAATACGAAAGGACGCCAATTCATGGAAATAAACTTGGTGAATGAGCATTTGCTTTTGCATCACAATCACAAGGATTACTGAAGTAAAGAACATATAAAAAACAAGTACATGAATAAGAATGAATCCTTTACTTGAAGTCAAAAACAAAGGTAAACGAATTTTCATACCACACTCCATGAAGTTTGATTTCAACTTCATTCAAATCCCATTGAATCTCACTTACACCATCAATCAGTATTTCATACCCGGGTTTCTTAACAAGTCGGTCATTCTCAGCCACAAGGCAAAAAAATCGAACATCAAGATTAAAGCATAATTGATTTTCATTCACTTCGAAATTTCGACTACGCGAAAACATTTGATCCAACTGAAGCCTAAACACATCCAATTGAGTCAGATAGGTGATTTTAGGAATACTTATCAACGCATAAACGATAGAAGAAATAGTAAATAGTAGAAAACTGTAGGCAATCATTGCAATCAGGGCTTCAACAAGTATAAAGCCCTTTTTCATTGAAACAACATCATCAGCTGATACAAAAGGAAAACCATCACTGAAATCACCATGGCTGAGATAATCACTTCAATCATAAGAAATCCTCTTGTTGATTTTAAAACGTCCAAATCCAAGCCATATGACCAGTTCATACTGAGTTCCTCCTTGATGGATAATCAATTTTCGCGACTTATTTATATTGCCTTTCGGATTAAACCAACAATTGCGAAGCGGACAAATTTTTGAATCGATCACAACATGTTTTCGATGTGCCATTGCTTCAAGCTGATTGGTGATGATTGAGTATTCAATGTTGTAAGTCTCATCGAGATTACGAAAGTGTTTAGCAGGCAATGCTAAACCTATGATAAGTAATACAATCAGTAATTCGATTAACACAAAGCCATCATCTGATTTTTGCCTGATTGCCTTCAATGGATATTTCCTTCCCGTTTTGACAGTATCTCTGCTCTTCAATCAGAAATCCTGCTTTTATCAAATCATCCAGACTTTCTGGATATCGCTGTTTTTCCAGCTTGTACTGCAATATTGCGGTATCTATCAGGCTTACCTGTGATTTACAACCGCTTGTTTCAATGACAGTAACCGTTCTAGCAATATTTGGAATTGTTAAAAGAAACAACAAAGCAATTGCCATCATGACGATCATCATTTCAACGAGTGTGAATCCTTTTCTCATGTTGCCTCCATTTATAACATCGATCCGATGATGGACATCGGTATTTGAATGACTTGATAAAGCAAAATCACTGATAAAGAAAACTGAAAATATACAAATATGTTGAAATAGTCAATCAATCGTTTCAACTTAAAATCAAGGTATTCTGAATTAAATTCACAGTAATTGTCAAGTTGAGTAATTACATTATGCTCATAAAATCCCATCTGCATATAGAACTTAAATGAACTATCGGTTTCAATGTCTGAAATTGAATCATTAAAACTGTTCCCTTCAGTCAATTTACCCAAACAATTTCCGGCTAAAAATGCTATAAAGGGGTAATCACTTGTTTTTCTTAACATTTCGAGTGATTTCTGTGTTGATATTCCTGACTTTATACATTCTTTTAACATTCTAGAAAACAATCCGGTCGTATAAACAGTCAAGAGATTGTCCTTACATCTTGTGTGTAACCACTGATAAAAAAAGTTTCTGGTATTTGAATCGTTCAGTACGATTTTCATTAAAACCAAAACGATTACAGCAATGACATAAACCATTGTCAAAACAATAATGGTTACGTTGAACGATATTACTGTCAGATTGCTTTCAATTGCAAACATAGTCTGAACTCGGTGAAGAAGTGTCATTTTAAAAAAAAGCAAAGAAGCATATGTAAAAATACAAATAAAGACCGGATAAAGTATTTTTTTAAATAACTTAAGTCCAAACTCGCTATTAAGCTTTGAAATCATCAACCACATCCTTAAGCATTGCTCATCATTCAGGTATTTACGAATGTTCTCATATACGTCTGCTGATTTTCCAAATGTCTGATAGATCATTTCGTGCATGGAGTCTTGTTTACAGCCTGTGATGATTTTTATTTGATCAAAGGTGCAACCAGAGGTCATCAATGCCAACACAAGAGACATTCTAGATTTCAAGAAGTCATTCCTCGTAAAAAATGAAGTCAAATTTTGCACCCCTTCCCTTTTTGTCTTGTCTTACGACCAATTGTTGAAAGACCGAGGCTTTGAGCGTTTGTTCGATGTCAACCCGCGAAACCTCAAAGTCCATTAAACGATAGATGGTTTGTTTTGCGGATGCAGAATGTATCGTTGCAACGACTAAATGCCCGCTGTATGCGGATCGGATTGCTGCTTTTGCCTCCATTGGACCTCGAATTTCACCGATGACAATCACATCTGGATCATGTCTCAGTAACTGAAAAACGGCTTCATTAAATGTCAATCCCTGTTTACTGTTGACTTGAACTTGCATAAATTGATTGAATATTTGTTCAATGGGATCTTCTATGGTATAAATACGCTTACCTTTCAAGGTAGTAAGCCATGTAAACATCGTCGTGCTTTTACCGCTTCCAGTGGATCCGCAAAAAAGTATCAAACCATTTTGAAATTGTGTCAGTTTATGAAATTCTTCTGGATATTGATCATAGGATAACTTCTCAAGACTATCTGCTTTGTGTAAATTCAATATACGTATCACACCGCTTTTACTGTGATACGTCTCAATGGCTGAAAAGCGAAGACGTACCTTTTGCTTTCTTATGATAAGTTCGAAACTTCCGGTTTGAGGAATCATGTTCATTGATAAATCCAGGTTTGACCGAAACTTGCAGTATTCAAACAAATCATTGAGATCACCCTTGATGGTTGTTGACACTAGTCCGGTCAGTGTTCTCAGCAATATTTTCTGCTTGTTATCCTCGATTTGCATGTGCACATCCGTTGATCGTTTTGCAAGCGCTGAAACAATCAGATTTTCTAAAATTTCTTCCATGTTATCACCATTACCATATACGACACATACTTGATTAACCCTCATTACATTTTTCAAATTAAAAAAGCGGATTCTTTCGAATCCGCCTTACTTCAAATATTTACTAGTTTTTAGCTTCCTTCTTTTTTGAGAAGAGCAATAAGATCAAACCGAGTGCCAATGCGCCTAAGCCGATGTATCCGCTGTTATTATCGGAAGTATCCGGTAAGGTTGCATTAATCAAAATCGTTACGGTCGCGATTTCCGAGTCAACTTCGCCATCATTCACTTTGAATGTGAAACTGTCTTCGTAGTTTTCGGAATTATTGTGTGTATAAGTGAAAGTGCCGTCTGCATTGAATACAAGAACTCCATGAGCAGGTCCACTTACCAAGATAAATTCAATGTCATCGCCGTCTTCATCAAAGCCTGAAACCATACCGTTGTAACCTTCGCCTTGATCGACTTCAAATTCAGAGTCGTTAGCAACTGGAGCAGCATTTTGATCCGGCTGGGTAGCATTGACCAGAATAGTTACGGTAGCAACATTAGAATCTGCCAAACCATCATTTACTTTGAATGTAAAGCTGTCTTCATAATTTTCTGAACCGTCATGAATATAGGAGAATGTGCCATCAGCGTTGATTACTAATATTCCATGCAATGGATTAGCAACAACTAAGAATGTCAATTCATCATCTTCAGCATCACTACCGGTCAGTAAACCAAGATATTCTTCCCCTTGATCAACATCGAATTCATCGTCATTAGCTACAGGAGCATCATTGACTGGGGTGATTGTAATAGTAACAGTAGCAGCCGATGAGTATAATTCACCATCGAATACTCTGAATGTAAAGCTGTCAGACGTTGTTTCCGAACCGTCATGGACATACTTGAAGGTTCCATCTGCATTGATGACTAGAGTGCCATGCAAAGGATCAGATACAACGAAGAACGATAATTCATCATTTTCCGGGTCGCTGCCAGTCAGCGTACCGTCTTCGGTTCCGCCTTCAGCTACTGTGAATGCATCCGGATCAGCCACTGGAGCATCATTGACCGGAGTAATCGTAATATTTACAGTTGCGGCCGATGAGTATAATTCACCATCGAACACTCTGAATGTAAAGCTGTCAGACGTTGTTTCCGAACCGTCGTGGATATACTTGAAAGTTCCATCTGCATTAATTGTCAATGTACCGTTAAGCGGTAAATCAACGGCTTCGAATATCAGTTCATCATTTTCCGGGTCGCTGCCAGTCAGCGTACCATCTTCGGTTCCGCCTTCAGCTACTGTGAATGCACCCGGATCAGCCACTGGAGCATCATTGACCGGAGTGATCGTGATGCTTACTTTTGCTGCCGATGAATAGAATTCACCGTCAAATACTCTAAATGTAAAGCTGTCAGAGGTCGTTTCCGAACCATCGTGAACATACTTGAATGTTCCGTCTGCATTGATGATTAACGAACCATGCAATGGATTAGTAACAACGAAGAATGTCAATTCGTCATCTTCCGGATCGCTGCCGGTTAGCGTACCGTCTTTGGTTCCGCCTTCTTCGACTGTGAAAGAATCCGGATCGGCTTCTGGAGCATCATTGACCGGAGTTACCGTAATGTTGACTGTTGCCGATGATGAGTAAGCAAATCCATCATAAACTCTAAATGTAAAGCTGTCAGAGGTCGTTTCCGAACCATCATGAATATACTCGAAGGTTCCATCTTCATTAACTGTCAATAAACCATGAGATGGACCAGAAACCTTAAAGAACGTAATGGATTGACCGTCAGGATCGCTTCCAGTCAATGTACCGTTTTTGGTTCCGCCCTCAGCAACTGTGAATGAATCGGGATCAGCTATAGGAGCTGAATTGAGTGTCCTCACAGTGACTCGTGCAGAATCAGTCAATATTGCAGGATCGTGATGCATCAATGTGTTGGAAGTAACTGTGTTGTCTTGATAAACATCACCAATCGATCCTGCATAGAATGTACGATTGTATTGATAAGAACCGGTTCCGGTGAAAGTCCAAGGACCAGCACCTGCCCAAGAATCCGTAACCGTCATTGTTTCATTGAATACACTGGTCGGTGTATCTTTGAAATTGATGGCTGCTTGTGTGCCTGATACTTTGATATTGCCGACATTAACCAAATCTGCCAGATCAATAGAAACTTTTAATGGGACTAAGTCCTTAATATTGCCAAGCAATTCAAATGATGTCGTATACTCTTTTGTAAATGATCCACCTTCTGCAACAACCAAATCGTTTTCAACGGTTTCAGTAGCATGTACGATTGAACCGCTTGTGTTTTGAATGCTTGCGATGATGTCCGCTTGGATTGCGCCTGGACCTTTATTAAGTACAGTCACATTATAAGTCAAACTGAATGTTGATGTTTGTGTCCGTACTGCTTTGACTGTATACGTAACACTACCCGAACCGCCCGTTGACAATTCAAGCAATGTCGGGGATGCTGTCTTTTCAAGAGTCCACTCATATACGATATTGTAATCCGGTGTAACATTGAACTTGTCAACAGACAGCTCAACAGCTGCACCTTCTCCCGGTTTAGCCGCAAATACCTGCAGCTTGATCGGTGAGAACGATGTACCAAACGCAAATACAAACAATGATAGTATGATAAGCGTTCGTCTGATAAATTTGTTCATAAATTTCTCCTTTCAAAAGTTTAGAACAACATTGGATAACTACTTAGAAGCCTGATAAGCTGTGTGATGATTCCCAATGATCCACTCAACTTCGGCATCGCTTTTTACAATTGTTTTGAATGCTGCGGGATGATGCCCTTTTTCAAATACATTTGGTAATGACCGGCCAATAAGGATCGCAGTTCCCTTTGTAACTCTCAAACTGCTTTCCTGAGGGTGCAGCCGGATAACCGTTGAGGTTGGATTGATATAACCCCATGTAATGCAATAAGTTCCATCTTCACTCATTTCGACATTTTCAATGGTACCAAAGACTTCTTTCGGTCGTCGCAACAACAACCAAGCAGAAGTCAGTAAAATAAATGTGCCGAATATCCACGTCCAGGCATCGTCGAATCTCGACAATTGGAACTGAGTGAGGACATAATCAACGACGATTAGGGATAGAACAATTATTGAATTCGTCATATATACCCCCTTCGCAAAGTTACTTCTTGCCTATATTATGAAAAAAACCGGTTAGAAATCGGTTAGTAAATCGATAAAATAAAAAAATCGTAGAATTTACGATTTAATTGTTGCGATTGAGTCTTGATATATGGTAATGGATCCTGGCGAGCTTTCGATCTGTGTTCTTATAAAAAGCCTGTTGTATCCGATTGGAAATCATATGTGCATTTTCTTCCGTCTTACATGGCAACAGCAGAATGAACTGTGAAACATTCATACGGGCAAAAACATCACCTTTTCTCAAAGATACACCAATAGCCGTTTTTAAGCGTTCCAGCATTTTAGAAACAACGAAATCATTCTCCGAACAGTTTAAATCAAACAACATCACATACGACTGCTCATCTGTTCTCTCACTGTTGCGCAAGGCAATCTGATATAGCCTTTTGAATACTTCATACTCACAATACAACGCACCCTGAAATTCAGAGTTGTCGTTTAAATTGTTCATTAACTCCGAAATATCCAGTGTCTCAAGTTCTTCTTTAGCAATGATGAAATTATACAAATTCTTCGTACGCAGCGATAACTGAAGATTGAATTCTTTATAAAACTGTTTGCTTAAATTTTCATAATAATCGATGGCTCTGCGGTATTGAGCGCTTAAAACCAAAGCATTCAAATAGTAGTAATGAAAATCCTCATTGAAAGGTTCCAGCTTAAGTGCTATTTGAGTGAGATCCATGACTTTACCATACTCTTTTTCCAACTCATATTCGTTTAGTAAAAACATCATGCTGCGATTATAAAGACCTGAATAATATTCCCGAACAGGAACTGTCCACATTAAATGAGCGCTGTTGTTGAGAAAAGGCTGCTTGACATAAAATGTCAACTGGGTCAATAATTCACGTTTTTCCAAAATTGATACAGATTTATCGCTTGATAAACGCCACAACCGCTCTACTTCTTCGGTATCGACAAACATATTGATATCCGGATTGATCCCATAACCGTTTTTTGTAGTCACGACCACATCCAAGTCTTTAAACATGGGCTGAGCACTCAGCAACTGACGCAATTTATGCACAGCAAACTTAAGAGCACTCGAAGGATTGTCGCTGTCATTCCACAGCAAATCAATCAGTTGCTCTTTCGATAGCGGGTTAAGCCGATGATAAAGCAAGACTTCAAAAAACTGCTTTAGATTCTTTCCCAAATAAAGCAGCGGCTGATTACTTTCTTCTGCAATAGAAATGGTTAATTCACCAAACAAGCAAACATCCAAGCGAGGATTTGTCTTCTCCAACATGCAACCCCCCTATCAAATCGTTTCTACGCAGATTATACAATAGTTCATGGTACTCTGTCAAAAACAAGCAATAAAAAAATCACAATTATCTGTGATTTCTTTTCAAGGATAAAATGTACGGATTTTGTGCTTTTTCCAACTCCAATCGGGTCAAAGCACCATGTCCGGGATACACCAGGATATTACCATCCAAAGAACAAATAAATTTAAGAGATTCCATCATTTGAAAGTTATTCCCTTTGTAAAGATCCGTTCGTCCAATGCTGTTTTTAAAAAGCAGATCCCCAGCAAACAAATGTGAGTCAATCAAGTAGCATACAGAACCAGGGCTATGTCCGGGTGTATGAAAAACATTGATTTTAAACGGTCCTATTTTCAAATAGTGACCATCAAAAGCAACAACGCGATCAACACAAGTTACATTACGATGGTCACTGTAGTTTTTCACAGGATCGCCCAAAAGCTCTTCATCTTCGGTGTGAATGTAAATATTAACATCATAATGCTTTGCCAGATCTTCGGCAGCAGCAAAATGATCAAAATGACCGTGGGTCAGTAAAACAGCCAACACTTTGGCCGATTGGGGTATTTTACTTTTTAAAAAATCAGATTTGCTTCCCGGATCAATGATCACAACCTGATCAACTTGAGATACAACGTAGCAATTTGCCTGATAGACGCCTAACGGATAAGTTTCAATTTTCATCATGTTTTACGAAAAAAAGCCCTGAGGCTTTCTTACTTTTTCTCCTTATGAGCAGTCTTTTTATTACAACGAGGGCAATATTTGT
>PGZW01000026.1:20960-31248 GCA_002841515.1 Firmicutes bacterium HGW-Firmicutes-19 | reverse complement strand
ACGATGATGTGTCCTGGTAACGCGGACATGAATGATGATTATGTTATTGATATTTTGGATATGGACAAGCTGCAGCGCAAGTTGGCCGGCTTAGAGAACTGATCAAAGGAGGAAAACGTAATGTTGATCAATCAAATTATTGAAGTATTGTTTAAGGAATGGCTTTTGATTTCTGTGTTTATGGCTTGGGGCTTGTTCTGTCAGTTAGGGAACATGTGGTCAGGGGCGTGGCTAGCGAAGAAGTATGGGCAGTTCTCTTGGTCGGCCTTTATCAAAGGGTTCATCACGATCGCACTGTACTATGTCGGCTTTGTATGGACAGTGTTTGCTGTTGCAATTCTACCATTACTATTAAACCACTTTCAGATTGTCGGTATCAATATGGATACCATCAGTGCCTTTACCGGATACTCTACAGCGCTGTTCTTCGCCGGATACGGGATTGCTAAAATACTTGAAATGGGAATCCGATTAAAAGACAACATCGGCTATACGCCACCGGAGGCAGTGGTTAACGACATCGAAGGGGTGGGATAATGTTCCCGCCTCTTTTAAAAGGCTATCTAACTAGTGGTTATCTGACAAAAGATCGTCCGACACATTATGCCATCGATGTGGGATGGTTGAGATTCATGATTAAACATCCTCCGGTATACGCTTGGGATGATGGCGTCGTCATCGCTTCCTACTTTATGTCGGGTGGTGGAAATACAGTGGCTATCCTTTACGATTCTGGCGAAATTCACTGGTACCAGGCACGTTACTTGCACCTTTACATCCGCAATGTCAAAGTCGGTGATCGTGTAGTAGCTGGACAAGTTATCGGTCTTGGTGGAAACACCGGATTGAATTCTACTGGGGATCATCTACATTATGAAATGTTGATTGTCCCGTTTGGATATCGCACCTATCGCTATGCAGATGTAAGAACATTTAGGGTAGACCCAAGATTAGTGACCGGATTTACTGATGTAACCGGAGAAGGGATACAAAAAATGAATGTAAATGAAGATAAACTTCCTTTGGCGCTACCGCTTTTCAGCAATGTCTTGATGAGGTCCACGCCGGCCATCTTGGATGCTAACAAATTAGGACATATTCCAAGCGCCGGATTGAGATATCATGGAGAAGTTGTGATGAACGGCTTTACCTGGGCAATCTTAAAGTTGAATGATCGTACTGTATATTCGGCAATTGCGGACAAGTCCGGGAAGAAGCTGTTGGATATCAAGGAATCAGTACGTGAGGTGATCGTTGAGAGAATAGTTCAAGTCGAGAAACCACTGAACATCACTCTTCAGCAAGACGGAGTAACCGTCACCGTTGTAAAGGAAGTGCTCAAATGACACAAGTCGAATATGTAGGATACTTCATGCTTGGTTTGGCATTTTTAGTTTCGCTTACTGTCGGGATCATCACGATCATACGTTTTTCCAGGGAGAAGTCGAAGCAGGATGCGGATAGGACTGAAGCACAAATCAAAGCCTTTGAAGGGATAGTGACGGACCTGCGAATCGTCATAGCGGAAATGGGCGAGAATTTCAAGAATCAAAATTCTCTGCTTTCGAAGTTCGATAAAAGGCTCGTAAGAGTTGAAAATGATCAAAATGAAATGAAAGTTAACTGTGCTCGCCAAGGGCATTATAAAAAAGTCAGAGATGAAACTTAAGCACTCTTCCGGGAGTGCTTTTTTTATTGCGCAAAAACGGGTAAACTTTACGCACATTAGAATGACATGCGTAAAAAGTCTTGTTTTTAGCGCACGTAACATCGTCAATGTTATCATATTTCCCAATGTTACAATTCTTTTAACAATGGTACTTACATTACGGACAAGTGCAGTATGTTTGTTAATTCTCCGAGTAAGTCCGTTTAAGTGCTTTAGCTGTTGATAAAACTCACGATTGTCTTTATTTTCAAAGAACACAAAGCAAAAAGTAAAATGTCCTCAAAGTGCAAAGTGTACTCGAAATTGATTGAGTATTGTGACAGAGTTTCGAATATAAAAGAGACTACACGAGTCTCTTATACAACCAATCTGATTTTATCTGAAGGGCTTTGCAGACGTGAAGCACGGTCTGCCATTCTGCCTTCAGTATGTTGTTGTCCCCATTGACCCAGGACGCTATCGTCGACTGAGGAATGCCAGTCATCTTGGACAGACGATATCCGGAAACATTCAGTTCCTCCAGGATGTCTCCAAAGGTTTTGCCGATCACGTTATCGTTTTCATCGAGATCGTACGGAATATAAATGTTGGTGTCTTCTTCGTTGTCTTTTGGATCGATGACGATATTCATCATGTCATCGTGAGTGACGGAGTAATGATAGGCCGGATCATCGATATGGTTTCGTGCCGATTCGATTTCTTCCCGGCTGAGCGTAAGCTGCTGATTGACTGTTACTTGTCTTTGCATGATTGTTCCTCCCTGTGTTGATTCTATTATATCGCTTTAACGATATATGTCAATAGTTTATTTTCGTCCGGCACTACAAACGGCATTACAATAAAAATAAATGGTTGTAAAACAATATTAAACAAAAACAAATAAAAGCAATAAACAGTATGTTTTTGACATATAATATATATAGAAAGAAAACACCCATCCTCTCCCCTCACCTGCTCCAGTAGCAAGCAAACCCGAATGCCGGGTTTTTTTATTATTTACGACGCGCAGCTATTATTTATATAGAGGCGATTTGAATAGATATGGATAATAAATGCATTTTGTCTGAATTAGCGATATAATATACATATTAAAGGAGGAATTATATGATTAGCAAAAAATTAGTAGACGCTATTAACGATCAAATCAATTTTGAACTATTGTCTTCGTATTTGTATTTGTCTATGTCCGCATTTATGGAAGATAACAATTATCCGGGTGCTGCTCACTTTATGCGCAAACAAGCCGAAGAAGAAGTGGCACACGCTATGAAGTTCTTTAAGTTTTTAACAGAAGTTGGTGCTCGTGTTGAATTGAAAACCATTCCGGGTCCGGAAGTTGATTTTCCGGGATACTTGGAAGTATTCAAGATGTCGTTGGCACATGAAAAAATCGTGACCAGCCGCATTCGCAATTTATATGAAATTGCCAAAGAAGAAAAAGATCACGCAGCTCTAAGTGTATTAACATGGTTTATTGATGAACAAACCGAAGAAGAAGAAAACTTCACCAATATCATTGCTCGTCTTGAGAAATTCGGTGGAAGCCCTATTTCTATCATGTTAACCGACGATAAACTCGGCGCAAGATAATAAGCAAAAGAGGTCCGCAAGGTCCTCTTAACTGTATATCAGGATATTGTGACCGGAGGGATCACTGACAATGATCCCTTTTTCCGTGACTAAATGGTGTACATTCAAATTTTTAAAGTTCGATTTAATATCATTAATCGAAAGATGACTGGGTAACTTCAGTTCAAGATTTCTTAATCCAACGCTGTTATCAATAGGTGTTGGTGCACCTATACCATTCCAAACATTGACGGCCAAGTGATGGTGATATTTGCCATACGAGAAAAACAGAGCTTGTCCTGGTAAATCGATGACGACATCCATCTTAAGACCTTCTTCATAAAATCTTCGTATATTCTTCAGCTCACTGCCATGAAGGTGGATGTGTCCAATTATTGCATTATTGGGAAGTTTTTCAAATACTTCATTTTGAGATTCCTTTAAAACAGCACTTACATCCATGGGACCATTATCAGAAAAGACATCTAACTGACCGTTGATCCACTTCCACGTTTTTGGATCCGTATCTGCGGCAATCTCAATACCGTTTCCCTCAGGGTCTGACAGATAGATCGCTTCAGAAATCCCATGATCGGATGCACCTTGCAAAGGCACTTGATTTTGGATAAAGTGATTTAATATTTTACCTAGTTCCTTACGATCGGGAAGAAGCAGAGCAAAGTGGTAAAGACCGGTCGTTCGAGGTTGCTTTTTAACTCCGCTATTTAGTTGAAACAGTGATAGTAATACGTCTTTTCCATTGGCGGATAAGTCTGCCTGAGTCTCATTTTGATTTATGACGGTCATTTTCAGAATATTTTTATAAAAGGCGACCGATTTATTTAAATCAAGCACCTTAAGCGAAACTTTCGATACATAGCCGATGGGCGGTTGATGATAGATGGACATATTACCTCCTAAAGTTACTTACTTTTTGTAAGTATATTATCCGACAGAAATGGATTTGAATCAAATCATTTGCCCAAGGTTTATTTATGGTTGACTAAGTGGTAGAATAGTGGGGAGGTGGATTATGAGCAAAAACAAACAAGTACTTTTTGTATTGTGGTTGACATTGTTGCTTAATATTCTGGTCAGTTCAATCAAAATCATCGTGGGTCTACTCACGGGCATTGGTAGTATATTGGCTGACGGATATCATTCGTTGGCTGATGCATCCTCCAATATTATCGGACTCTTTACCATGAGAATTGCACAAAAACCTATTGATAGTGACCATGCATATGGACATCAACGATATGAAACGTTAGCGACTTTATTTATAGTAGCTCTTTTAGCTTATCTTGGAATCGAAGTAATATTTAAGAGTATTGAATCCTTTCAGAATCCTGCTTTCAGCAAACCTGAGCCTTTGACCTTATTATTGATGATATTTACTTTTGGTGTGAATATTTTTGTGGCTACGTATGAGAATCTTGCCGGTAAAAGACTGAAATCTACTTTGTTGATTGCGGACTCAAAACATACACTGTCAGACATATACATATCTGCCGGTGTGTTGATCAACCTGCTTCTTATCACCTTCTTGAATGCACCTTTATGGCTGGATGCTTTGACATCCATGCTCGTAGCATTGATTATTTTTAAGACGGCTTACGGTATATTTAAAGAAAGCTCACAAGAGCTGACCGATGCTATTGCCATCGAGCCGCAACTAATTACGGATATCGTGCTGAAAAACCCCCATGTGTATTCGATTCACAAGATCCGTTCGCGCAAGTCAGGAAGTCAGATTTTCATTGATTTTCATGTTAAAAGCGATCCGAATATGCCTTTGGTTGATGCACATAATCTGTCTCATGATTTAGAGAATGATTTGAGATCCGCTTTCGGTGAAGATTTAGGAGTCATTGTTCATGTTGAACCCGAAGGATACAGTTATAAAAAGAAGGACTAAATTGTCCTTCTTCTCATTTGGTGGATTGCTTTTATTCGTTGCATTTCGTTAAATACGATCATATAGCCTTCGTCGACGCCCATACCCGGCTTTGCCAATATCTGACAAGGATGAGTAGCCATCGCACAATGGACGCATACCTGTGAGCTTCTGTCTGTCTCATTGCATGTGCCGCCTTGATACGCCATGACGCCTTTATCACGACAATACAGAACAGCTTCGATCGTATTATTGATGCCGCCTAAATCCGGCGTTTTTATTTGAATCATATGTCCGGCTTTATTATCCGCAAAATACTTGATGTCTTCCAATGTGTTACACCATTCATCCGCAACGATGATGACCGGTATATTTGAATCATCAAGACGTCGAGTGATTTCTTTTAGTGCAAGCATTTGTGCTGTGCGTTCCTCAACGTCCATCGGACCCTCGATCCGCAATTCAAAAGGAGAGGCAGCTTCAGCACATTTTCTCAAGTATTCGACCATTTTGTCCATATCCTGATTGAAAATGATTCCGATAGTTCCATAAACATCCAAATGAATGGCCGGTGCATAGTTGTTATTGAAACGTTTTGACTCAATCCGTTGTTTTAACCAACGAATATATTCAAGCATTTTTTCACCTTCGTATCCCAGTTTTGTCGGTACATGGTTTATTAGTCCGTGAGGAAGCACGTCGGCTCCTTTTAAAATCATTTTGTCCACATTGTTATATCGGTCATCCCCCGACTGCATAAAGATCGGAATTGCTTCATCACTGACCTGCGTGCCATACTCCTTAGCTACGATGTCCGACATCAATGTATGATTGGCTCTGGCTGCGGCATCCAGCAGTGCCCGCGTTACTCCGTAGCGGATCGCTGTGTGAAGCGGTTTGTTGGTGTCGGGGCGGATGTATCGATCGATTTGCTCGGCTAATGGTCGAAAAGTTGTTATCTCTTGGCCGATAAGTTGGGGTTTGATATATTGTTCAATGATCGGTATGTAATCAGATGCCAGAAACAATGGATCGCGCCCGCCGGCACCGGAGTACTGAACGGCAGCACAATCGCCATAAGCGATTTGACCATCTTCAAGCAAAATCAATACTGATATGGATTCTCCGGCTTGACGGATGGCTGTAAATCCTTCGGTCAACGGTTCTCCGATATAAGTTGAACCATCCGATACGGCATGTTTCTTGATAGCTCTTTGATCGTCAAAGAAGAATCCGGTTTTCCCTGCTGAACAGGTGATGTCTACGATTTTCATTGTTCTTGATCTCCATGCGGACGTCCGACCATCCGACCTTTGCCTATGGCATATACATCATCGATGACCATTTGAAAGCTGACTGGGCGTTTTTCAAAACGACCACGCTCTTCCAGTTTGTTTTTGTGGAATGCTTTTAACTCATCATTGAAAGGTAAAAATCCACATTCAAGAAAGCGGATGGCTCCTTGATTATCTCTTGCCGGAAGGACTAAGCCTTTATTAAACTTACTTGGAGCAAAAGGTACATCGATGACTCCGGCCGCGAATCCGGCAATGGCTCCTTTGGCGATATCACCATTTCCCAATTCCAGCATTTTATCGACGATTGCCCTTGTCTCGGCAGTAATGATATCCATTTCCGTCTTAAGTTCGGTATTCATTTCCATTCGCTGATCTTTTAGCATCGTAACGACTTGTTTGGTCGTTCGCAGTCCTTGGGCATTGGCTTGTGGGGTCGGGATACCTAAAGCTTCATGAGGGGACTTTACGATAACTTTGGTCGCACCGGCAAAAGCTGCCGTAGCTGCACCCCAAGAGATGACACCATAAGCCTTTGCTTCAT
The DNA here is from genome assembly GCA_002841515.1 of Firmicutes bacterium HGW-Firmicutes-19. Classification (GTDB taxonomy): domain Bacteria; phylum Bacillota_I; class Bacilli_A; order Erysipelotrichales; family Erysipelotrichaceae; genus UBA2227. The sequence goes on along the minus strand of PGZW01000026.1, from coordinate 24,274 downwards.
CTTGTGGAAATCCGCCCATCCATTGATGGAATACGGTTGTCACATACACATCATGAAATCCAAATTTATGCAAATATTCCTCAGTAAGAAGCTCAAGGGTGCGAATGGCCGCAACATCCTGTATCAAATTGCCGCATTGCCCGTAACCGACGGTTATATTTTTGACACCTTGCTCGGCAGCAAGCAAGCTTTCGGCAATTGCTACGGCATGAGAGATGCTCGCTGGCACCAGTGTGCCGGTCAAAGGTCCGTATGGCTCGCGATTGATCGAGATACCATGTTCTTCATAGATACCAATCAAGCGATCGACATACTGCCAATCAGTAATGGTTTTCTCTAGCGATATATTCTTGGAGTAAGGAATATTATATGAAATACCCCCGCCTTCATAAGATGTAAATCCTCCGGCCAGGGTGATTTCGGCAAGAAGCCGTGCATCCGGGGTTCCATGGCGAACTTGTACGGGAATTCGTACTGACTCAATGACCTTTCGGCATTGATGTACACCATGGTTGACAGCAGGAAACCCATTGAGCAGAGAGCGACCTTCACGAATGCTTTCCTCTATACCGTGTTGTACTTCCTGATAGCGGTTATGACGGGTGTAACTGTCAATCGTCGAGGGAAGACAGTCTGCAGTCCCTTTGTCTTGAAGATATTGCAATAACTCAATGTGTTTATCGACCAAAGCTACACCGGCACGCGGTTGAATCAAAATGTATTTTTTCTCTTTTGCATCTTTAAGCAATGCTGAAAAACTTTTTGATCTATCCATCCGATGATGATACTCAAAGGATTCCGCCAGATCGACTTCTTTGCCGGTATGCCATTGCATCAATACTTCACTGCGGATACGGTGAAACTCCTCATCCGTCAGTCGTTTATTCTGAACATCCATTGTTACACCTCAATAATCGTTTCTTTCATTAATTTAAGAGCTGCTGAAGGGTATTTCAAAGACAGTAATCCCATCGCAGCAAGTATATACTGATGATCCAAGTAGAATCGTGCATGATTTGGTTTAAGACTTAACGGGTTTTTCGGATCAGCTTGAGAAGCTTTTAATGCCGAGCGGATATTAGAGTGATGGATCAGCGGACCACCGGTACCGATGACATGACTGACATAACTCAAATCCTTGCCTGTCTGCTGGTAAATTGTGCCAAAGGGGGTGTAGTGGACCTCAAGATATCCGGCATGACGGGTCACACTTTCGCGCACCGCGATTTCTGCGGCGACATCATCCAAAGTTTTTAGTAATCCAGGTTCTTCCATAAAACTTTCCGGATGGGCGACCAGGTCCTTTAGCATTTGCATGACAACTTCTTGCGAAGTGTTGATGACTGAGGCAACGACATCGATGCCGACACCATCGACCAGTGCCTGTAAGCTGTAGCGGGCACCCAGATCGCCTTCTACGGTACGTTTGACAAATGGCTCTTGTAGTCCGCGCATAACGACATTGGACTGGCGTGGTGCACCATCGGCAACACTGTGGACATCTGTGGTAGCTCCGCCGACATCGACGATAATCAATTCGCCGACACCGGGTTCGCTGAGATATCCTTTGGATAATAGTTCAGCAGCAAGTAAAACAGCTGAAGGAGTTGGCATCAGGATATTGTCGATGCAACGTTGAACCTGCGTAAGTCCTTTGGCAACAACGATGTGATCAAGAAATACCTTTCGGATGCATGCACGGGCAGAATCAATGTTTAATTGATTCAATGTTGGCATGACATTATCAGCAATCGTCGCATCCCAATGGTTCTTTTTTAAGATTGTCTCAATATCATTGGCAATCGTTTTGTTTCCGGCATAAATGATCGGACAACGCATGTTCAGTTCGCAAAGCTTATGGGCATTATGAAAAATCACTTTTTGATTGCCACCATCGATGCCGCCGGTCAATAGCAGAATGTCCGGTTTTAAAGTTTCGATTTCCCGGATCTCCCGGTCATTGAGTTCAAAGGAATAAGTTTTGAGCAGTTTTGCTCCGGCGCTCAAGGCAGCACGTTTTGCGGCTTCCATTGTCAACTGAGGAACAAGGCCGATGGCGATCATTTTCAGTCCGCCGGCAGCACTTGAGCACGCCAAACGAACCGGCCAATCTGATATGCCAGTAAGTTCTTCGAGCTGATCGAGAGCTTTTTGTAATCCGATGTTGATATCATCGTGAATGGTGGTAAATGATTGAGTTCGACCAATAATTCGGGGGACATCGATATCTATGGCAGTCACTTTGGTAAAGGTTGAACCAAAGTCAATACATAAGATTGGCTGCATCTTAGTTTCCTAAATCCTTTTCAAGATCCAATATGCTTAAAGCAGGATCAGAGCCTGGGGGATACACTCGGTCAAAACCCATTTCCAAAAATTTCTTTTGAACTTCTTCAAACGGTGTTTTGCCGACGACCAGATTACCGCCGACATACAGTTTGATTTTTTCAAGTCCGGCTTCGATGCATTTGTCTCTTAATCCACGGCAATCCAGTTCACCATGACCATAGAGGGATGAAACGATCATTGTTTTGGCGTCGGCTTCGATCGCAGCCTGAATGAATTCTTCCTGTGACACCATGACACCTAAGTTGACAACATTAAAACCGGCCTGACTATACGCGTAGTGCAAAATTTTATTTCCCACCGCATGAACGTCAGCACCGATAACTCCTAAAACAATCGTATGACTACTCATAATCACCTTGCATAATCCAAACGGGCATTATGCTCTCCTTTCACAAGTTGATACCTGTAAGCGGTATCAGTTTATGTCTATCTCTATCTTAAAACGATTAAACCTGAGTGTCAACCGATAGACCGAAATTCTCATAAAAGGAACTATTTAAGCCACTTTTTTTAAATATTGACAATTTGATGCAATTATACAAGTTGTCAATATCGGCTATGAATTTCTTAAGTTCTTGAAAAGAGTTGTGTGTTATGATATAAATAGTAAGTTAGATGAAAGAGATGATGATATGAATCTGATTGAATTTAAAAATTTTTCTTTAATTAAATATAATACGTTGCGTTTAAAAAGCGTTGCGGAGATTTGTTATTTTCCATTGAATATGGAAGGTCTTTTGGAGGCTGTTGTAAAGACCCAGAACCGCCGGCGTATCTTTCTTGGCAACGGTTCGAACATATTGCTGACAAAAGAGTTTTATGATGAAAGTTATGCATTCATCATTACGACGATGATGAACAACATTGAAAGAAACGGTGCAGAAATCATTTTGGATTCTGGCGTAACATTGCATGACTTGGCTTGGTTTGCGATGGATAATGAAATCGGCGGTTATGAATTCTGT
>PGZW01000026.1:0-20940 GCA_002841515.1 Firmicutes bacterium HGW-Firmicutes-19 | reverse complement strand
TTCTGTGAGGATATCCCTGGTACCGCCGGTGGTGCTCTGATAATGAATGCCGGCCAATGGCAATGGACGATCAGCCAATACGTCCGATGGGTCGATGTTGTGGACCTGGATTCTTTGGTGATTACCCGGATCGTTCCGGATAGTGATTTCTTTCAATATCGTAATTCGAAATTCAATCAGATGAATGTTGTTATCGCAAGGGCTGGATTGAATGCGGACAAAGGGGAATATCGTGAAATCCTCGAAAGAATGCTGGAATTTAAGAAAGAACGTTATTTCAAGCAACCACGCAATTATCCCAATGCCGGAAGTGTGTTTAAACGCCCGACAAAAGGGGAGGAGACCTTCTTTGTCTGGAAACTCTTTGATGAAGTGAACTTGCGGGGTTATCAAGTCGGTGGTGCCCGCGTGTCGGATAAACATCCTGGATTTATCGTTAATGTCGATCACGCAACATGTCATGATTGTGTGGCATTGATACAAGAATGTAAGGATCGTGTCAAAAATCATTTTGATATCGATTTGGAATTGGAATGGAGAGTCATTGAATAACCGTGAATGCGGTTATTTTCTTTTTTTCGGTTATAATATAGTTAGTTGGTTATGGTTGCTTATATCTTTTATGATAATGATATTTAAAGTAAAATAAATCTAATGAAAGAGGTGTTAGTTATGTTGAGTCAAATCGGAGTCATCGGTATGGCCGTTATGGGCAAGAATTTAGCATTAAATCTGGCTGACCATGGTTTTAAAGTTTCTATATATAATCGTACGACATCGATATCCCTGGATGTGATTGAAGAAAATCCTCAGAAAGGGTTTGTGTTGACTCGTACGGTCGAAGAGTTTGTCAATTCTTTATCCACCCCTCGCAAGATGATCATGATGGTACAGGCCGGGGCACCGGTCGATAAAGTCATTGAGTCGCTGTTACCTCATCTGCAAGCCGGTGATATCTTAATGGATGGTGGCAACTCATATTATAAAGATACGATCCGCCGGTATCATCAGCTAAAATCGTTGAATATCAATTACATGGGTGTCGGGGTTTCCGGTGGTGAAGATGGTGCCCGCTTTGGTCCGGCGATCATGCCTTCCGGTGATAAGCAAACTTATCTTGAAGTTGAGGACATGTTAACTTCGATAGCTGCAAAAGCATATGGAGAACCGTGTTGTTTCTATATCGGTCAGGATGGCAGCGGCCATTATGTCAAAATGGTTCACAACGGGATCGAATATGGTGACATGGAGCTGATTGCTGAAGCATACAACTTACTTAAGCAGGTCGGAGGTAAAAATACCGTTGAGCTGCAAGAAATTTTTGAAGAGTTTAACAAAGGTGAACTCGACAGTTATCTGATTGAAATTACTGCGAAAATATTGAAGAAAATCGATGATGAGACCGGATTACCGCTGGTCGATGTCATTTTGGATGTTGCAAGACAAAAGGGGACCGGTAAATGGACCGCTCAAGAATCATTGGATTTGAATGTTGATTCTTCTGTTTTAACTTCCGCCGTGTTTGCGCGTTTTATTTCGGAAATCAAAGATATGCGTATCCAAGCTTCTGCTTTGTATGAAGATGTAAAACCGGTATCTTCAATCATTGATGAAGACATCGTGGAGTCCATCCGGCGTGCCCTGTATGCCAGCAAACTCATTGCTTATGCACAGGGGTTTGCATTGCTTACGGCAGCAGCAAAAGAAAATCAGTGGAATCTGGACTTCGCGGCGATTGCCAAAGGGTGGCGTGGCGGATGTATCATCCGGGCTGCGTTTTTAAATAAGATAGCCAAAGCCTATCAGGATGATCCTGGCTTGAAACATTTGTTGCTTGCACCTGAATTTGCGGTGATTTTAAAGAATTATCAGGCTGACTTGCGCAAAGTCGTTATATTAGCTATTGAAAAAGGAGTGCCGGTCAGCGCATTTGCAAATGCACTGAGTTATTTTGATGCATTTACATCTCGGCGGTTACCGGCGAATCTTATTCAGGCACAAAGAGATTTCTTTGGTGCACATACATTTGAAAGAGTGGATAAAGAAGGTGTCTTCCATGAACAATGGTAAACAGAATAAGACCGTATTTACGATTTTCGGGGGTACCGGTGATTTGACGTATCGAAAACTGTTGCCGGCATTCTATAATCTTTTTTCACTTTTTAAAATGCCGCAAGACTTTGAAATTCTGATTTTAGGCAGAAAAGATTATACGACGGAGTCCTATATCGAAGTCATTAAACCGTGGCTTAAGAAATTCACCAGGACAAATTATCGTGATGAAGTGTTCGAGCGTATGTCAGAACATTTGCGTTATTTGGTTGTCAATTTTACTGAGGAGAAGGATTATTCTCTGATAAAGGATGTTTATGATCAATGGGGCGGTATTCAACAACGGTTATACTATTTGGCTGTGGCCCCTCAGTTTTTTGCGCCGATTGCTTTCAGTTTGAAGAAGTCTGGGATTTTGGATGAAAAACATTCACATCAAGTCATGATCGAAAAGCCATTTGGTGTAGACATAACCTCGGCACAGATTTTGCATCAGCAGATGTGTCAGGCTTTTGATGATGATTCGATTTATCGCATCGATCATTACTTGGGAAAAGAAATGATTCAAAATATCATGTCGGTGCGTTTCAACAACACCTTGTTTGAAGGTATCTGGAATAATCATCAAATCGATAATATTCAAATATCAGCTCTTGAAACGGTTGGGGTGGAGAACCGGGGAGCTTATTATGATCAGACCGGTGCGTTGAAAGACATGGTTCAAAACCACTTATTTCAAATTTTGTCGATCGTTGGGATGGAAAAACCATTGGATGGCAGCGCTCAAGCCATTCAAAGTGAGCAAGTCAAGGTTCTGGATGCATTGATTCCGATAAAAAGGGGAAAACTGAATGAGCATCTTGTTCTGGGGCAGTATACCAAAGGGACATCCTCAGATATAGCTGTTAAGGGATATTTGGAAGAAGAGAACATTCATACTGATTCGACGACAGAAACGTATGTCGCTATGAAATTATTTATTGATACACCCCGACTTTCGGGTGTGCCGATTTATATTCGTACCGGTAAGCGATGTGACCGCCGCTCGACCGAAGTTGCGATTCAGTTCAAAGCGCCGAAGGGAGTATTGCCAAATCTTCTGATTATAAAAATTTACCCGGATGAAGGGATTTACTTAAGGTTTAATGCCAAAAAACCAGGGACGACTCCGGAAGTCGTACCGGTATTCATGGATTTTTGTCAGAGTTGTGTTTATGAAAACCGCATCAATACACCCGAAGCTTATGAGCGGTTGATTGAAGCTGCGTTTAAGAAAGATAAAGCATTGTTTACCAGTTGGCCGCAAGTGCTTGCGAGTTGGCGGTTTATCGATCATTTGATCGATCGAATCAAAGAGGAAAAGATGATCGTTTATCCTTATCCTGCCGGACAAAGCGGTCCAAGTGAGTCAGATGAAATGTTAAGACGTGAAGAAAGACATTGGATCGATGAAGAACATGGATAAATGAGGTAAATATGAGTCGAATTGATTTAAATCCGCAAGAACCAAGGTATCTTGCGTTAAGAGAATATACAGCATTAAGAATGGATCGACAGAGTCAGGAAGCGTTGGTTTACTTTTTGAAACAGACCCAGGAAATTTTTGGGTTGGTTCCGGTATTTGCTCAAGTGGACGCCAGCGAAATGTGTGACTTTGATATGAAAATAATCAAAGCGCTGATTATGCGGTTTCCATCACTGCAAGGAGAATCGGTCACGCATATCGTAAAAGTATGTGTCGGTGACCGGTGTAAAGGTAGAGGGTCTCTCAAAGTCCTAAGTGCGATCAGTGAGTCACTGGGTATCGGGGTCAATCAGATTTCTACGGATGGCAAGTACTTTTTAAAGACACAAAAATGTTTCGGTCATTGCCGTGAAGGCATCAATGTGCTTGTGGACAGTCAAATGAACCATCAGGTGACATTGGCAATGGTGGATGATATTTGTAAGAAGGTTAAATAACCGGGAGGATATCCAATGACGAAAGTAGTATTTGTTTATGATTTTGATAAAACTCTGTCCCCAAAAGATATGCAGGAGTATGGTTTTATTGAGTCGTTGGGAATTTTTGATCCTGCCGAGTTTTGGCAAATGGTAGATGATACAGCCAAAAGACATTCCATGGATCGAATTTTGACGTACATGTATCTGATGATTCATGAGTCGAAAAAACGTGGGGTAACGATCAAGAAAGAGCATTTTGCTGATTACGGGAAAAATATTGAGCTTTTTGAGGGTGTGCCGGGGTGGTTTGAACGTATCAGTGCTTTTGGAAAATCACAACGTCTGGAAATTGAACATGTCATCGTTTCATCCGGATTGAAGCCGATGATTGAGGCGACGCCCATCGCTCAAAACTTTTCGCAGATTTATGCATGTGATTTTGTATATAATGAAAATGATGAGGCCATTTGGCCGGCAATAGCTATCAATTATACAACAAAGACGCAGTTTTTGTTTCGGATCAATAAAGGCGTAAGGGATATCACGGATGATATATCACTTAACCGTTTGCTTCCCAATGATATGCGACCTGTTCATTTCGACCATATGGTATATTTTGGTGATGGATTGACGGATGTGCCAAGTATGAAACTGATCACGGAGGCCGGTGGCTTTGCTGTTGCTGTGTTTAATCCATTCGATGACAAAAGTAAAATGGTTGCTCAGCAGTTAGTGCTGGATGGCAGGGTCGAATATATGGCAGCGGCTGATTATTCTTTAAATTCACCGTTGGAACGCTTGATTAAGTTAATGATTCAACATATTGCCAATAAGGATGCTTTGCGCCGCTGGGAGGTGTTGTGATGATCAAAAACTCGACTCGCTTTATCGAAGCTTACAATAAAATCGAAATTGAGATGGAAAGGCGCATGAAGATCGACCGTCACATCGGCTTTTCAGAGCGAGTTCGTCGATTAGCGGGATACGATCCATTTTTTAAGAGATATCGCAGAGTTCTTGAAGAATTTGCGGATTTGCGAAATGCGATCATTCATGAGCGGATCGATGGCGAAGTCATTGCAGAACCTCACGAAAAAGTCGTATTGCAGTTTGAACATATTGCTCAGCTGTTAACACAACCGACGCTGATAAAAGAGAAATACTTATGTAAAGTCGATGTTTGTTTTGGGGATGAAAAGGTCGTGGATATTGCAAGACACATGATTTCAAAGTCTTTTTCGCAGCTGCCGGTGTATGATCGTTCACATCGGTTTATCGGGATGTTGACGACGGATACGATGATGCGATATCAAATAATACAAAACAAAGGGCTTGAGGATGTCAATGTCTTGGATGTGTTGCCTGTTGGCAAGGATGTTCAACGTGTAGCATTTTTAAGCCCGGAACATTCTTTGCTCGATGTCGCTGATCTCTTTGAGCAGGCCATGGGAAAAGGCAGTAAGCTTTATGTTGTGCTGATCACTAAGCAGGCGAAAAGAGATCATCTGCCATTAGGAATAATCACTGTCCATGAACTTCCCGAAATTTATGAGCAAATCCATGAGTAACCTGTGAAAAATCATGAACTTGATGAAATTTTCTGATATGATGTAGTTGTGGATAACCAAGAAGGAAGTGTTAATCATGATTGAAGAAATCGCATATCAACGGTGTATTCCGGTAGTCGCAACCATGAAAAAACTGGAGCAGTTTTTGGCTTCGGATTTGACTTGGTGCGTCTTGCAAGATATTCATATTTCTATGTTGAGTGATATGCTTACGATGCTTCATCGCAACGAGCGTAAAGCGCTTGTGCATATCGAAATGATCAATGGGGTCGCAAATGATGAGTATGGCACAGAATTTTTGTGTCAGAAACTAAGAGTAGACGGTATCATATCATCAAAGGCGAAAATCATTGAAATTGCTAAAAGAAACCGTAAACTAGCCATCCAGCGGATGTTTTTGATTGATGGACGTTCTGTGGAGCGTGGAATCGAAATGTTGATTAAAAGTCAGCCGGATGCTGTCGAAGTAATGCCGGCGGTAGCATATAAAGCGATTCCGTTTGTTAAAGAAAAACTGAATATGCCATTGATCGGTGGAGGTTTGTTGCGGTCGAAGGAAGATATTGATGAAGGCACGAAGGCCGGTTGTATAGCATTTACTATCAGTGATTTGCAGTTGTGCAAAGAGAATTGTCGAAGATAAGCAAAGGCTTATCTTTTTTTGATGAATTATTGGCACTCATCACTTGACAGTGCTAATTATTTTGATATAATATAATCGAAAGTTGGCACTCATGCTTGGCGAGTGCCAAAAAGGAGGAAAAGATATGAGATACAACGTTGCCAAACGCACCCCTACGACTTTACTGGATGACTTCTTTAATGATGATTTCTATTTCCCAAGAACAAATTATGGCAGTCAAATCGATGTTTATCAACAAAACAACAAATACGTAGTTGAAATCGATCTTCCGGGATTTAAACGAGAAGAAATCGACATTCAATTCAATAACGATGTACTGACGATCAAAGCTGATCATAAGGAAGAAGAAGTCAATGAAAACAAGAAGTACTATTATCGCAGCCGCAAGGTCAGTTCCTTCATGCGTCAAATACGTTTCAATGGAATTGATTCCGGGTTGATTCAGGCGGGTTTTAACGAAGGCGTCTTGAAAGTTGAACTGCCGATCAAAGAGGTCAATGAAGTCGTAAATCGTATTGAGATTAAGTAGAATCCGGATGAGCTAGTCTCATCCTTTTTGTATGTCAAAAGACACAATAAAAATTTTCGTTTATAATGATTATAGGAGGTGGTCGTATGAAACTGAAACTTAACGAGTTTACCAAAAGCACGCGTAAATTGGTTTTGTTTAGAGGGATACACTACTATCAGCAAGGTCGTGCAACGTTGGATAAGCAATCCGACAAGACGTATTATTATGATGTAGCGGGTCAAGAAAACAATTACAAAGTCGTAGTTAATTTAGGCGAGGAAAACATGATCGTTTTCAGTTCATGTGATTGTCCTTATTCAGCCGCTGGATTTTGTAAGCATCAAGTGGCAAGTTTTATTGACATCATGCAACAGCAAGGAACCCTCGATTTTGAAACCCTTGAAAATGCGGAAGTCTTGGAAGAAAAAACACCGGAGCAACCGGTGCCTGAAGGTTGGAGTCATGCTGATTTCCAACGACTTAAAAACTTTGATGTTTCCGGCTATTTGGCGACATTCAGCCGGGATGAACTCATATTCATCATGTTGAATTACATGCAAATCGATATGAAACTGTTTATGTACATCTTCCATCACTATATGGTTGAGGAAGCCCGTTCAAAAATTCGCAATGTCAATTAGGTCCGAAAGGACCTTTTTATATAATGTGTATGATTATGCCAATGATAGCTCCGATTGCAATGACGCCGATGGTATCCATTTTAAACTTTATAAGCAGAAGAAGTGAAATTGTCGCACTGACGATTCCGCTAGTGTTGAGGTTTTTAACGGAAAGCAAATCCCCCTGAGGGTTTGTCCATAGTGCTATCATCGTCAGCGAAATTGCGGCAAGGGCGATCAATGATACGATGGCGGGTCGCAGTCCTTTGAGAATATTTTGGATAAAGCTCAAGTTGCTATTCTTAAAAAAGTAGTATGCCAATATAATCAAGAGAATAAATGAAGGAAGTACACATCCAATCGTTGCTATCAATCCTCCCCAAATTCCGGCAACTTTTATACCAACAAATGTTGCGGCATTGATAGCAATTGGGCCAGGTGTCATTTGAGATATGGATGTGATGTCTGCCAATTCACTCAACGTGATCCATTGCTGTTGCTGTACCACGTATTTTTCGATCATCGGCAATACAGCATAGCCTCCGCCAAAACTGAATGCGCCGATTTGGATGAATGTCCATAACAGTTCAAGGTATATCATGGTAATCTCTCCTTAGAAAATCCGAAGTAGATCAGTCCGGTTAATCCGGATCCGATGATCAAGAAGATGGTCGGTACCGGCGTGAAATATCCAAGCAAAAAGATCATGATCATCAGTGGTGCTGAGAACCAGGGTTGATTTCGCAATGTGTTTTTGCCCATTGAGAAAACGGCATATCCCATGATGGCACTGATCGAGCCTCTCATTCCCAGAAGAGCGGCCTGGATCACTTGGTTGCTTTGAAATTGAATGTAGAAAAAGGATATGACTGAAATAATCAGCAATGGTGGAAGCACGGTTGCAAATGTTGATACCACTGCTCCGCGCAGACCTTTGAGCTTGTATCCGATTAAAATTGATGTATTGACTGCAATAGGTCCTGGGGCAGATTGGGCAATGGCTATCAGATTAAGCATTTCTTCATCAAGGATCAAGGCGTTTTTGTTTACAAAAACATCCCGCATCACGGGAACGATCGTATAGCCACCACCAAAGGTCACAGCGCTTATCTTGAATGTTTTTAAGAAGAGTTGTTTATAGGTTATCATTTCATCACCGTCTATATCTTATAACATTTCCAATATATTATATATATTAATTAGGTATAATATATATACAAAATAAGTTATATGGAGGACATCATGATACGTCTGTTTGAAATCTTCAGGGAAGTCGTCGTTTGTGGGACCATATCTGCAGCTGCAAAGTCGTTGAGTATATCTCAACCTGCGATCAGTGTTGCGATTCAAGATCTTGAGGCACATTATAATTGTCTTTTGTTTGAGCGTATCGGGAAAAGGCTTGTCATTAGTGAGCAAGGCATCTGGCTGTACGGACAAATCATTGAGATTCTTGATGATCTTCAACTCATAGAAGATCAGCTTCAAAACAAAGAAGTAAAGAAACGAGCCCGACTGGGGGCTTCTTTGTCGGTAGGTGCTACCATTCTTGCAAAATCAGTTAAGGAGTATAGTATGTTGTACCCTCAATGGGACATTCGAGTGTTCGTGGAGCACAATGAAACAGTTGAGCAGCGATTGATCAGAAACGAATGTGATTTTGCTTTGATCGAGGGCATTTGTACGGATGAACGGATTGAAAGTATCCCGTTTCATAATGAATCGCTGGTGTGCATTGCTTCTGTGGACTTTCCACTTCTGGAAATAACTATCGATCAACTCTCAGCGTTTTCGTTTTTGGCTAGAGAAAAGGGTAGTGGCACTCGTACCTATGTGGATTCCATTATGAGCGCTAATGGTATCCGTTTGAATGTTAAGTGGCAAAGTCACAGCATCGAAGCTTTGTTGCTCGCAGTTGAGGCTGGATTGGGAATTTCGATTATGCCACAAAGCATTGTGGAGCAGTCATTAATTTCTTCAAAATGCAAAATTGTGTCGATTAAAGGAATGTCATTTGACCGGGTAGTCAGCTTGGCTTTCCGCAAAGAACGCAGAGAAGATGATTTGATCGTTCAGTGGCAACGTTTTCTAATGAAAAAATGAGCCATTGGCTCATGAGATATGTTCAAACAGTATTTTCAATCCTATCAGAATCAAAATTAATCCGCCGATATAGTCCGTCTTGTTTCCTAATCGATATCCATAACGTTTACCAATGACAACTCCGATGTAAGATAAAGCAAATGTGGTAATTGCGATGACAGATGAAACAATCGAAATATTGACTTGTAAGATGGCTAAACTTATTCCGACAGCAAATGCATCAATGCTTGTTGCAATCGAGAAGGCAATCAAAGCGCGATGTGAGTCGACATTACGTATGTCACAACTGATTTCTTTTTGATGATACGCTTGCCAAATCATGTGAATGCCGATACCAGCCAGCAGAACAAATGCAACCCAGTGATCGATGCTGGCGAAGTGAGATTTAAAATAAAAAGCACTAAGGTAACCTATGATGGTCATCATTCCTTGGAAGAAACCAAAATATAGGCCTACCTTAAGCGCGTAATTGTATTTCTCTTCTACCGTGCAAAGTCCGTTGACGCAAGCGACAGCAAAGGCATCCATGGATAAACCGATAGCAATCATCATCAGTGAAACAGGTTCCATGGCAATCTCCTTAGTACCAGAGTATTTTAATAGAAGTACAAATGGTTGTCAATGTTAGTTGTTCGACAATAAACATCAATAGTCATGTTTTGCAAAAAATCTGTTAAAATGTATATAAGGAGAGATGAACATGAGCAATCTGATAAAAATCATTCCGGTTTTTAGAGAAAAACCCTGGGGAGGAACCCGTTTAAGGACTCAGTTTGGCTTTGATATACCTTTTGAACACACGGGAGAATGTTGGGCGGTAGCAGCGCATTCTGCCGGAGACTGCAATATAGATGACGATGAGTTTGGTGGGTATAAGTTATCCGAGCTTTACTCAAAAAGGCGAGATTTGTTTGGAAACTGTGAAAAACAGGAGTTTCCGTTGTTGGTTAAAATCATCGATGCAAATCGGGATTTAAGCATTCAGGTTCATCCCAATGATGAGTATGCCAAAGCGATGGGACTTCCCAATGGTAAGGCTGAAGCCTGGTGTATTTTGGATTGTGAACCGGATGCAGAGATTATCATCGGACACAAATGTCAGAATCAGGAAGAACTGGAGTTTGCTTTGCATCATCCGGCTCAGGTTGATTGGCTGCGCCGTTTTCCGATTCGTCCCGGACAGTTTTATTGGCTGCCGGGTGGTACTGTGCATGGAATCGGAGCACACACGCTGGTATACGAAGTTGAGCAAAACTCTGATGTCTCATTTCGGATTTATGATTATGATCGTATGGACATTGTTGGCGTTAAAAGAGCTTTGCATCTAGACAGAGCGCGCGATGTTATCAAAGTGCCTGATTTTCGCAGAGAAGCAATTCCTGCACGGATCATTACCAGCACGATGAAACATACGGTTCATATTCGTAAGCAACACTTTATCGTTGAGCGTTGGGAAATCGATTCTACAACGGTCATGCCTCAGAATCAGTCGTTTATGATCATCGGTTGTTTGAGTGATGGTGTGATCAATGATAGGCCAGTTAAAGCAGGGGATCATTTTATTGCCTTAAGTACTTGCGATGAAATCAAACTGGAAGCAGGAATCACTTGTTTAGTTACTTACATTCCTCAAAGCGGGAAAGCATAAAAAAGATGATCGATTGATCATCTTTTACTCGATGCTCTTTAGAGGTTCAACTTGAATGACTCGAACGCCTTTGGCCTGTATTTCTGCCAAGGCGTTTTTATTTGCGAGGGTATCCGTAATCAAAATTGTAACCTTGTCAATTGAACCGCTGATAAAACTGTGTTCGTACCCTATTTTTGTATGATCGGCTAAAATTAGACGAGGTCCTGTGCACCGGGTAAGCATGATTTCATTGACGGCGACCTCCTGCAGGACTGCAGTTGTGATCCCTGCTTCTGCACTGATACCGGAGCAGCCCAAGATACTCTTAGAAGCGGTGACTTTAGAAAGATTATTGATGGCGAACTCACCGACCATCGACTCTTTGGGCTCTCTTAGTTCACCTCCGGACAAAACGACCGAAATGGACGGATCTTTGTCCATAAAAATTGCTTTTCCATTGTTGGTGATGACGGTGACCCGTTTATTCTTAAGATAAGTAAGTACCAAAAGGGCTGTGGAACTCGTATTAATAAAGATGGCGTCACCATGTTCGATGAACTCTGCGGCTTTTTTTGCGATGGCATGTTTGGCAAGGGCGTTGTTTTTAGTGATATCATCACGGACAACGATTTGATTGACCAGCATGGCTCCGCCATAAAATCGTTCGACCAGTTTTTGCTCTTCAAAATATTCCAAATCGCGCCGGATGGTCAAGGCTGATACATCCAACTGTTCTGCCAGCATGTCCACTTTCACTGTGCCATGCTCTTGTAAAATTTGCTGTATTTTTTGTCGACGGTTGTCCACTATGGATTTGTGACGTTTCAATTTGATCCCCCCATTATTTTGAGTGCTTGCTGATAAATATTCAATTTCTGGGCATGTTTTTTAAGGAAATCCATGGATTCAATCGCTTTTTTCGGTTGATTGAGCTGTAACTCGCAGCGAAGGCGGTAGAAATAATAGTAGGATTGTTCACGAATGTTCATTCGGCTGATATTGGAATTGTTAAGGGACGCATAGGCCTTCTTGTAATCCTGATTGACTAAATGCAGTTCGGCATCAAGGACTTCCCAGTTATACAAAGGGGAGATTGATTTTCCTTTAATTTTTCTATCTTTGAGTTCAATCATTCCTTGATGGAATTTGCGACATTGAGTCTTGTTATCTATCATCCGATTATAGGTAAACATACTGTAATTATAAACCAAAAGCATATCCAGTGAACGTTTTAGTAGACTTTTTTCGTGTGTGTTGATGAGATTGATCAATGTTTCAGCATCTTGTTTATCTGTGTGATATAGCAAATCAAAAATGACGTTGGGATTTTTATATCCATTAAAGAAGTCGAGTTTTTTGCACTTCTCCATGATTGCTTTTGCTTTATCCGGATCACATTCGAAATTGAGTGCGAAGATGGCCTGACGATGGACATAGCGTACGAGTTCATACCATATCGCGAAGAAAAGGAAGGTGAATATAAGGATGGAAAGCATGGTTTTGCCAGCAATGTCCGAGCTGGCATTGATTTGCTGTATGCCGAATATAAGAAAAACAACAAATGCAATGACATTTATAACGAGCCTGATAATTTCACCGGGATCTTTCTTTAGCATAAAGGATACCTCCATATCTATTATATGAACATTTTGAACACAAATCAACCATAAAATAGCATTAATGATAATTATAAGCGTTTACATTGATATTTTCATTTAAAATATAGTGTTTATCGTTAAAAATGTTCATTTAAAGTATTGTAAAAGTAATAAATATGCAGTATTATATCGGTGTAAAGATGTATTGTGAATAATTATACGAACAATTTGAACGTTTCAAGATGGGAGGAACAACGATGAGTAAAGTAGAAGAAATCACCAAAGAATCTTGGGTGTTGAGTACATTTCCTGAGTGGGGTACTTGGCTCAATGAAGAAATCGATGAAGAAGTTGTAGCTGAAGGGTCTGTTGCTATGTGGTGGTTGGGTTGTACGGGTATTTGGATAAAAACACCGGGTGGGGCCAATATCTCGATCGACTTTTGGACCGGTAATGGGAAACGAACCAAAAAAGTTAAAAATATGATTCCTAATCATCAGATGGCACGTATGTGCGGCGGACGCAATTTACAGCCAAACCTCCGTGCAGTACCGTTTGTTCTCGATCCGTTTGGGGTCAAGAATATCGATGCCGTTATGTCGACTCACTTCCATAACGACCACATTGACGTTACCTTTGCGGCAGCTGTTTTGAAAAACGTTGCTGAACCCGTTCCGTTTATCGGACCGAAGTACTGCGTGGATATGTGGATCAAGTGGGGCGTCCCGGCTGATCGTTGCATTACGGTAAAACCGGGAGATGTTGTCAAAATCAAAGATATGGAAATCGTTGTATTGGATTCATTCGATCGCACCGTATTGATTACTGATCCAACGCCTGAAGTATTGTGGGGTACATGTCCTAGCGATATGGATGATCGTGCAGTCAACTATTTGATCAAAACGCCGGGCGGTAACATTTATCACAGTGGAGACTCGCATTACTCCAACTATTATGCGAAGCATGGTAAGGAGCATCAAATCGACGTTGCCTTCGGATCTTATGGGGAAAATCCGATTGGTTTGACTGATAAGATGACTTCTTCCGATATTCTTAGAATGGCCGAAGCATTGAGAACCAAAGTCGTAATCCCTTTCCATCACGATTTATGGACCAACATGATGGCCGATACCAATGAAATCCTGGCTTTATTCGATATGCGCAAGTACCGTATGCAATATAAATTTGTACCCTTTATCTGGCAAGTCGGTGGCAAGTTCACTTATCCTCAAGACAAGGATATGCGCGAGTATCATCATCCACGTGGTTTCGATGATTGCTTCGAAGCAGAAACAAATTTACCATTTGTTTCCTTCCTGTAGGGTGATCTTATGATAGGCGAACTGATCGAAAAAAACAGAGTGATTTATCAAGACGGATTTGCGGATTGGCAAGAGGCGGTTAGAGTTTCTTGTCAACCCTTGATTCAAGACGGTTCTATCAATCCTGAGTATGTGGATGCGATCATTGCTTGCGTATTGGAGTATGGTCCTTATATCGTCATTGCTCCGAATATATGCATTCCTCATGCCATGGCCGGTGGAAGCGGTGTCAATCATAGTGCGGTAAGTCTAATGGTCACTCAGCAAGCAGTCTCTTTTGAAGAAGGCAATCCGGAGAAGGATGCCCGCCTGTTCTTTGTATTAGCTGCAAAAGATGCGGATGAACATATGGCCAATTTGGTTCGTTTGGTAGACATGCTCTCAGATGAAGATTATGTTGAGAAATTGTTGCAAACAAAAACATTGGAAGAATTGAAGTTATTGGCTTAGGAGTAACAGAATTAATTCTGTTAAATAAAAGGAGGATACTATGGATATACTACTTCAGGTCTGGACGTATTTTGCACAAAACGTTCTGACCCAACCCGCGTACTTCATCGGCTTAATCGTTTTCCTCGGTTATGCCCTACTCAAACGTCCGTTGTATGAGTCGTTTGCCGGTTTTATTAAAGCTACTGTTGGTTACTTGATCCTTCAAGTCGGTGCCGGTGGACTTGTCAACAACTTCCGTCCGATTTTGGTCGGATTGAAAGACAGATTTAATTTGTCGGCGGTTGTTATCGACCCGTATTTCGGTCAAAATGCAGTAACAGCTGGTTTGCCAGAGGTGTTTGGAAGAACCTTTTCGCAAGTAATGTTGTTGTTGCTGATCGCTTTTGTATTCAATATTATCTTGGTCATCTTTAAAAAGTATACCAAAGTTCGCTCAGTATTTACGACAGGTCACATCCAAGTCCAACAAGCATCCATTGCTTTCTGGATCGTGTTGTTTGCCTTCCCGCAATTGGGTGACACGGAAGTATTGTTACTGATGGGTGTATTGTTGGGTACGTATTGGGCCGTTGGTTCAAACATCACCATCGAAATGACTCAGGAATTAACAGAAGGCGGCGGATTCTGTGTCGGCCATCAACAAATGTTTGGTATCGCTTTGTTTAGTAAAATTGCTTCGAAGATGAGAAAAGAAGGCGACAAACGTTTAGAAGATATGACTTTCCCGGGCTTTCTGTCAATTTTCAATGAAAACGTTGTTGCTACATCGATATTAATGTTATTGTTCTTCGGTACGATTTTGGTTGTTTTGGGTCAAGATTTCTTGGTTGCTAACAAATTCTTAGGCGAAGGAAAGAGCTTCTTCTTCTATGTAATGACCACATCCTTGAACTTTGCTGTATTCCTTGCTATTCTTCAGTTAGGCGTACGGATGTTCGTCGCTGAGTTAACACAGTCGTTCCAAGGTATCTCCACAAGATTGCTGCCTGGCGCTGTTCCGGGTATCGACTGTGCTGCTACTTACACCTTTGGTTCACCAAATGCAGTTACTCTTGGATTCTTGTTTGGTGCTTTGGGACAATTCGTTGCGATCGTTACGTTGATCGTATTGAAGAGTCCGGTATTGATCATTGCCGGTTTCGTTCCAGTGTTCTTCGATAACGCTACATTGGCTGTATTTGCCAATAACAAAGGCGGTGTAAAAGCTGCAGTTATCTTAACTTTCATCGCTGGTTTGATTCAAGTCTTCGGTTCAGCGTTTATCGTTGAGTTCATCGGTTTGGCACCTTACGGTGGTTACTTAGGTATGTTTGACTGGGCTACATTATGGCCGGTCATGACGATTGGTATGAAATATTTGAGTTACTTTGGACTTGCATTGTCGATCCTCGGCTTATTGGCAATACCGCAAATTCAATATTATTTAAATAAAGATACATATTTCTTAGTCACTGAAGATTATGATGCTTATGTTGCTTTAAAAGCAGAAAAAGCCAAAAAGTAGTAAATAACAAAAAGACATTGTCTTAAGGAGGGTTATTCATGTATAAAGTAATGGTAGCTTGTGGAAACGGAGCCGGTTCCAGTCTGATGATCAAGTTAAAAGTTGAGAAAGTCATGAAGGAGATGGGTATCCAAATCACCAAAATGCACCACTGTGCAATTTCCGAAGGAAAGAGCAGTGCAACGCAGTATGATGTCGTTTTCTGTCCGCTAAACTTTGTTAGCATGTTTGACCGGGCCAAGGACAGTGGTGTCATTATTATTGGTTTGAAGAATATTTTATCCGAAAAAGAAATTGCTGAAAAAGTAATTGAAGCGGGCTTAAAGAAGTAAAATTACCGGAGCTTGTCTCCGGTAATTTTCTTTCAAGGAGAAAAAAATGGAAATTAAAAGAACTCATTGTGATGATATTTTTAAGTGTTATTCAACATGTGCTTTGGTTGCAAATGGTGATTTGAAATTATTGTTTGCCACGGAAGACAAAGGGCCTTGTTATAGCTATTCAGCAGCGGATTTAAACAAAAAAGAAGTCGTTTGGGAAGGTCCGGGAGGTACGATGTCCATCGTCGAAATCCCAGGCAAGTCCGGTGAGTTTCTTGCTGTTCAACAGTTTTTCCCGACATTTAATGCACCAGAGTCAGTCATCGTCTGGGGAAAATATGTGGATGGTCAATGGGTGATCGAAAAGTTTATCGATTTGCCATATGTACATCGCTTTGATATTTTGCATGTGGATGGTGTCAATTATTTCGTTGCAGGAACACTTTGCACTTCGAAGAAAGATCGAGATGATTGGAGTGATCCAGGGAAGATCCTTGTGGGAATTTTACCGGATACCAATACACAGTCCATTGAGCTGATCAGCGTTCAAGACAAGCTGACGCGTCATCACGGTTATTCCCGTGGTTATTGGAATGGAAAGCGCGCCGGATTCTTTACGGCGGATGAAGGGGTGTATGTATTAACTCCGACATCTGATCGGATTTCAACTTGGAAAACCGAAAAACTGCTTGACCGTCGTGTCAGTGATATTTCGGTGTTTGATGTGGATGGAGATGGTGTCGATGAATTAGTCACGATCGAGCCGTTTCATGGCAATATGTTTTGTGTAAACAAGCTGATTGATGGTGAGTATAAAATCGTTTATCAATATCCCAACGAAATCGACTTTGCACATGTCGTTTGGGCGGGCTTGTTTAATGGCAAGCCGACGATTTTCGGTGGTGTCCGTCGAATGAATAAAGAATTGTTTATGATTCGTTATAATCAGGATTCGAAGCAATATGATCTTACTGAAATCGAAAATGGCGGTGGTCCGAGCAATATCTTCATCGTCAATCAACCGGATGGTGATTTGATATTGTGTCCAAATCGTGAGAAGGGTGAAGCGATCGTTTACAAAGTGAAGGAGTAGGATCATGTACGAACAATTAAAAGCGGATTGCTTAGAGGCGAATCTCTTATTACCGAAGTACGGATTGATTACTTTTACTTGGGGAAATGTTTCGATCATCGATCGTGCACGAGGTGTTGTAGCCATCAAACCTTCCGGGGTAAAATATGAGATTATGAGTGCGGATGACATCGTGGTTTTAGATTTGAATGGAAATGTACTGGATGGCAAGTTGCGTCCGTCTTCGGATACACCGACGCATTTACGGTTATATAAAGAATATCCCAACATGGGAGCGATCGTGCATACACATTCCCGTTGGGCAACGATTTTCGCTCAGGCCAAACGGTCGATTCCGGCCTTGGGAACGACACATGCCGACTATTTTTACGGTGAGATTCCGTGTACACGTGAGTTAACATCAGCTGAGATTAATGGCAGTTATGAACTTGAGACGGGGAATGTCATCGTGGAAACCATCGGAAATCATGATCCGCTACATTGTCCGGGTATTGTCGTAGCTTCTCACGGTCCGTTTTCTTGGGGCAAAGATGCCATAGATGCGGTGATGCATGCGGTGGTCATGGAAGAAGTTGCAATGATGGCTTGGCATGCGATAATGATGAATCCATCACTTGTAAAGGCGGATCAAGTGCTTTTGGATAAGCATTTCTTCCGTAAACACGGCCCGAATGCTTATTATGGGCAGAAATAGTATGAAGAAGTATCAATTGGGGCTCTATGAGAAGGCGATGCCTTCAAGTTGGAGTTGGGTTGAGAAGTTATCCGCTGCAAAAGAAGCTGGTTTTGACTTTCTTGAAATCAGTATTGATGAAACCGATGAGAAGCTGAATCGATTGAACAACCAAGCGGAGCTCGATAACATTAAGCATGCGATCGAAGTCACCGGATTTCCGATTCGCACGATGTGTCTGAGCGGACATCGCAAATATCCGTTGGGATCGAACAATGAGCAAACCGTAGTTCGCAGTCTTGAAATTATGGAACATGCCATTGATCTGGCGGATCTGTTGGGCATTCGTATCATTCAGTTGGCCGGATATGATGTTTATTATGAAGAGGGCAGTGATGTTACGAAAGAACGCTTCGCTAGAAATCTTCGTTTGGCTGTGGAAATGGCGGCAAAGAAGAGTGTCGTTTTGGGTTTTGAAACAATGGAAACGGCATTTATGGATACCGTAACCAAGGCGATGAACTATGTAGAAATTATTGATTCTCCTTATCTTCAGGTATATCCCGATATCGGTAATCTGACCAATGCCTCGAAAATTTATGGCCATGATGTACTCGAGGATATCTTAAGTGGAAAAGGGCATATTTGTGCAACGCACATCAAAGAAACGATCGTCGGTCACTACCGCGAGATTCCTTTCGGTACAGGACATGTAGATTTTCATGCATGTATTTCAACTTGTTGGAAACTTGGTGTTCGCATGTTTACGGCGGAGTTTTGGTATGATAAGAATACCGATGCCATGGAAGTATTGAAATACAATCAGCAGTTTGTATCACGACGAGTTGAAGAAAGCGCCTAGCGCTTTTTTTGTGTGATATGTTAAAATGTGAGTAGGTGATCTTGTGAAGAATTACGGTTATTTGATAAAGCCAGCATCGTCGTTGTGTAATTACGCGTGTTCGTATTGTTTTTACCATGATGTTGCGGATCATCGAGAAGTGCGTAGTTCGGGGATCATGTCGGATGAAATCATGGATGCATTGATTTCGAATGCGCTAAACGTTGAGGACGGTGCGATGATCACGTTTGCTTTTCAAGGTGGAGAACCAACGCTGGCGGGATTGGATTATTTCAGACGATTTACTTCGTTAGTTGAAAAAGAAAAGAAAATGTCTCAAAAGGTTCAGTATGCGATTCAGACCAATGGTTCACTCATCGATCAAGAGTGGTGTGACTTTCTTTTTGAGAATAAGTTCTTGGTTGGTTTGTCTTTGGATGGATATGGTAAGAATCATGATTATTTCCGTATGACCCGTCACCATCAGCCAACATATGGCAGAGTCATGGAGTCACTTGCATTGCTCAAGGCGAATCATATAGATTTCAATGTTTTGACAGTGCTGACAAATGAGTTGTCCAAACATCCCAAAGAACTGTATGATTTCTATAAAGCTCACGACTTGCGTTTTGTTCAGTTGATTCCTTGTCTGTCGGGTTTGGATGGTAAAGATGATTCCCATGCGCTTAAACCCAGTGAGTTCTTTTCTTTCTATAAAGAATTCTATACATTTTGGCATGAGGATTTCAAAAAGGGACACTATATCAGCGTCTCATTGTTTGACAATATCATTCCGATGTTTCGGGGATTTCCGCCTCAGCAATGCGGGATGTTGGGTTTCTGCTCACCTCAATTTGTCATTGAGGCGGATGGAAATGTCTATCCTTGTGATTTCTATGTGTTGGATCGATATCTTTGTGGTAATGTACGTTCGCATTCGTTTGATCAGATACGGAATTCTCAGATAATGAATGATTTCCTAATAGAGGATAAGCGCATATCCGTCCATTGCGCATCCTGTAGGTTTAAGAATTTGTGTCATGGCAATTGCAAGCGGTTGAATATTGTGTATTTTGATGATGAAAGGTGCGGTTACAAGGAATTCTTGGAGTTTGCGCATGTTTCCATGATGGAAATTGCGAAAGACATATAAAGAAAGGATCAAATGTTATGTCAAATCGGGTTGTAAAAGGTGTGTTTTCGGTGTTTTTGATTTTGGTCTTGGCATTTGTGGGACTGGTTTTAGGTACAGTGACCGGTATGAATATCGGTGGCAACTATTTTACGGATTTCGTGTTTATGGGGGCAAGAGGATATGAGGCGACAGGGATCATCGGATCGTTTGTCGGTGGTGCTTTGGGTTCGGTTATCGGGATTGTTTTGGCTCGATTGATTCTTAAAAAGAAATAACAAAAAGAAAACAGTCAGATGACTGTTAACGGTGTTTTTGATATGTCTCAATGATGAACTTGGCGGTTACCGTCAGGTTTTGTTTTTCTTCTATTCGCACTTTTCCTTTGGGTGCCGTTCGAAACCCGTAAGGGGTCATGTTGAACAGGTTGGTGATGTCCGGCTGCACTAACTCTAGTGTAAAAGAAAACTCTTTTTGATCTATAAGCACGTACTTTGGATGTGACAGGGATTTGTGTTCGTGTCGTACGAGTGTATCATAGGCCACGGCCTTTAGTTCTATCAGATGTTCGGGGTGAGCACTGATGACCAATAGAATTCCATTCTCACTCAGTACTCTGTGAAACTCTTCTTCATCGATCGGCGCAAACAGTGATGTTATCATATCAGAAGAATTGCTTCTATAGGGAAGCCGATTGACAGAACTTACGCAATAGTGAATCTCGCGATCTTGTTTGGCAGCCTTTTCAATCGCTTCTTTAGAAATGTCAAAGCCATAAACCTGACACGTTGGATTTTCTTTTTTGATGTGATGGGTGTAATATCCTTCGCCGCATCCGGCATCGATCAGACGTGAAGGCTGGTGTAAAGCGATGATTTTATTCATTTGCTTTGCCAAGGGTAAATAGTAGTCTTTGCTTAGAAAATTTCTGCG
>PGZW01000025.1 GCA_002841515.1 Firmicutes bacterium HGW-Firmicutes-19 | reverse complement strand
TTTATACTTCTTTTCAAAAAAACTTCGATATGCAGATGTCATGAGGCTAAATGAACTGAATATTAGAATATATAATCCAAAAAAAGCAAAAAATGCTAGATCAATGCCGAATAATTCTGCTTTATTTGTGTTAGGTAGAAGTCCAAATAGTATCTGAAAAGTTACAATAACAAACGCAATAAGTACTTGGAATTTACCGAAAATTCTAATTAGCTTTGTAATATCCAAAATCTACCCTTCCCTTTCTCATGTTTATTTCTAATGATTAGTCTGTTGAAATGATGATGGAAGTTAGTGAAGAAAATCCATTTACTTTGTTATGCTTTATTATTGCTTAAGTTTACTATAACAAAAATATCTACTAATGATTAAATAAAAAGACCAAAATGAATCATAGCGAATCAAGATAATTCTTTATTTTAAATGCAACATGATATGCTAACTGAACAGGTACCGCATTACCAACCATTTTATATCCATCCGACAAATTATCGTAAACAAATTCAAAACTGTCAGGAAAAGTCTGGATTCTCGCACATTCTCTAACTGTTAATCTTCGATACAAGCTTATATTTTCTTCATCAAATATCTGTTTATCTTTCTCGATTTTTATCATCTTTGGGGCTTGAGGATGAATTGGTGCATGTCTTCCTCCAGCCTGGATAGTGAATGATTGTTCATTCCAACTTCTTACTCTGTTTCTAGACATATATATACTAGAAAACTCACCAATGAAATACTCGTGATTTGAGATAATGCAGCTAGATCCATTGGTCTTGTTTGTGGTCTTTGCTGCTAATGCATTTTCTTTCAAATCGAATATTGACTCCCTAAGTGTGACTTTTCCGTCTATTTTTTCTGGAAATTCAAATTTTATCGCTAAATCTTTCCGAAATCCTACGTAAAAAACACGATGTCTATCTTGTGGTACGCCGTAATCTGCAGCATTAAGCATTTTTATATGCACGTCAAAACCAGCTTTATCGAACATATCCACTATGTTCTTTACAGCAGGACTATGCCTTGATGCCAACATTCCACTGACATTTTCTGCTACGAAAAATTTTGGTTGTTTATCATTCAAAATCCTAATGAACTCAAAGAATAATTGTCCCCTAGCATCAGCGATTCCTCGCAATGTTCCAGCTTCTGACCAGCTTTGACAAGGTGGACCACCGATGATTCCATCACACTCAGGTAATTCATTTGACTTAATTTCTCTTATATCCCTGGTATCAAGCGGTGCTTTGTGATTTCTCATGTATGTCGACCAAATTGATTTATCATATTCGTTTGCATAAACTATCTCAAATCCAGCTTTTTCAAAGCCTAAATCCATTCCACCAGCTCCACTAAATAAACTTATTAGTTTCATTTCTTACCCCTTCATATTTAATATCGATTATCACGTTACACAATAATACTAGCCTTAATTATACACTACTTTCGAGTCTCTTTATTAATCAAAACATATGAATAGTTTTCCAAAATGAATCAATAAAAGTAACCATTAATAGATTGGAAAGTATTCTCAGAATATCTTCACATTACTATCAATATTTGATTCTACTATATCATCCGCACTTCTTATTCCCAAATGATTAAGGTGGTCTATCAAATTGGCTGCCACTTCATGTCCCTTTATGGTAAGTGGGTGACTTAAATTCAACTCTGAAGTTAGTCTTCCATTATTAATACTCCATTCAACAAATACTGCAAGCGGTCTATCACCATCCCATTTTTTCTTCATTATTCTATAATTGAGTGCTTTACATGCGAAGTAAATTTTGGGGTTCCTATCTACATACTCTGATACAAGAATTAAGTTGTCGATGATAGATTGCGTACTACAAAGATTATCTTTTATTAGTATATAATTCGCTACTCCGGAATCTATAATGGTTTGCCCATTTACCTGAGCATTTCTTTTTTCGATACTCAAATTTGTCCCTGCATATACATCGATAACTTGCTCCTTATCTAATACTAACTCTCCCGATAATTCTCCTGAAATTTTGTTTAGTAGTTCATACTTCCATCCAAGAGTTATTGATCCTTCTTCTGTTCGACCATGATTTCTCTTATAAATTAAAGGTCTTGATTTAAATCTTTCAATAATTCTCATATTCGATTCTATAATTATTGATTGCCAATTGCTTCCTAGCAAATGTTCGGCTCTACAAGCATTTACTTTGTTTTCCAAGAAATCCGCTGCCTCCATTTTATGAGTAACTTTAAGCTCAATTGATTCTCCAGAATAAGTCTCGGCTTTCACATAGAAATCAGTTTTTGGTTCACCTAATCTGCAAGTTGGTTTTCCTGAGGTTGTTATGATGTACTCGTTTGATTTAAAAATAAACCTATTCCCCAAACTCATTAATCTTAAGATTCTTCTTTCCTCATTCCCGAATTCAAACATTCAATTTTCCCCCTTGGTATTTCATTATTAATGTTATTTATTATTACTCTTATACGTTGTACACTTTCTAAATATCCTTAGTGTAATTAGCTGTTAGCCAATTTTCTGTTTCAGCTTTAGTATTAATACCTATGTTCTTAAGAATACTTACTATGTCTCCACCTGTGATACACAGAATTGGATGACCATCTTCTTTTACTTCACTCAGTGCCTGTTTACCCACATAAGATGTAGTAACAAGCACTCCGAATTGGCGATTCTTTATACGCGAAATTAATCTAGAAATTTCCTTAACACCTACTGAATTATTTGCTCTATAATGTTTTGCTTCAAGAGCGAATTCAACCTCAACAGGATCAACTGATAAACCTATCCTGTATTTTCCGATTGCATCTCTCCCACCATCACGCCAAAATCTTGTCATTTCAATACTTTCAACATTATTATCCAATAAACTAAATATGTCTGCTGCAAATCGCTCAAACTCATGATGATCGAAATATTCTATAATTGTATTAAGCATGGAATTTTCACTCGAAGATGATGGTAATTGTTCCTCTTTGCTTCTAACCTTTATGCTATTTTGAACGCATAAACGCTTTACACTTCCTGTCTCTCGCCAATTTTTCCAAACATCAGGAGCATTTGCTAAGAAAGGGTTATTACAAATGATATCATTGATCCATTTTCTTGATATTTGTTGAACGTCTAATATACTAAATGTTGCCTTGTAATTTTGAAATCTTTGATTGCTTTTTGTTTTCCAGATTGCGACTAGATCATCAGTTTCCTTTATTGTGTCAAGACCTGGAACTGCTAGCCCCCTAAATACAACATCCCTTCCTACACCTGTATAAGTGAATATAAATATCGGTGGTATGTTTTCTCTAGTTCCCAAATGAAGAGAATCAAACATGTACTTCAAGACTAAGTTGCCTTTTTTCCCTGTATCATGCAGCTCTTTACCCGGCTTTTTATTATCTCCGTAATAGACAAAGTAACCATTGAAGACATCCAGAAGATCTGGCCAATCATTGTCCCGTAAATTACTTACAAGACAAATTGATTGAAGTTTTTTTGGTTCTTTTGTAATACTCCCTTTTCTCCTAAAACCACCCTGTATTTCAGTCTGCAGCAATAAATGAATCGGATCATCAGAACTGTTTCCGCTTTTCCCACCTTTATAAACACAATCTACAATCAAATCAGCGCTTTTTAGTCTTTCATATTCTACTTGATTCATTATACTACCCCCTTCGAAAGTATATATTCATTAATGAAAAACGTTTACTATAAATAATATTACCAGCAAATTCTCACTATTAACAGACGAAATTCTAAAATTACTTGGGATCTGTATTTATGGATCCTCGAGTTATCGTTTACAATCTGTTCAAGTACTCCTATAAAATACCCTCTATGCAAGCATTGTGACAAATTGACCTTGAAAGATCGTCGATAATAAAGCGGCTATTCGTTATATCTTTAGTTCATCCTGATTTTGTTAAATGGCAAATGGTTCTAAAATCCATTATTTTGGACACTAAAAATCGTATGAAATATCACACGATTTCTGTTTTATATATTAAAGAAATTAAAATCGTCCGTTAAATATTACCTATTCCCATCTCTCAAACATCATCTCCACCAACAACTTCTCACCACACTTGGGACAACCATTATTAATGAACTTATCAACTTCTACGTCTTTTCTGACTTCATTTCCCTCATCATTTAACTGTACTATCATAACCTTGCAAGTATCGCATTCGTATTCAGGTTCAAAGAATTCCCCATGATTCTCAAGTTGAATATGGAATCGATTGAACGTTCGATCACAGATTGGACATACGTACAGTACATCCGCATAACCATCGCTTATCTTCGCATGACGGACATGGATCCATTCTTTTAGTGTCTTTTTTGTTTTATTTGAGTGAACCAACTGATCGATTAAGGGTTTTTTCTCTTGTGAAAACAATTGCTCGGGCGTGTACAGTTTCCCGACACCCAAAACATACTTCAATTCATATTTACAGGTCATACACCTAAAGGTCTGACTTTCGCCCATGATTGGTCTCATATCTTTCGTTTGTTATGTCGATTATATCATTCCATGTTATATTTCTACCATAATCAAGTGCTATAATTCATTTAAATAAACGAGGTATGCTCACACTATTATGGTTCGTCATTGTTGTAATCGTACAATACGTTTTTATCAATGACTCAAAGAGCTCATCTGACCCCATTGCTCTGGAAATATTCAAGCAATTGATTACGGCGCAACTTTTGTGCCAGTCTTTTCGCTCGGATTGTGCCAGTCGTTTCGGTGGAGTTGTGCCACTTATGTGTTTGGTAATATGACTTTACGGAAGTACGGTAAGGAGTTTTTTCAAACTTCGGTAAGCAGAATTTTCTATCAACGGTAAGGTATGTTTTCAAGTCTTAAAAATCGGAAACAAACGCCAAATTCACTGTAGAACATAAAGGACGAGCCAATTGAGATTGGTGATGGTATGTAGGTTTTAGGTCGCCAACAAAGTCCACCAATTTTCGCCACAAGTGTAGTCATCGGAGAATGACTTATCTACATGAATCGTTGATGATGGTATCGTAATGTTGAACCAGCTCTTCAGATGTGATATTCCATAAAGAAGATTTAAATTAAACATCTATTTGCCTCAAAGTGTAATAAAAATGGGTTATTAACCAATCACTATGTGTAAATCACTCATTGAATATGCTAAGAAAGACAACCTAAGCGACTTCAATTGGCACACACATACAGAATCAGGTGGCACAGTTTGAACGATTCAATGGCATTATTGAGCGGCTGCGTATGATCCGGCACCGGAATGGCTGCTCAATCCGGTTGGACACCATGCTCAACACTCGCGGAGTCACTGCACTCTTACCTGTAGTTTTTGTTGGTGGCTCTACAGTTTGGACGATCTGGCTCTGATTGGTGGATTGAGATGGTATCGTTCACCGGATTTAGTTGTTTTATATATTGAATATTCAAGTCATTGTGAGGTTTTTAAGTGGCACAATCCAAACGAAATTACTGGCACAAATAATCCGAAACAGGTGGCACCGTTTACAGCGAAACAGTGGCACTAATCAAGCGACGTATGCAGCAATGCTATAACAACAGAGAAATATTTGACGTCTTATATAATAGCACGAAAGAACACTTAACACATTATAAACAAGGTAGTAATCAAAGGTTAATAATCTATTTAAAACACACAGGACATTACTCCTGTGTGTTCTTCGATTATTTTAGTTTTAGTGAAATCAACTGATTTCTATTTACATCAACTAACTCAATGACACCGCTAAACTGTGCCAAAGCGGATCCGTCCGGATTATTCAGCTTACTCGATGTCACACGTTTATCAGTGACTTTCTCCTCAGCCAGATTGACAGTCTCTACAGAGCCAAACACGAACCTGTTCACTTTGATATCTGCATACTTGATTGGCTGTGTGGAGGGGTTTAGCGTTCTTAAGACAAAACCATCTCCACCTTCACTTGGTTTCAAACACGACAGTAACAAACCGTCCTCTGAAGAAATCAACGTCAAGTTATCCGGCAGATTACCCTCATTAGAAAACTCTGGAGATGCCGCGCCTAAAATCGGATTAACATACTTCTCAGCTTCTAAACGATATTCAGAATTCGCTTGAATTGGCATAAATGCATATTCCAATGTATATACACCTTTCATCTGCGAATCTGGTGTCAAATCAGCTGAACCACTTCTTCTGCCCGGACGATATTTTAAACCCACATTACCCATAGCACCAACACAACTTAACAGAGTGATGGCCAGTTTGGTCGTGTCTTCTTGATATATCTCATACTGAGGTAGTCCTTTATTCAAAACAATAAACCCATTCTCAGACTCATCTCTCAACCCGGAATACTTATGTTGATTGAAGACCGGATAATAACATTCATGCCATTGGTCGCGAACACTTACTTCTGTCAGTTCAAATTCATTATCTCTTTCCATCTCACCTAGCTGGATATCCGCGAAATTCGTCTTTACTTGTTTGCCTAAATCAAACAATACTTGAATACGATGATTTTCGACTTGATTATTGATCGTTGTCTTAACGTTAACATACGGCTTATCCCGTTCCAATGAGACATTGACATCAAACTCAAGTCTAACCAATTCATCACTTCTCTTGTCGTTATTCGTAGTTTTTGGAACCAGCATCGAATATTTCAAATGAAAAGCACCTAACAGCACTGAATTCTCAACAACTTTCGTATCAGTCAGGCACCCAACACTACTGAAGCGTTGATCATTGAAAGACGGTGAATAATCATACTCATCCCCTGCATTTCCATCATCAACAAAAATATGTTGATTTTTATAGGTGATTTGCGATATCTTATCCAGCACCGTCCAACTTCCATCAGATTCAATGACAAGTTTTATTTTGTCATTTTCCAGCGTGTTTTCTTTCGCAATATCCCCTTTTGATAATAAATTTGTGATTCCTTCTTTTACATATATGGAATCATACCCGAATCCAAACATCTCAACCAATACTCTGACCTTAACTTTATGATAATAATCATCAGGAATCGGTGTAAAGGAAACTTTTGTATCTTTCAGATTAAACTCTGAAGAAGATAGTATCTCAAACTCTAGGTTTTTACCTTTACTATTCAAAATGACAAACTCCATGTTTTTTACATAAACATCAACTTCGATTTGCTCTTTTCTTCTTCCAATATAAGAAGAGAAAATAAGCACGGGACGACCTAACTCAAGATTGAAGTTCACCCGTTGATTCAGCGCTTCTAATTTCTCTTTGATTAAGTAATCCGCCGTCTGGTTGGCAAACATCATTCTCATTAATATCTCATGATGAATATCATCTGTGCAACAACAGCAAATACTGTCATGCGCATGGTTCTCAATGATATACTTCCATCCTCGATTGATGATTTCCAAGTCAGTTTCTAATCCAAAGCAAGTCATCATCGACGTAAGAGGCTCCAATACTTTCAGATATTTCATCTCAGATTTGAAATTCATAGTCTTAATATCCATCCGAGTCGCCCCGATACTGTTATGCGTTCGGCTGCGCTTACCTTTGCGCAACTCCCCTATTACAATTTCCATCTTGCCTGCATGTAAAGAAATCGCATCAATGTAATCTTGCAATCTGGATAATTTAAACGTAAACTGCTTATCTTCATAAAGTTCATTCAGTCTTTTCACTGTATTTGGCAGAAACTTCTTAACGAAGCTCTGATCAGAACCACACATCAACAGCAAATTCTCACTGACACTGCGCTCTTCTAACAATTCAATGTTTTCCTCAACGACTTCGATATTCTTCGCATCATCATCTTCCCGCAAGAACATGGCATTACCATAACCTACCGGCATCCAATTCGCGATTAATCGGCTGCCATCCAAACCTTCCCAAATGAAATCATTGAACTTTGAATCATCTTCCGCAAATCCGCGATACATGATAGCACTTTTCAATCCGAATCCACTCATCAGCGACGGGAAAGTTGCGGATTGTCCAAAAGAATCTGGAACATAGGCAACTTTACCGAAATCACCAAATCGATCCGAAATCTTCCGGCTGATAAGTAAGTTACGAATCGTTCCCTCAGCTGTAGGTAAGTGCTCGTCCGGCTGTACATACCAAGGACCGATAATCAACCTTCCTTCTTGAACTAAACGTTTGAAACGCTCAAGATTTTCCGGTTTTACATCAAAATAGTCATCAATAAAGCTGGTCTGAGCATCAAGTTCATAATACAAATATGTTGGATCTTTTTCCATCGTATCAAAAAGATCATCCATAAATCGAATCAGTTTAATACGATTTTCTTGAAGTGTCCGATACCACTCTCGATCCAAATGTGAGTGAGGAACGACATTAAATGTTTTCATTGTTATCTCCTTAAATAAACAGCCATAGTGACTATGGCTGTTATTACATTAAAATTCTAATTCAAAGTCAGCGATATCATCTTCAGTTGTCTTCTCAACCGCTTCCTTCTTCACGACTACTAATAAAGTTGTTGATATTGCTACACCGACTGCAATACAGAAAGTGAACAATAGTGGATTACTTGCCGGTAGAATACCGATAATTCCAGATACGCCTGGAGTTGAAAGTCTGAAAGCCATCATCAATGCTCCGCCAACAGCAGAGCCAAGCATGTTAATAGGAATGACTCTTAACGGGTCTCTGAAGGCATAAGGTAATGTAGCTTCAGTAATTCCAACTAAACCAGTCGTAATCGCACCCGGAGCATTTTTACGCTCACTGATTGTAAATTTATTAGGAGCAATTAACGATGCTAAACCTACGGAAATCGCAGGTACCATGATTCCAGGGAATACAGCAGCGTTTGCTAAGAAACCTAATCCTGATGGATCAGCCCAAACTGCGAAGATAAATGTTATGGCTATCTTTCCAATTGGACCACCCATATCAAATGCACACATAGCACTCAAAATAGCGCCTAACAGAATTGCAGTACCCGGATTTGCGGATAATGTAAGAAGAGCGTTAACAATCGTTGAATATAATAGTCCAACTGAAATACCGATTGGATAGGCCATTAAGAAGTAGATGACCCAAGCAGAAATAACAGGAATAATTAACGTTGATTTCAATGACGATAATGACTCAACAAACGGCATTTTCTTCATCAAGTTAACCAAATAACCTGCGATGATACCAGCAACTAAAGCGCCTAGAAAGCCACTTGCACTTGTACCTTCAATGATCGGATTGGCAGCTATCCAGCCCCCAATAAAACCAGGAGCAATACCTGCTTTATCAGCAAGCGAATAAGCAACATAAGCACCAAAGATTGGGGGAATAAATCCCATTACCGTCCAACCAAAACCGTTCAACTTTGTAATGATTTCACTCGACACACCAAAATAAGTGGAAATTACCCCAGTCGTTGCGATTGTAAGACCAGCAACAACAATGAAAGGTAACATGTAGGAAACACCAGTCATAAGAGCCTTTTGAATTTTTTTCATGAATCCTCCTCTTGAAATTTATAGAATACAGGTATTAAGGTGACGTCTCCCTCAACTCCTTAATTCATCGTGATAAAAACTTCTCTTCTATTTTCTTCAACACCGTCTCCGGACTTTTAACAACCGTTTGAATAGGTATGTTGACAATGGGCTTACCTTCAAATCGATCACGCTTAGCAATTCCAACTTCAACAGCAAGAATGACTACATCCGCATCTCTTACTTCCTGAAGTGTTATCTCATTCTCAATACCCAAAGCTCCCTGCGCTTCAACTTTGATCTGATGACCCAGTTTCTCCGCAGCCTTTTCCAACGAACGCTTTGCCAGATAAGTATGTGCAACACCGGTAGGACATGCACAAACAGCAACAATTTTCATATTTATCTCCTACAGAACTGTGTTTAGTTCTTTAACTAAATCAAATATATAACTTGGATCATTGGCCTGTCGGACCTGAGCAACAAACTCATCTTCAAGGAGCAACTGAGCTACCTGAGCCAAAATCCGAATGTGCATTTGATTTACATTACTTTCCGGAACCAGCAGTGCAAAGAACAAATCACATTCCTCATCTTCAGTCCATATAACTTTTTCAGAGTTTCTTATAATTATCACAGAAGCATCCAGAATGCTTTCGGTTCTGCAATGAGGTATGGCAATTCCATCATTCATAGCGGTCGAATATTCGCCTTCCCGATGATAGAAACCATCGACAACGCTTTTAACATCACTGGTACGACCTAATCCGAAGGCTGTATCTGCAATAAACTCAAACAAGTCTTTCTGAGAATTGAATGACGTATTTACAAATATCATTTCTTCAGCTACAACGTTTTTCATTTTCTTCCTCCAGTAGAACATTCATCATTTCAAGATAACAGCTTTCTTGTTGAGTAATGATCAATTTTAATCTTCGAATCAAACGACTATTTACCTCGATTGGATTTGCCAGTTCCCCTAGAATCAGTACTGAACTCTCAATCATGTGATGGTTTATGACCGAAAATACAAGCGTCTCATTAATTACAAATCCAAATTTACTTGCACGATTGAAGGAATGTTCCAAAAAATCGTTAATGTTTGTCAAAACACAATTGGTTCTTAACAATATATCCGAGACTGTGTTAATAAATACTCTCTCATCAGCTAGACTTCTTAGAACGATTTGATTTGAAATTACATTGAATGCATCGGGATTTTTTTCGGATTTTCTCTCGATATAATTCAATGGCAACTCCATCTTCAGTCTTCTTACATCTTCATCACTTAACATCGGATGAACCTTGACATTCGGACAATCGATGTCTTCAATAATTCCAATATTGACTGTTGAAATAACATGGTCAACATGAACTAATGTCATGTACTTCCGCAACTGACCTAAACCAACAATTCCCACCACATTGACATTGAATAATGCCATTAGGTTCTTCTTGAGGGAAACAGCCATTTGATGAGGCTTATCAGACACAATGATTACAGATTTCTTCGTTGTATACTGATTGCGATTACGTATATCTATCACATGAGCAGCAATCCGCCAAAGGTGATCCTCAGAAAAATCAACATCAATGTTATCAATACAAATTTTCCTCAGCTCATCATAGACATGATCATATTCTGGAATTCGAATATTCACGATATTTCTTATGACAGGTATCCTCAATAACTTCTCCATGTAAATCAAGCGTATTTCTTCGGATATAAGTTGAGTCAATTCCGACTCATATATCATTTTCAAGTTAAATTTCTCATAAACACATCGAACAATTTTCTCAGTAAGGATCGCGAGTTCAATTCGTTCTTTATGTTGAAGCTTATAAAGTTCAATCGAGGACACTTCCAGAATGTGATTGATATACGCAAACTCTACTTGAAATGAGTCAGTATCAAGACAGTTTGTCAGATAGTCTATTATTTGATTCGCAGTTTCTCGGGCAATTAGGGAATTGTCCGTCGCCGTCGAGCATGAGTGTCCTAATCTGTTTCGCTTAATCATCAATGATATCAGCCCTGAGACATAAAGATACAAAAGGTCTTGAAGATTGATAGATAGTGAGTTCTTAATAATCTCAATACAATCGGAAATGATCGTGATGTCGATATTCTCGAAAATCCGCCAGAAAACTTTATAGGTCGTATGCAAATCTTTATCCAATAAAATTCTTGTTGTATCAAATACTGCATATGTATCCATATAAGATATAAATAGACTTGTAATCAATATTCGAATATCAAACTCTAAGCCTGACAATCTTAGTCCGTGTTTATTTCCTACGATATCGACATTGAAATTCGCACACATTTCGCGAAGTTTCTCAACATCTTTAGTTATAGTGCTTTTACAAACACCTAAGTTTTCAGATAATGTATCAAGTTTTATAAAAGTATCTGACACGGATAACAAATACACAATTTCAAGTATTCTTTCTTCCGGAAGGTAACTTGAAATAACCACCTGGTCGCTGTTTATCAGTGCTAAAACTTCGTTATTAGTATCATCATATCTCTTGATTCTACCAACCGTAGATTTACTCAACTTTGCAAATCCATGAGTTTCTAAAAAGTAATCGATACTTTCCAAATCGTTGATGATCATCCTTGAAGTAACATGATACTTTTTAGCTAAAATGCTCGTTGTAGTATCTCCATCAATAACATCTAAAATTATGCTTCGCGATCGCTTGCTAATCACAAGAATTCCTCCTTGCACCTTAATGATAGTTTAATCAATCATAGTAGTAAATGATATAGTATTTCTTGAAAATATCGGAATAAAAATGTTATGTTATCGCTTTCTTTCATTAAATAAGTGTTGAACCAAATATTTAGTGAACTATCTTCGTAATTAATTACATGAGTTTGATTTTCCCATGTCATATTTCTGCCATAATCAAGTGCAATAATAGGGTTACATCAAGGAGGTGTGCACAATGCCACTATTATGGATCGCCATTGGCGTAATTGTATACTACGTATTTATTAAAGACTCAAAGAGCTCATCTGGATCACATGCGGAGGATATACTCAAACAACGCTATGTCAACGGAGAAATCGATGAGACTACGTATAACCGAATGAAAGAAACACTACGCAGATAGTGAGAAGGAGAGAAAATTATGATGTACTTTAACAGAGGATATGACGGATTTAGTCGTTTCAGCGGATGCTTTGGCTCTGGATACTTTGGACCTTGGGGAATGTTTATCGGATTAGGAATTATTGTATTGATCATAGCCTTGGTCGTATGGGTTGTTCTTAAGAAGAAAAAAGAGAATGATCCCATCTTGCTGAGTTTGAAAGAAAAATTCGTTCGCGGCGAAATCACGGAAGAAGAATATTTAAGCAAAAAGAGAACGTTGAATCTGAAATAATGAGAAAACTTCTTATTGCTCTACTTGTGACCGGGGTCCTGCTTTTAGGGGCAGGACTGACCGGCCTCTTTTTATCAAATGAAAACCGTGATTTACGCGATGATTATACGCTTGAAGAACTGACCGAAAACGTTGAGACATTACTAGAGAACTATAGTGAGTCACTTAAGATATCAATGATCTACGTATTTGAGGATCGTGATCCCTATTTTCTGATTACCGAAGTCGATACCGATCGTGGAGCCATGGAGCTGCGCGCCAGTGTTGTTACCGGACAAATTTATCCCGATCGCTCTATTGCGAGCATGTGGAACGTAAAATACATGCAACGCATGGGGAATCGTCGTATAATGGGAGCAGGAATGATGGGCGGCTATTACCGTGATTACTACCTTGATAATGAGCTTACTCATGAAGAAGCCGTTGAAATCGCACAGAACTACGTAACTCTAAAAACAGATGGCTACGTACTTGATGCCAACCACCATACATTCTACGGCTACTACGCCTTTCATCTGTTAAGTGACAGTGAAATCGTCGGTATCTTACGCGTCAATGCTTATACCGGACAAGTGGCCTTTAGCCGTTTTAGCGGCACACTCGCCGAAATCAACAAATAGGAGAATGAATGAGCCATCGAATCCTCGTCGTCGAAGACCAACCTGAAATCAGCTCTATCGTGCTTCGCTATTTACAAAGCGAAAACTACTTGACCGATTTGGCCCAAGACGGCTTTTCTGCGCTCAAACTCTTCAATCAACATACCTTCCACTTGGTCATCCTTGACGTCATGATGCCAGGTATCAACGGCTTTGAAGTATTACGTGACATCCGAAACATATCAGATGTTCCTGTCATTATGCTAACCGCAAAAAGTGCGGAAGATGATAAAATCACCGGCTTCGACTTTGGGGCCGATGACTACATCGTTAAACCATTCAGCCCCAAAGAGCTGATACGACGGGTGAAAGCAATATTAAGAAGAGTGTATGGGGAGAGTGATGAAATCATTCTGACCATCCCTCCGCTCAAACTCTACGAAACACGCATGAAAGTGGAAAAAAACGAAGTAGAAATCGAACTGACCGCCAGTGAATTCAAACTTCTCTATGCCCTGATGAAACACAAAGGTCAGATACTGACCCGCGAACAGATCATCCGACATGCCTTCAATGAAGATTATGAAGGGTATGATCGCAATATAGACTCCCTCATCAAACGTCTTCGCCAAAAAGTGGAAGACGACCCGAAAAATCCCACCCTCATCCTGACCAAATATGGTGCAGGATATATGTTTGGAGGTGAATCGCAATGAGCATTCGCAAATTATGGCTGATCGTCTTGACCTTGGTCGCCACCCTTTCCATTGCGATCAACGCACTGATCCTCACCTCACTGACCGACCGCTACTTCAAAACGTATCTCAATGAAACGTATGAAGAGCATATCGATCAGATGATTACGTATGTTGCGGGTTCGTTGAAAGAAGAGACCATATCGCTTCGCCAGATGGCCATTGAACTTGAGAGCCATCTGGATACCCCCATCGTCAAAATTAAACTGTACGGACCTCAGGGAGCTCTGCTTGTTCAAGTAGAAGATAGAGACTACGACCGAAAAGATATGGGACGCATGGGTATGATGGACTTCATGTTCCGAATCGGCGAAGAAGAAGTCGACAGCTTTGATATCATTGACAACGGCGTACTGCTAGGAAAACTGAACATCACCAAACAAAGTTCCGTGGAGAGTTCTGTCATTGCCATGATGTTTAAATCCCGATTGTTCATCAACAGTTTGATATCCACCGGCTTTGCCATTGTGATTACGCTGCTAGTCGGGGCTTATATAAGCAAGCGCATGAGCAAAGACCTCACGGACACCGCTCAATTCGCCTCAAACATTCAAATCGGCAATCCTATTGAGAATAAGCCATCATCGATCAAAGAGATCAATCAGATTCAAAACAGCTTGCACGATCTCAACACACGACTTCGACTCAAACAAAAAAGCCGCAAAACGTTGATTGACCAACTCATTCATCAATCCAAGACACCGCTCACTATATTGAAATCTCATGTAGAAGCCATTGAGGATGGCGTCATTCAGATATCCAAAGAAGAACTGGCCATCTTCCAAAACCAGATCGACCATCTCAACAACATCCTTTCCAACATGAGCACCATGATCGACGCCGAAAAGGAAAGAGAAATACTCACCCTGGAAACCGTCGATATCCATCAGCTCCTTAACCAAATCATCCTTGGCCTTCGCTCACAGTTCGACAAAAAAGGCATTGAACTTAAACTCATCTCAACGACCAAAGTCAAACTGATGACCGACCCTTATAAACTCAGCCAAGTTCTATATAATCTGCTAACCAATGCATACAAATACACGGAAAAAGGAAGAGTTGAAATCAGTGTCAAAGAAGATAAAGACACGTTGTCTATCTCAATTACCGATACCGGTATCGGCATCGAACCTTCCGAAATAAGCAACATCTTTAATGCCTATTATCGCGGCGCATCTGTAACAAAGATTCCGGGAGAAGGCATCGGATTGTATGTCGTCAAGGAAAATCTGAATCAGTTGAATGCCACAATCGAGGTACAATCAACCTTTGGCAAAGGAAGTACATTCACCATAAAACTGCCACTAAGAGACACACAGGAATAAAATCCTGTGTTTTTTTACTCTTTCTTAGGAACTTTATAATTGTTGACATATTAAGTAGTGAGCATCTTGATATTATGGTATATATACCATATTATTAGAGTAAAGGTGATTTGAAGGCAAAATCAAGGAGATGCTCATGACACCTTTTCGAAAAGACTTAGAACAAAGACTCAAGAATCCTCAGTTTAGAGAAGAATATGAACAACTGGAATCTGATTTCGTCATCATGCAGGCACTGATCGATACACGCAAGAAACTTGGACTGACCCAACAACAGTTGGCACAGCGTACCAAGATTAACCAAGCAGATATAAGCAAAATTGAAAAAGGGATATCCAATCCCTCTCTTAACACCTTAAAGAAACTCGCTAAAGGTATGCACATGAGACTTCAAATCAAGTTCATTCCCATAGAAGACTAATCATATGACACATAAGCACACAGGAATAAAATCCTGTGTTTTTTTCTCTTATTCCTATAAATTCTGCCAAATTAGTTATAAAATTTTGATTTTCATTTAAAAGAAGTCCCAGAAAAACTAAGACTTCCATATAGTTCATATACTTTGAAAATTTTTCAAATTTAATGACTCATCTTTGAGAGCATTTCTATTAGAATAAAAAACTACTTGCCCAACAAGGCTATATCAATACATTTCTCCAATGTTATGTTCTGACAAGCATGAATGAAGGAGTTAATTTCTTCCTTCGTGTTATAAAAATAAAGGCTTACACGTACTGTATTCATTGTACCAATCAAGTTAATTAGCAGTTTTGCACAATGGTCCCCAGCACGTACTGCAATGTTATGTGCATTAAAGTAAGCACTCACATCTTGTGCAAAAATGCCGTCAACATTGAAAGCGACAATACCAGAGTCAGCCGTTGGATTATAAATTTTGAAGTTATTAAGCTTTTGAAGTTCATTCACCAGATATTTCCTTAGCATTCTTTCATGTTCAATAATTTGATCTAGTCCGATTTCTGTCAGATAACCAATTGCTTTACCCAATCCCAGCACCGATGCGATCGGAGGTGTGCCTGCTTCAAACTTGTGGGGAGGATTCTTGAGTTGTAACTGCTGATCTATGTCAAAACGGGCGTTACTACCACCACCGAAAATCGTAGGATCCATAACTTGCATAAGATGATACTTGCCAAAAAGCACGCCAACTCCTGTCGGACCACACATTTTGTGTCCGGAGAACGACAAGAAATCAATGTCAAGTTCTTTTACATCTGTTTTATGTGAGGAACCGATTGCGCACCATCAATAACCACAATCGCACCAAAATCATGGGCGATTGCGGCTATTTCTTTAATCGGCGCAATATGTCCCATGACGTTGGTAATGTGTGCAATGGCAACGATCTTTACACGACCATGCATAGCCTTCTTAAAATTCTCAATCGTGATTGCACCTTCATCAGACAGCTCAATATACTCAATTCCAATGCCTGTTTCCTTGGACAGTTGAAACCATGGAAGTAAGTTCGACGCATGATCCGCCACTGTAGTCAGAATGACATCATTTGATTTTAACCATTTTCTAGCAAATCCAAAACATATACGATTAATTGAATCCGTAGTACCGGATGTAAATACAACCTCATTAACCTTAGAGTTTATAAACTCTGCTACCTTATTTCGAGTTTCTTCATACTTATCACTCACAGAAAGCGACAAATCATAATCTCCACGATGAATGTTTGCGGTTTCATTTAAATAATAATCACATATCGCATTGCTTACGATTTGGGGCTTAAAGGTTGTGGCAGCATTGTCAAAATATACTAGCTTGGTTGACAGCATATTAAAATCTTCTCTGATTTTGTTCAGTTCCATAATTCCTCCCCAAATTCATATCATTGCGGATGCACCTAGATTAATACACGAATTAAGAATAACCGCATTTATTCGAGATACTTAAGACTAGCAGTTAGACGCATTTTTATCTTCTAGGAATAATTTTCCATTCTTCTCTACAAGCAAGACTTCACTTGCGCGCTCGATGGCATCCTCTACATATAACAACTGTACACCATTTTCAATGACTACTTCCGAATCTTCTTTACTGTTGGTCATCGAAAGATACACGGATGTCCCACAGCACCCTCCCATTACACTCACCTGCAGTGCGTTACAATTATTTTCCTTTAAAAGTGCTTGCACGATTTCTCTTGCTTCATTGGATATTTTCATTTTTTTCCTCTATTTCGCCCATTCGAGCATTTGTTTTTGCGTAATATTTTCAGCACAGAATTCCACTAAGGCAAACTTACCTTGAGTATGCCGACTTATTCTCTGAATCCATTCAACTTCACTTGATGCTTTTGCCAACAATAACTTATTCGACGTTTTGGTTTTTACGACTGAGTTATTGATTACCCACCAACCCACAGCGATTTGCGCTCGCTCTAAGTCTTCTTGCAATCGCTGAGCCTCAAATACCGGAGTGGTTTGGGCAAGAGCAACGATTATGACTTCCGTCGTGTTTTTGTCCCTGAGCAAAGGCAACAAATTCTTAACCGAATCAGGCACTTCGCTTTGAGTACGTTGAATTTCTTTATGATAACTTAACGTTGAATCCAGCAACAACAATGTATGTCCGGTCGGAGCCGTATCAATAATTACGACCCGATTACTTGATTTTTCGACAATCTTCGCAAATGCTTTAAACACAGCGATTTCCTCCGTACAAGGAGAGCGCAAGTCTTCCTCGACGTAAGCGATTTGATCTTCATCCATCGACTCTTTGGCTTTGCTCAACACTTCATTTCGGTACAGTTCAAGTTCTGCTTTTTCATCGATAAAACTTACTTCCAAATTTGCCATATCAAATTGTTGTGCTCCAGATTTACCAGCTGGATCGGTGGATGCCAGATGAACCTGAACTCCTCGTGAGGCAAGTCCTAAGGCAATGGATGTGGCGATCGATGACTTTCCAACACCGCCCTTACCCATGGTAAACACAATTCTTTTATTTGACTCAATCAAGTCGTCAACGATATTTTTCAGCGTCGGATGATTCATTTGATCATCGGTAAACCCCTCCGACTCAACATCATCCTTAACAAGAAAGTTCCGCACGTTTTCAATACCCACGATATTATAAGAGCGCAATGGAATGATATAGGTTACTAGGTTTCTAAGTTCAGCAGGAATAGATTTGAGTATCAGTTGTTGCTTTGTGTATAGCTGAAGTGAAACTTCATCATCATGTTCAAGCAACACACCGTTAATGATGAGCTGCTGATTTTCAATACCGATATCACGCAATTCTTTTGATGCTCTGGCAGCTTCGATCAGCGTTGGTTCTTCCGGTCGTGCTACAAACAACATCGTAGTCAACGTTGCATCCGAAAGATTTGCTACTGCCTTCTTATAGTTATCCTTTTGATCTTCTAATCCGGAAAGTTGTCCCAGACAAGAATTGCCATGCGTGCTTTCTTGAATGAAATTATCCCAAGCCGAAGGCAGTTGAAGCATTCTCAAGGTATGGCCTGTCGGAGCTGTATCAAAAATGATATGGTCATACGTGCTTTGCGATTCATCATCCGCAAGAAATGCGGTAAACTCATTAAATGCCGCAATTTCAACTGTACACGAACCTGAAAGCTGTTCTTCCATGTTTTGAATGACAACATCCGGTAGCTTTCCACGATATGGACCGACCACTTTTTCACGGTACTGAGCAGCGGCTACAACCGGATCAAGATTGGCAATAAACAATGATGGAATTTTCGGTACTTGAACTACTTCATTACCGATTTTCATATCAAATACATCTTGTAAATTAGATGCAGGATCGGTACTTATCAATAATACTTTAATCCCTTGGTCGGCCAAGGACACTGCGGTTGCGCATGCTGTCGAAGTCTTTCCGACTCCGCCCTTTCCGGTAAAAAATAAATATTTAGTCAATTGAATTTTGTTTAGATCAAACAGATTCATAAATGCCTCATTTCTATTTAGCGGGATAATACGTTTAGCGCTTTGGGTAATTCCCTCAAGATTGATTCTGATAATCCGACCATCTTAACCATCTCTAAATCCGTCGGATATCGACCAGACAAAACAACCTGATCATCAACGACGGTCAGCGGTAAGCACTCCACTCCCCTTTCATTTAAATAGCGATTAACTTCGCTATGATTAACAAATTCCATTGGATTTGATGAAAGATTGTATCTTTTAATTTCAACACCGTTTTTACGAATTGTATGCAGGGTTGTAGCGACCCGAATGATCTCGGGATCTATGCTTACCCCGCACATTCCCGATGGGCAACACATGGCCGGATCAAATATCATGATTTTACTCATATTTCCACCTTTTCTTTCTTTT
Source organism: Firmicutes bacterium HGW-Firmicutes-19 (assembly GCA_002841515.1). Lineage (GTDB taxonomy): Bacteria > Bacillota_I > Bacilli_A > Erysipelotrichales > Erysipelotrichaceae > UBA2227. The sequence goes on along the minus strand of PGZW01000025.1, from coordinate 6,513 downwards.
TGCTCAATAATTGAATAGGATAAGGTCCAGTACAAGAAGATGTCTGCACATAGTTTTTTCGAATGCTTACATAAGGTTCTTCGTCGAATTTTTTCTTCAAATATTCCCACAATAAAGCATGCTCCTTAATGAAATCATCATCCATCGCATAATAAACCCACTGTGATGTTTTGTATCCGCGAATAATGTTCGCAACTTTTAGTGCAGAAACATGTCTGGATGTATTGGACTGAGTCATTTTCAAATTGCTCTCAATGTCACAAATACATAATGGCTGATCCGCCATCAAAGCTAATATAAATAATCGGTTTTCCTGGCTTAATGCCTTAAATAAGTCTTGCATAGGATCCTCCTAAATCAGTATATGAGCATATACTCATATACTATACCACTATGAATCATATTACTCAATATTTTTGTTAATATTAATCTTATTTGATGAAAACTTGTTAAATATTCAAACAACCGCTTTCCTTAAGAATTGATTGACTAATCATTGACTGAATCAAAATACGGATATTGCTAAATGTGAAAGTATAACTTTTTACAGGTCTTGAGAATCAATTATGAATGGACACTGGATTGGCTATTAACAATATTTTGTAAAACGTTAGTTGATACTACGCGAATCGAAGCTTCGAATTATTATTAAATAACAAGAAATCACACATGATAACCATCATGAAATTTTAAGAAAACTACGAATCTGGCATTCAAGTCGTAGTGAGCGGCTGAGTTTGAAAGACCATGGAAATTAAGTGATGCTTAAAAAAATTGACTAGCCTAAAAAGAGTTGGCAAGCGCACCAAGATCAATCAAGCAGATATAAGCAAAGTTGAAAAAGGAATATCAAATCCATCCCTTAACACCTTAAAGAAACTCGCCAAAGGAATGAACATGAGACTTCAAATAAAATTTGTTCCAATGGATGATTAATACTGCAAACCAATCCTTCAAGAAAAACAGGTAGAAACCTGTTTTCTTTATTTATTTTTCGCTCTTTGCTTTAACTTTTCATTTCTAAGCTGAATGTTCAGTCTCGTACGATCGAAAGGCGCAAATCGTTTATCATCTAACCACTCCCGTATGTGATTGTAATCTGGATGACTTGTATCACTTAGAACCTCAAGAAGTCCGTAAAAGCCATCTAAACCCCCGCAATCTTCCATCGGGGCTATATTCTCACCATCCAATACTTTAGATATGTATACTTAAGTTTCTTGTACTTAACCAAATAATCATCAATCTTGATTGTACTTGGCAATTTTACCTGAACAGCCAAAACTTGTTGCCTTACTTTCTCAAAAGATTGCCATTCTTTTTTCATTGTTGAAAGCTTATCTTCATAAAAAGCCTTATTCGCCAAAAAATCACGATGTTCTTCGAATCGATTTTTATCATTGGTTACACATATGTTCTCTTCTATCAAATCAAATTTGTACAAATGATAATCCGAAAATACGCTCTCAAAGTTAGTTATAAGTTGAATAACCTGGTGAAGTCGACGATATGTGATTTTGTCAGGTATGATGACCTTACGCCAAATCAGGGGTTCAGAATCCACAAATGAGACCTTAATTATGTAAGACATAGCGATTCTCCTCTAGATAATTTTATTATACATCAGCCTTTGTATCCATTGAATAGAAACCACTTTTTCATTTATACAAAAAAAAGCACTGCAATAGCAATGCCCTTTTTATACTCCATGAAATGCTTTATATTGCTCAATAGTCATCAACGGTTGGAAATGTTCCTTGATGTTATTCAACACCTTCACATCCGACAACAACCGCTCAACCGCACCCAAGGTAACCACCGTCGGATAGATCAATGCTTCCGTTGGATTGTCCATACAGAAATCCGCACCATGCACCACACCCTTACAACCCGAAAAACCAAACTGAACGGTCGGCACAAACAACGAACAATCCCCAATGTCCCCCGCCGCAAACGATTTCTGATGGTTGACGATATTCTCCCCGACACAATCCACCATTAACGGACGCAAAACATCACTCAACTCCTCGGATTGTTTGAGCGGGAAATATCCGGGTGTACTTTCAATTTCCACTTGCGCAAACAATGCCTGGGCACTATGTGTGACCGTGTGATCGATCTTCTCACTGACTTGCGTTAAGATATTGGTATCAATGGAACGGACATACCCCTCCAACACCGTTTTCGAGGGAACGGCATTGACCGACTGCCCACCCAGTGTACTCATCAGATGAACCCGAATCAAATCCTCTTCCCTAAACGTTTCCCTCAACAATCCGATCGCACTTTGAGCCAGTGCCATCGCACTCAACGCATTCACCCCTAAATGAGGGGCTACTGCCGCATGTGAACTCTTACCGATGAAAGTATACTTCTTATACACAAAACCGCTGAGCATCGAATTGATCTCCATCTTCGGACGATCGGTCGCCCCCATGGTATGACAGCTGATCAGCACATCGACATCCTTGAAACGATCTTCAATGATCAGATTCTGCTTGCCAGAAAGTAAGACGATTTTACCTTGATCTCGCAACTGCTTACGCGCATCCAAATCCACATATTCCTCCGCCGCAATGAAGTAGCACGTAACCTTCCCTTGAGTTACGGTTTTTTGTGTAACGAGGAGTTTCATTACACCGGCCATGATGGCTGATTGTAAATGGTGACCGCACGCATGTGCCGCACCATCGCTTGGTGAAGCCATAAAGTGATTGGTAACGACGAGTGCATCCATTTCCGCAATCAAACCGACATGCGGCTTTCCCTGACCGATCGACACCGAAAAACCACTCAACCCAAAATCCTCAATTTGAACATTCTGTTCGCGAAATAGATTGAGCAAATACGCTTTGGTTTGTTTTTCCTTAAACCCCAACTCCGGCATCGCAAAGAGATCCTTCTCCCAACGCATCAACTCCGACTGAAAGTCAGAGACAATTTTCATCCAATCCGACATACTAACCCTCCTTATCTAACATGCCCGCATTTTCAACGAAAACATCGATAAACGCCTGCCGATCGACATCGACCAGCACCTTCGCATTTACTTTGCTCTTATCCGCCCAGCCACGCACATCGCCCACCGTCTTTCCACACGTCAGTTCACCCTGCGTTTCCACATCCACAAACAAATCCACAGATGTAAAAAGGTGAGGATATAACAACTCAACGACCGGACACAAATCAAACAGCGGACTGCCCGGCTGTCCCAAATGTTTCGCAAATCGCGAATAAAATTCCAAAAGTTCATAAGTAAGCTTGGACGCTTTGCCTTTTGTGTTGAACCGCTCGATTTCAGAATGAAGGATCATCGCCTGATGACATACCTCCAACCCGCTCATCGTAATCGGGATGCCCGAATCAAAAACGATCTTCGCCGCCAGCGGATCAACATAGATATTAAACTCCGCCTGCGAAGTAATATTTCCGGAATACAGCGAACCGCCCATGATGGCGATACGCTCTATTCTGCTCTTAATGGATGGATAATGTGATAAAAGATTGGCAATGTTGGTCAACGGCCCCGTCGCAACGATCGTCACCGGACTTGACTGATCGAAAATCGTCTGATAAATCCACTCCACCGCATCCAATCCAGTCACCGAAAAATTTGATTCCGGCAGTTTCGGACCATCCATCCCACTTTCTCCATGCGCCACCGGCTGAACAAACGTTCTTCCGTCAAGTGAACACGGCGATCCGATGCTGACATCAACCTTATGATGCAGATAGGACAGCACGCGAAGCAGATTGTCCGTCACCTTTTCCACCGTCTGATTGCCCGCCACCGTCGTACATCCCAACAAATCAAAAAGTTCGGGATGCGCTAACAGTGCACACAACGCAAAAATATCGTCATGCCCCGGATCACAATCAAATATGATTTTCATCTTATTCCCCTTTGATCTTCATGCGGCGATACTCATAAATCGAGTAAGCCACAATACCGACAAACACCGCAACATACGGAATGGTCTGAATGATTTCCGAAGGCAATGCAAATAACTGCAACGCATTGGAAAGCGCATCAAACATCCCAAACAGAAAGGCCGTCAAAGTGACTAACCAGACATTACCCATACCCATCGCCTCAGCCGCCAAACCGATAAACCCGCGACCCGCCGTCATATTTTGGGTAAAGAACGAAAGATATCCCATCGACATATAGGCGCCGCCCAACGCCGCCAACAAACCACTTAACAACAACGCAATCGTCTTGATCCGAATGACATTAACACCAACGGACTCAGCCGCATGCGGATCCTTGCCCACGGCTTTCATACGCAAACCCAACGGCGTCTGATACATCATCAGATACACCAAAATGACCGCCGCAAACATGATATACGCCAACACATTATGACCCGAAAAGATCCTTCCCAAAATCGGAATATCTTTAAGTATCGGTATCACGACTTTCGGTAATGAGCGCGCACTCAACGTCGCACTGGTACCCTTTGAACCCGTAATGATAAACAACAGGAAAACTGTAAATGAACTTGAAAATAGGTTGAGAGCAATCCCTCCCAAAATATTATTCGTCTTCAATATCAACGTAAAATACGAAAGGATCGCGGCCATGACCATTCCCGCCAGACACGCCGCAATCAGTCCGATCCACGCATTCTGCGTAAACGCACTGGTCACCGTACCGACAAACGCCGCCATCAGCATCATACCTTCAATCGCAATATTCGCAATCCCGGCACTGTTAGCAATATAGGCCGCCAACGCCGCAAACAAAATTGGAACAACGACGCGGATGACCGTAAAGCCAAACTCCGGCGTCAACATAATGTTTAATACATCAAGCACTTTGTTCGCCCCCCTTCTTAATCAACGCACGTTCGTGATATTTTCTTAAGAAATACTGAGACGAAACAAACAGAACGACCACCGCTTCAACCACCGCAACGATTTCAACCGGAACATCCGTCGTACGAGCCATGATATCCGCGCCGGTACGCAAGTAACTGATCGCAAACGCTGCCGCAACGACACCGACCGGATGATTACGACCCAACATTGCCATCAGTGCCCCGGTAAAGCCAAGACCCGGCAATGCCGACCACTGAAACCGATTGTACATACCCAATAGTTCCACTGAAGAACCGACACCACCGATAAAACCGGAAATAAAGTGAACGACCAAGAAAAGCCAAAAGGCATTCATTCCGGAGTAACGGGCAAAATTCTTATTCAACCCAGTCATCCGAATGGTATAGCCCAGCTTGGTATGAAACAACATCAACTGCAAAGCAACGACCGTTATGATCAATATAACGATGCCAAAGTGAATGCGCGTCGAAGGAATGATGACCGGCAGTTTCGCCGTTGCTTGAAACAAGTGAGACGCAACGCCGGGCACATCCAACGCCTGCATGAAATTTTTAATGATAAACAAACCCAAACCAAACAAAATGGAGTTCATCATCAGCGAAGTAACCAACTCATTGGTATTGTATTTCGCCTTAAAAAACCCTGGAATCAACGCAATCAAACCACCGACCAAACCGGAAATCATGATGGTCACAAACGGATGGATCAACGCACTGCTCATCGTCTGCGTAGCAACGGCTGCTGTCACGACACCGCAGAAATAGAATATCCCTTCGGTTCCAAGATTAAACAGTTTAGTTCTGAATAACAATGCCGTCGCCAATCCGGCAAAGGACAATGGAATCATCGTCTCAATTACATTGCCCATATAGCGAACTTTCGTTAGCGGGGCGAATAGCATTTTTGAAAAAGATTCTAGGGGCTGAGCACTGAAAATCAAAAGTAAGATAAAGGTAAGTACCAATGCCAACAAAACGGCTGCCGCCATTTTTACGACTTCGAAGATCCGCTCATTCGCTAACATAAACTTGCCCTCTTTAAACTTTCCTCATCCTGACGTTTGACCCCAAGCATATATAATCCCAACTCCATTTCACCGACATCCTTGGTACGGTCGAAATGAGCAACGATTTCACCTTCATACATCACGATTAGCCGATCGCTGACCTCCATAACTTCGTTCAAATCTGCACTCACCAACAAAATCGCCACATTGCGGTTGCGCATGTCTATGAGCTGCTTATGAATGAACTCCGCACTGCCAATATCAATGCCCCGCGTCGGCTGTTCGGCAATCATGACCTTCGGATCGGTATTGGTCTCACGCGCAACAACCACTTTCTGAATGTTGCCTCCAGATAGACTCTCGATTTTCGATTTATAGTTTTTCGTACGGACACTGAACATTTTTATGAGCTGTGTAGCCACTTTGCCAATGGCTTTATCATTCATAAAAATCGGACCGTTGATTTCCTTGCGTCGATAGTAACTGGAAATCAGATTTTCGGCGACCGTCGCTCCTTGTGCAATGCCTTCTTTCATGCGATCTTCAGGTATATAGGCCAATCCCGCATGTCTTTTTTGATCAACGCTGTATTTTGTGATATCTTCCTCGAATATTTTCCAATACCCGCTCTGCGCAGGCAACAATCCAGACAAGATTTGAACTAA
>PGZW01000024.1 GCA_002841515.1 Firmicutes bacterium HGW-Firmicutes-19 | reverse complement strand
AATGGCGTCCACGGAGAGACTCGAACTCCCGACCGTGCGCTTAGAAGGCGCATGCTCTATCCGGCTGAGCTACGTGGACATCGTGCTGAAATATAATATCAAAATTTCAGTCGATGTGCAAGGTCAACATTCAACCCTTTCCACCGTAACTTTCTTGCCCTCAACCTTCACAACGGCATAACACGGTCGCGTTCCGTCACGATTATGATAGACCGAACCGGGATTGATCAGCGTTACCCCTTCACTGGTCTGTGTGAAAAATGAATGCGTATGTCCATAACAGGCGATCATGCATCCCAACTGATGAGCTTTGTGTGTGATTTGCTCGACACGTTTGAAACTGTAAAACTGATGACCATGAATGAGCAATACCTTAAAATCATTGAAATTCAAGACTCTTAACTCGGGAAAATCATAATACATATCGTTATTGCCCTTTACCGAAACAAACGGACGCAACTTCTCGGCAGGCAGCTCGCTGTCGCCGCAGTGAAAGTAAGCATCGGCATCGGGATGAGCGCTGACGATGCGGTTGAGTACTTCCATCCGCCCGTGATTATCACTGACTACGATAAATTTCACTTCACCACTCCTTTCAAAACCTCAACTTCTTCCTTAAAAAGGATTTGAATTTGTTGTTTGAGGTGATTGGGATCTTTGGTCGTATAAATTCGTACATCTCCTTTGCATACTTCTCTGTTTTCAAAACTTTGGATGATCGGCTTAATTGAATCAACGATTTTACCGGAAATTTTCTGTGCAATCAGATGTGCGACCAACGGATAATGAGTACAACCCAATATGACCGTATCACACTCCTTCAGCGGAGTGCAGTATTCATCCAGAATGGCCAACAACTGCCTTTCACTCGCCATTCCTTCGATCAAAGCGACCAGATCGACGGCCGCCTGCTCGATGACTTGGCAATTCAGTTTTTCTTCGATTTTCTTTTTATACGCATGTGATGCAACGGTCGCACCGGTCGCCAAAACCCCGACACAATCCGCATCACGTAGCTGATCGACCGTGATATCGATGATCCCGTGTATTTTCATGGTTGAAAAACGCTTGTGCAGATAATCCAACGCATTGGACGATGCTGTATTGCATGCCAACAGTACTTCCTCAATTCCCTGTGACTGAAACCAGCGGATGTTTGCATCCATGATCTCACAAATCTCCTCTTTGGTTTTATTTCCGTAAGGCGCATGGATCTGATCTGCCAGATACACCATGGCCATATCCTCGAAGGCATGATGTAAAGCCAATACGACCGAGACACCACCCAAACCCGAATCACATATCCCGATAGGTTTCACTCTTGCTCACCTTCCTTCAAATCTCTGAAAAATTGTATCATAGCGATGGCGGTTGGTCTACCAACAACCTCACTTAATTGTTGCTCATCGGCTTCCTTGATGGCTTTCAATGAACCGAAATGCTTTAAAAGTTCCTTTTTGCGCTTTTCACCGATACCGTCGATTTCATCCAAAATCGAGCGGGTCGACGCTTTTTGACGCAACAAACGATGATACGTCACCGCAAAACGATGGACTTCATCTTGCATGGTCGATAAAAACATGGTCAGCGGTTCACCTGGCAATAATTTCACCTCTTCTTCACTGCTTAAAAGGATCGAATCCGTTTGGTGCTTACTATCCTTTGCCAAAGCGATATAAGGAATATCGAGGTGAAGGGACTCAATGATTTCTTTGGCCGCACCTAATTGAGGTAATCCGCCATCCACGATGATCAAATCCGGCTTCTCGCCATCTTCCCTCAACATCCGTTGCAAACGGCGATACAAAACTTCCTTCATCGAACCCACATCATTATTGCCCCCGCTCAAACGATAGCGCCGATACTGCGAACGATTGGGTTTTCCATCGGTAAACACGACCATCCCCGCCACCAGAAACGATCCGGAAATGTGTGAGTTGTCGAAAAGCTCGATGCGCGACAAAGTTGAGACCTTTAAAAGATCACTTAACTGTTTGGTGGCCACATCGCCAAACATCTCTGATTTTTCAATCATCTTAAACTTCAAAGAAAGTTGTTCCCGGGCATTGTTTTGCGCCATCTGTACGAGTTTGAATTTATCACCGCGCTGAGGTGCCACAACCGGCATATTGAGGATCTCACTGAGCAAATCCACATCGACTTCATCAGGTACCAACAGTTCCTTCGGTTTGGGCATGTCCGAATAAAACTGAATGAGATAAGAGGCAAAAGCATCCCCGGCTGTTTCCACGGTCGGCTGGACGATGGACGTCTTCTGAATCAGTTTTCCGTCACGCACAAAGAAACCGGTAATCGATAGGATATTTTTCGAGATGGCATACGCAAACACATCCTGTTGCATTTGCTCACCAAACTGAACTTGTTGTTTTTGTGAGATATGTTCGATCGAACGGATCATATCCCGGATTTTCGCGGCTTTTTCATACGCCAACACCCCGATCGCCTCATCCATTTCCTTGTGAAGACGGTTTAGCTGTGCTTTGTTATCCCCCTTCAGAAAACGGCTGATCTCATCGATCATCGATGCATACTGCTCTTTGCCGATGTCAAACTGACAAGGACCCAGACACTGGCCGATATGATAATACAGACACACTTTCTTCGGCATCGTCTTGCATTTGCGGATCGGATACAAATCATTCAATAATTTGACCGTATCCCGCGCCGCACCGGTATCGGTAAAAGGACCAAAATACTTGGCCTTCTTATCCTTTTTCTTATCCCGGACGACGATCAGCTGCGGATAATCATCCGAAGTGATTTTGATGTAAGGATAGGACTTATCATCCATAAACATGATGTTATAGCGCGGACGATACTGCTTGATCAGATTGATTTCCAACACCAACGCTTCTTTTTCGGTGTTGGTCACATAGAAATCAAAGTCCTCGATCAACGACACCATCTTCTGCGTCTTGCCTTCGTGGGCACCGGTAAAATACTGATTGAGCCGTGCCTTCAGTTTCTTAGCCTTTCCGATGTATATGATCTCGCCTTTGCTATCCTTCATCAGATAACAACCCGGTTGAAGCGGCAACGACGACAGTTTTTCTTTCAACATGTTATCTTCCTTTAAGTGTCACGACCGTCGCTCCACCGCCGCCTTCACCCTGACCGCCCAGACGCAATTCCTCAACGGAGGAATGATGGTTCAGTTTTGCCCAAATGGCCTTACGCAAAGCCCCGGTGCCATGACCGTGTACGATACGCACCGACTTGAGGTTGCGCAACACACAGTCATCGATGTATTTCTCAACCACCGGCAAAGCCTCTTCGACGCGCATACCGATAACATTGCACTCCATCGAGACCGGAGCCATCAGTCCGGAAACAGCAGAAACATGGCGCGTGGCCTTCTTTTTGATGGCAGCGATCTTCATGATCTGTTTTTTATTGACTTTAAATGACTTTCCTAACACATCCACCGTATACTGGCTGCGTTCGATGGCCGAAACGATGCCGACCTGCGATGTCGATAGGATGCGCACAGTATCCCCCACTGCGATTGCCCCGGCGATTTCCAGTTCTTCATCCTGATCGATCATCTCTTCCAGCTGCTTTTTGATTTCCAAGCGCTGATGCGGTTTTTCTTGAGTTTTTAACAACTCGAGATATTCCTCGGTTTTGATCAGTGCTTCTTCGATCAAAGAGTTCGCTTCAGATCGTGCCTGTTCTAACAGCTGCTTTTTGCTTTGCTCAAAATCTGCCAACTGCTTTTGGTACTCTATCTCCTTTGATTTCGCTTCATCAAGCAAAATATTGAGATTTTCCTCGATCTTGCGGTTTTCATCCAACTGATTTTCAAGTTTCTCTAAAATCCGGCTGACCTCAGATTTCGCCTCTTCTTTAAGCTGACGGGCCATACCGACGATTTGTTCATCGAGTTCAAAACGCAAGGCGATATCCAAGGCATAGGACTGACCAGCCAAACCTTCGATGTAGTTATAGGTCGGACGCAATTGCTCTAAATCAAATTGGACGGATGCCAACAGGATTTCATCGTGTTGGGCACCATAGCTTTTCAACCGGTTGTAATGGGTCGTCGCAACCACCGATGCCTGCTTGTTGCGCAAATGCTCCAAAATTGCGATTGCCAGGCTTTCTCCTTCATTGGGATCCGTACCTCCGCCCAGCTCATCCAACAGAATGAGCGAATCTTTGGTGCAGTGACGCGTGATCTTTGCGATACGCGCCAAATGGGAGGAAAATGTCGAAAGCGACTGAGCAATCGATTGCTCATCCCCGATATCGACATAGATTTCATCAAACAGCGGGATTTTCGCCTCTTCGCAAGGCAGCGGGATCCCACAGTAAAACATCAATGTAAACAAACCGATGACCTTCAAAGAAACGGTCTTTCCTCCGGTATTCGGTCCGGTGATCAACAGCATCCGGTAGGGATGTTGAAGACGATACGTATTTGCTACGACCTGCTTTGGATCGATCAGCGGATGTCGGCCGCTTCGAATGACTAAACCGTCATCGCTTAAAGTGCCTACGGTCGCATCGAAATTTTTGCCCCATTGGGCTTTGGCAAACAGTGCATCCAGTTCACCCAACGTTTCCACATTGGCGATATACTGCTCACTCACCACCGATATATCCGCACTGATCTGCCAACAGATGCGCTCGATTTCATCTTCTTCGCGCGACATCAGTGTCTGTTTTTCGTTATTGAGATTCAAAAGAAATTCCGGCTCGACATAAGCCGTCTGACCGGAAGCCGATTCACCGTGAATGACTCCTTTGAAATGATATTTATCGGAAATTCGAACCGGAACGACCAAACGGTCATGACGGTAGGTAGCCAATTGATCCGTCAGACGATCGGCATTCGCCGAAATAAATTTTTGGATCTGACGGCTGATTTCTGCATCCATCTTACGCAACTTATCACGAATTTCTTTTAATAAAGGCGATGCCGTATCCAAAACTTCATAGTTCGGTGAAAAGCAGGCATCGATCTTACGGCTAAGCGGCAGACTCACCAACAGGCTGTCCACCAAATCAAAGACATACGGGACAATTAGTTCCGTTTTGCGCAACGCTGCTTTCATGTTTTCACAGCCATGTCCGTGTCTAGAAACCCAGACGGCTTCTTCAATCGTCAACAAACCGCCTTTTTTCGCTTTGATCAACGAGTCGCGGATATCCCTGATTCCGCTAAACGGTAAACCACCAAAGCGCACGGTCAAAAGCAATGCATCGCGCATGCGATCATTGTTGCGTTGAATCAACAGCCGGCGGCTTTGCGGTTTTTGGCGAAGCACGATTTCTTTCCCCAAAGAGAAAGCTGTGTGCTTACTGATCTGCTCTAAAATCAGATCGAGTTCTAGTACTTGTACATTTTCATTCATATCATTGATTCAAACCTTCCAGAAATTTAATGATGTCTTCTTCGCTGATCCCCTGACTCAACAACCAGGTTCGAATCGAAGCACTGTCTGAGAGCGACAGACTCTCACCGGACAACAAACGTTGAATAGCAGCGTTTTCTTCAATACGGTCACTGGCATAATCGAAAAAGACAGCGGAATACTCTTTGATGTACTTCAATCCTGACTCATCTACGACGGTCTGACCATTGCTGAAAAAAGGCGTCGATAACAGCAATATCAAAATCAATACCGTCACATACCAGCCGATGACTGAAAATATAGCCCCAAAGAAACTGTTGACCGTTTTGAGTCCCGGGATTTTACCGACGGCTTTGACCAGCGGCCTTCCTAGCATGATGACCAAGGAAATTGCGATGTATAAAATCACAAACCAGATCGCCGAATTGACTCGGGTCAATACCAGTTGTTCAATGGCGGGTTGATTGTAAAAATCAAATTCGGGTTTAAATATCGTAAATACCTTAGCAAAGGGTTCGCTTAAGATCCAAGCAAAAACTACGGCCGCAAACAAGGCCAACAGATTGTATAACTGAATCAGAAATCCGCGTTTATAGCCGATAAAGACCGTCAAAGCCAGCCAGATGATCAAAACCGGCGTAATCCAGACAATCCAAGATGCCTCAAATGTCATATTCATCACCTCATTCCCCTTTATGATAAAGCAAATGCGTCAAGGTTGCAATTGTGTGCTAAAATGTACTCGGGTGAACGAATGAAAACGATATCAATTTCGGCAAGTGCCGGGCAAATCAAAAAAATAAAAGAGTTGTATAAAGATGAAATCACCGATAAAAAAATCCCGTACGCGGATTGTTTTATTGCGACTGAAGACTGCGCGATCACTGTGTATCTTTCCGGCAAAGTCGTCCTTCAAGGAGCCATGGCCCAACATCACGCAGAAATCATCGCATCATTCAACGGCTTTTTCGCCCATGGCGGCAGCGATGAAGTCGGAACCGGCGATTATTTCGGTCCGGTGTGCGTATGTGCGGTATATCTCGATCATCAGCATCTCGATTTCGTCAACTCGCTCAATCCTTCCGATACCAAAGGGATGGATGATGGACAAATCATTGCCATTGCCAAAGCACTCATAAAAAAGGTGCCTTACAGCCTGCTCATTTTGCCCAATGACAAATACAATGTCTATCACAAGAAGTATAACCTGAATGCAATCAAGTCCATGTTGCACAATCAGTGCTATCTGCATCTTCAGAAGAAAGTAACCAAGCCCTTTACCGGAATCATCGATCAGTTCACACCGCAGGAAAGTTACTTTCGTTATCTAAAGGATGAAAAAGAAATATTCAAAGACTTGCGTTTTGAAACCAAAGCCGAAAACAAATATCTGGCCGTGGCTTGCGGAGCCATCATCGCACGTCACGCTTTTCTTGAAGCCCTCCATCAGCTCGAAAAGTATGTAGGCATGCCCTTACCGAAAGGTGCCGGGGCAAAGGTCGATCAGGCCGCAGCCGATATCCTTGAAAAGCACGGCATAGAAATGTTGAGCAAAGTTGCCAAACTGCACTTCAAAAACACGGAAAAAGCAAAAGAAATTCTCGGTTGAGGATTTCTTTTTTTATTTACTTCGCAGCATTTTGACCGGCGATGCGACCCATCACCAGACACTCTGTGATTGCACAACTACCCAATCGCGATGCCCCGTGGATGCCTCCGGTAACTTCTCCGGCTGCAAACAATTTCAGGATCGGACGATTTTCCATATTCAGCACCCTTGCCTGAAGATCAATTTTCAAACCACCCAACGTCGTATGCACTTTCGGCCACATCCGCATGATGTAAAATGGCGGTTGTGTGATCGGTTTCATATCTTGAGTGATCATCTTATCAAAGTCGTCGTCTTTCCCTTTCAGCATCATAGCATTATAACGAGAAACCTCATCCGAAAATACGGCTTCATCCAAGCCGAACTCATCAGCAATTTGTTCTAGGGAAGCAAACGGTCGTACGATGTTGCGCTTGATCGCCAACGACAGATCCCATCCGCCGGTATCCATTCCCTGCGCATCCGCCAGACCAAGTACCCACTCATTCTGATCAAACATCTTATCCGAAATGATTTTGCGATCTGCCAGTTCATTGACAAATCTTCGGCTAGTTTTACGGCTGATCAATATACCGTAAGGAAATACGACATAATCCCCAAACAACGGTCCCAAACCAAAACCCTTCTCATCGATCGACGCCCATGGCCCGCACTGAATACAATCCAGATCGACCGTTTGAGCACCGATGCGCATACATTCTTGCAACAAGGATGAGTCGGCGGAAAGTTTGTTGGTGGTACCCACGGATTCATCAAGCCGTCCATCCAATTTCTTTCGAAACTCAACATCGGCCCCAAAACCGCCAGAAGCGATGACCAGTGCCTTGTCGATCATTATTTGAACAACTTCACCGTCATGTTCGGCTTCAACGCCAATGACCCGATCATCCTCGATGTTGATTTTCGTCACCGAACATTTTTTGATCAGCGGGATGCCTAACTCTTCACACTTTTTGACCATCTTCAACAACAAATCCACACCCTTAACAGAAGTTGGTGTATGACAGCGTGGTACGCTGTGACCACCAAAGATCTCGATTCGCGGTCGATAATGCATATCAAAGAAATCTTTGGTCCACTCAAACACACGCCTTGATTCTTCACAGACGCGTTGAACAAGCTGTGGATCGCTGCGGTACTGCGCAGCTTTGCGCATATCCGCAACCATCAGTTCCACAGAATCTGTGATTCCCTGCGCGTTTTGTTCATCGGTATGGACTGCGGCGATACCACCGTCACTGATAATCGAGTTACCACCGGGTGCCGCCATTTTTTCAACGATCAAAACACTCGCACCGGCAAGTCTGGCTTCAATGGCTGCGCTTAATCCGGCATACCCCGATCCAACGATCAATACATCTGTTTTTTTGATTCCGTCCATCATATTTATTACTCCATCAACTCGCTAATCGCCTTCAAATCGGCTTGAATCCGCTCTTTCTGGGTTTTATAGTAAATTCTATTCCCTTCCATATTCATAGACAAGTATCCCAAACTGACCAAGTTGTTGATATGATAAGAAATGGTTGCCGTCGTCAGTTTGATTTCTTTTGCCAGATTGACACCATATTGCGGTGTTTGTTTGCAAAGCATCAAAATCTCAAGTTTGCTTGGATCACTCAGCACTTTCAAAGCGGTAGCTAACCGTTGTTTTTGATCTGAAACAGAATGGATGATCCTGAAAATTTCAAAAAGTTTGATTCCGGTATTCAAAATCATCATAGGGGCATCTTTCATATACCAAGGCGAGTCGACAAAAAACAAGGCATTGTAATTAAAAACACTCGGTGCAATGACGATCGATTGACTTTTCGGTATGGAATTGATGCTAATTGCCTTTTCGACGAACTCAACAAATTCAGCCTCGGACATCGACTCATATTTGCGAAGGTTTTGTTTGGCTAAGGAATCAAATGACTTCTGATATTTCATCCATTCATCTTTTACCTCTTCAAACATCGAAAATAAATGCTTAAGTACTCCGTTGGGGTTTTCCAACAATATCATAAACCGATACTTCAGCGTATCCGGCAAATCGCTTCGAATCAGCCGGCTGATCAACTCATCTTTCGGATATGCCTGACCCTTAACAAAATCATCGCCTGCATCTTCTGAAAGGAAATTAGTCAAAGCAAAGGTAAAGTACAGCGGCCACTGATCATCTTCGATCACTGGCAGTTCATCTTTGTTTTCAAACAAGACGAGCAAAGACTGAGCCAAAGACATGGATTGATCTTCTGCATTCTGAAAGAAAAACTGAAAATCCAGATGAGCTGAATCGATCATGAAGATCATCTTCTCTTCCAATTCTGCAATTTCCTCTAATAGTTGGCGGGCTTGTTCCATTTTAATCGGATATTTCAGAACAAGTGAATTGTGTACGGAATCCGTCAAGGTTTGATTGGCAACACGTGTTGCCAAGTGTACGAACTCCGCAAACATGGAACATTTCAATATTTTGACCATTATGCCTCCTTACAGCTCTTTGAGCGACGGGGTTAAATAAATAAATACAAACAAAGTCATCGCAAACACTCCATAAACCGTCATGATTGTCAAAATCGGCAATATCAGTGCTAATCCGCTGAGCAATAAGGAAGCCAAAGGTATCGAAGCACTGACCATGGCATTAAATATTGAACCGGCTCGCGCGATATAGTCTTTGTCGACATGATGCATAAAAGAAACACCGACACTGGTACTTAAAAATCCGGAATTGATTCCAAGCAATAACGAAAGCAGCCCCAACAATATATAAACAAAAAGTAAAGGCCATTCGCCGTTGACGAAGGTAAAACCGATATAGATCAAGCCGATACCAAAACCGCCCACCGACATGATTTGCTGGCGACGCCACTTCTGCGAGAGCATCGGAAATATAAATGATCCTAACGCCATGCCGGATATATTACCGACACCCATCACGGATAAGGCATATGCTTCTAATTTGAGTATATCAACGATATACGGTGTCTGCAAGATGCCAATCGGTGTAAAGAGCATATTCATCAATACACCAAACAGACACAATACAAAGATGACTTTAACATTCTTAAGATAATCAAATCCTTCTTTGATCAAAAACAGCGTGCTTTTCTTAGAATCCGAACTCTTGATGTGCTCTACTTTGATCCAGCCGATGATAAGCGCAGATAAGATGAAGGTCACGGCATCCACGATCATCGCACCGGCCACCCCGAAAATCGCAACGATCGCACCGGCCGCGGCCATCCCGATCAGCATCGCCACCTGAGAAGCCGAAGCATTCAGCGACATACCGGTCGTATAATGTTCTTTTTCCAATACCTGAGGAACAATCGCCAATCCGGAAGGAATTCGAAATGCCTCAAAACTCGACATCAACACGGTGAAAACGATGAGCAGATAAGGATTCAATACGTTGAGCCAATACAAATATGCCGTAATGGCCACCAGAATCCCACGACCCATATCCGCAATCATCATGACTTTCTTCTTGTTGAAACGTTCGACCCAAGCCCCGGCAAATGGCATAAAGAACACCGATGGCAGCGCATTGAATGCAAAAACGATGGCCATCCACGATGCCGATCCGGTAATCTGATACGCCATCCAGCTATACGCGATCGCATCGATCGAATCACCGAAACGGTTGATGATATTGGCAAATATCAGCTTTAAATATTGTTTTTGGGTAAATACCCCATGATAGATGGATAGTGTTTTCATGTGTCTGTCCTCAAACTTATTATACTAAATGCATGATGTTTGTCAATATTTATATTAGATATCCATCTAACATATGAGACACTAAAAAAACGGCAACGCCGTTTAGTTGATTTCGACCGATACACGTATCCGTTTGGGCAGCTGGACCATCTCTACCCCAGCCGCTTTTAACATGCGCTTCGAGGCGATGACCGCATCGCTGTCTGCATACTTGTCATCTTCATATACCAGTTTTTTGATCCCGCTTTGAATGATGGCCTTGGCACACTCATTGCACGGAAACAGACTGACATAAATCGTACAGCCATCCAATTTACTGATGGCATTGAGTATAGCGTTGAGTTCCGCATGGACGACATAAGCATACTTGGAGTTTTTATAGTCATCACTTTTGTCCCACGGAAAATCATCATCGTTTAATCCGGTCGGAAAACCGTTATAACCGATGCCGACGACCTTTTTATTCTGATCGACGATCGCAGCCCCGACTTGCGTCGATGGATCTTTCGATCGCAACGCTGACAAATGAGCCAGTCCCATGAAATACTCATCCCAAGACAATACATTTTGACGTTTCATATCATTACCTCTTAAAGTAAAAGTCGACCAGGCGTTGCTCCATGTGATCTGCATAAAAGCCTAATCCCAAATCCTCGGCAATCTCCAAAACCTTTTGATCGGTCGCACCGTAAAGCGGTGAGAAATTGGTGTTGTTTATGCCCAAATATCCCAAAGCTATGACTAATCCCAACATCGCAACAACGGTATTTTTGCGCAACATCGACCAGGCATCATTGCGGGTAAATATGACCCCCAACAATACGCCGCCGACAAACCCGCCCAAATGCCCCATCAGTGAAATGCCAGGCATCAGGCTGATGATGATATTGACGGTCAATATCCGGATAAACTGAGAACGGACATTGGGCTGCTTGATCATGCCGGTCTCAAAGGTGTAAACAAACAATGCCCCCATCAAGCCATACAGACCCCCGGACATCCCGACAGTCAGATTATTCCCTTCACCGACATAGACAAACAAGCTTCCGATAATGATCGAAACGACCAGAATAACGGTAAATCGCACTTTTCCGTAGATTTTTTCGGTAATGGTTCCCAAATTCATCAAAGCCATCGTATTGATGAGTAAATGGAAGACGCTGATGTGAACAAACCCTACCGTTAAAAACCGCCAGACTTCAAATCCGGAAGCAACGAAGGTTTTATAGTAAGCACCGAGTAATATCGAAGCTGCGTAGATATCGCCATAGACATAACCCAAAACCTGAATCAGAAGAAAATTCAAGAAAGCAAGTGCTGCAAAGACGACCGAAACCATCGGTAATGCACTGAAATCAAACTTTTTGCGTTGTACTTTCTTATTCATATGAGCATCATTGATCTCCTTGATCATATCTTTATAATCGTTCTTCGGATCTTCAATGGGCAAAATCACTTCCTTGATATCCGTAAAATCAGCCAGAGACTGATCTGAAGTACTGATGTTGGTCGGCGATACGGATATCACGATGATATCATCATCGGGATCAGTTACCGGTTCATCCACAGCATGAATATCCAACAGTTTTAAGGAAGCATCAAATTTTCCGGAAATGGTTTTAAACATCGTTAAAATACGCTCTTTGTCAAAAAAGGTCGAACCTAAGGATGCCGTCGATAACCGGATCACTGGATAAACACTGTGATTGGGATTCAACAGCCATATTTCATCTTTGCTCTTTTGTGTCGGCACAAATCGGTATTCATGTTTTAACACGAAATAATGCGCCAGTTTCAATAAAATCGCATCATTCTTTTCACTCAACTTAATCACCTCTTCTTTGTAACTCTTCCAATGTGGTCTTAAATATCTCAGGCACATCACACGTAAAGGTCATCGTCTGTTGCGTTTTCGGATGAACCAGCGTCAGCTTATAGGCATGCAACATCTGACCTTGAGTATCCGGGGTATTGCGGTTGGCATACTTCGGATCTCCCATCATCGGATGTTTGATGTATTGCATATGGACACGGATCTGATGCGTCCGCCCCGTCTCGAGTTCAAACTCGACATACGTGAAATCCTTAAAGCGCTGTAACACTCTGAAATGTGTGATTGCGTTGCGGGCATTGATATCCGTCACCATCATTTTCTGGCGGTCACGAATGTCACGGCCGATCGGTGCATCGATCGTAGCCACTTCCGGTTCGACGACCCCGTGGACGACACCCAAATAACTGCGATGCATCGTTTTGCTTGAAAGCTGCTGCGAAAGCGACTGATGAGCCAGATCATTTTTGGCGGCAACCAGCAAACCGCTGGTATCCTTATCGATCCGATGAACGATTCCCGGTCGCAAGGCCCCGTTGATGCCTGAAAGGTCTTTGCAATGATAAAGCAAACCTTCAACCAATGTCGGTTCCTTCGTCCCTGCTCCCGGATGGACGATCATGCCTTTGGGCTTATTGACTACGATGATATCCGAATCTTCATAAACGATTTCCAGATTCAAGTCGACCGGCTTTAACTCAATGCTCTCAGCTTCTGGTACATCGACAACGATTTCGTCACCGATTTTCACTTTTGTGTTGCTTTTTGTCTCTTCATCATTAAGCAAAATATATCCCTGATTGATCAAACTCTGTATGCGCGAACGTGAGTAAGGCAGTTTCGCCGTAAGATATTGATCGATGCGTGTTTTCGCATCTTCTAGAGCTACGATAAATTCAAATTGTTCCATTACTTCCCTCTTCCTTCAAGAAATGCTTCCAAAATCAACAGACCGATCGCTACGTTGAGCGAAATGTCCGCAACGTTGAAAATCGGAAAGTCATATCCGATAATGATAAAATCCAAAAAATCCCGGACATACTGAAACATCAGCCGGTCGATAAAATTACCCAAGGTACCGGCAATCAGTAATGCCAAAGCAACCCGTTGAAGGGTTTCCTTCTTGTCCGTTTTCCATAAAAAATACGTCATAACGATTAAAGCAATCGTTGAGATGATATAGAAAAATGTCATCTGACCGGTCAATATGCTCCATGCCGCCCCGGTATTGCGGGTATAGGTCAGGGAAAAGAATCCCTTGATCAGTTCGATGGATTGTCCCAAAGACAATCGTGCTTCGATGGCATACTTCGTTATTTGGTCGAGTGCAACGACCGCGAATATTAAGGCAACTTCTCTTTTTCTCATGTTTTCACCACTTATCTTCATCATTATAGCAGAAAAGGTTCAACTTGGCATAAAAAAGGAACCCGAAGGTCCTTTGAATCAACGATTGAATATGCGAATCTTTTCTACAGTGTCCCAATTCAATGTCGCCACAAACTCCGTCAACAAGGCAATGGTATCCGCCACATCCTTGCGATGGATCAAGGCATAATGCGAATGAATATAGCGGCTCGGGATTGATAAGGTCACGGCAATGACACCATCAAATGACTTATGGATTTCCCCGGAATCCGTACCGCCGGCCGCAAGCAATTCAAACTGAACCGGCAGATTCATCTCTTTTGCCATCTCTTCCAAATGCCCCAACAAACCGCGATGTCCTAAATGTGAGGAATCCGCCAGTTCCATGGTAACCCCAAATCCCATCTTGATACGACTGTCATCACCCGGGGTATCGGTTGCGATGGTAACATCCAACGAGACCGCCACATCCGGTTTGACCAGATATGCGGCTGTTTTTGCACCCCGTAAACCGACTTCTTCCTGAACCGTTCCCACCGCGATGACATCCGCCTCGTGTGTCCGGTCTTTTAAGTTTAACAGAACCTGCGTCGCAATGATGGCTCCGATGCGATCGTCCCAAGCTTTTGCTGCCAAGAAATTCGGATTGCCCATCACCATAAAGTCAGACTTCGGAGTGACCATATCACCGATATTGACACCCAGCAACTCAACTTCGCCTTTGTTCTTTACGCCCAAATCAACAAACAAGTCCTTGATTTCCATGACTTTGTTGCGGACATCCGCCGGCATACCGTGAGGAGCCTTCGAGCCGATCAAACCTGTGATTTTATCACCTTTTTTGGTCGTGATGGTCACTGGATGGGAGGGCAGTACATGACCCCACCAGCCACCGATCGGATGCAAACGGATAAACCCGTGATCATCAATGCTTTTGACCAGAAAACCGATTTCATCGACATGGCCGGCCAACATGACTTTCGGACCTTTTCCCGTCCCTTTTTTTGTAACCACGATCGATCCGAGGTTATCATAAACGACTTCATCCGCCACACTTTCCGTCCAACGTTTCATCACACGGGACGCTTCTTTTTCATTACCTGAAATACCGTCTGCCTGCGTAAAATCGCGCATAAGTTCAAGGTTTAACCCTTCGATCAATACTTCCATTTTTTTATCTTCCATATTTCCTCCAATGTTTCCATTATATGCAAAAGCAGTTGCGTGCGCAACGAATAAACTTAATAATTTTGATCCTGACGTGTATGATTGATTTCATTCTTTTTTAAATAATGTTCACGGATATCGTCCTCACTCAATCCGAAGCTGTGTGCCAAACCGAAATAGTAGCCGAATGCTTCACGATACGTGTCCAGATTGGCATTACGTCCAAAGATGATGATGGCATCAAACAAAGCCAGAAACTTATCTGTCCCGCTCCCCTCAACGAAAATCGGTTCAATATCACTTCCGTCATCATCCAAATCGATGCCCAAGGACAAAAAGAAGTGCAGACCATCCCCAAACTCCTCGGCTAAGACCGCCTTTTCGGAAGGACCCTTGACACTCCAAAATTTAAAACAACGGGTTTCATTGGCAAACTCACCCAATTCGACCAACAGTGCCAAAAGACGTGCCTGCATCGTCGAAAAGCGGTCTGTGCCGTGAATCTCAAAGATCCGTTGATCCAGTTGTTGTTGATAGGGAATCAAATCATCAATTTTCAGTTTCATCATCATTACCTCACATTGACGATATCATACCATAAAAAAACCGGATTTTTACTCCGGTTTTAACTGCAATAACTGATTTTGTAAATCTTCCTGGAACTGATTGGTATACAAGCGGTAATAGGAACCCTTAAGTCTCAATAATTCCTGATGGGTACCCTGCTCCACGATTTTACCTTTCTTGATAACCAGGATGACATCGGCACTGACGATCGTCGAAAGACGATGGGCAATGACGAAACTGGTCCGATTGACCAACAGTGTATCGATGGCATGCTGGATGATCTGCTCGGTTTCAGTATCGATGGACGATGTGGCCTCATCCAAGACGAAGATCGCCGGATCAGCCAATACGGCCCGTGCAAAGGAGATCAATTGTTTCTCTCCGGTCGACAAACGGCTTCCGCCTTCCCCGACATCCGAGAGATAGCCTTGTTCTAGCTTCGTGATGAAGTTGTGGGCATTGACCATCTTCGCGGAATCTTCTACTTCTTCATCGGTAGCGTCCAGACGGCCATAGCGGATGTTTTCCGCAACGGTTCCTGAAAACAAATGCGGAGCCTGAAGGACATAACCCAAATTGGAATGCAACCAACCGATGGATCGTTCGGTGATGTCCACTCCGTCAATCAAGATTGACCCTTCGACGGGTTGATAGAACCGGCACAGCAGATTGACGATCGTACTTTTGCCTGAACCAGTCTCTCCGACCAATGCCACGGTCTGTCCTCTTTGGACCTTCAGATTGAAATCAGTCAATACAGGTTCCTGCGGGTTGTAATAAAATGTGACATTCCTGAATTCAACTTCACCATCCATCTTCGGATAATTTTCCGTTTTTGGCTGTAAAATCGTTCCAAAACGTTCGATGACGTGCGGATGATCGACGATTTGCGCTTCACTGTTCATCAGCGAAAGCACCCGCTCCGCCGATGCCTGAGCCATCTGTAATTCTGCCAATAAGCGTGCGATTTGGCGTAGCGGTTCAAAAAACTGGGCTGCATACTGCGTAAAAAGCATCAGTGTTCCAAACTGGATCGCGCCTAGCAAAACCTGCTGACCGCCGACCACCAAAATCCCAGCCGTACTGATCGCACCTAATCCGGTGACCAACGGCATAAACAATGCAGACAAAACCGCTGCCTTGATTGAACGTTGGCGCATTTCACCGGTCAGTGTTTTAAACTCATCAAGATTCAAATCCTCGATAGCCATGGTTTTAGTCGTTTTAGCTCCGCTGATCCCTTCCGAAAAAGCTCCGGTGATCTTCGAATTAACCTTACGGACATCGCGATACGTTTTTAAAATACGCGTCTGAAAATAGACGCTGATATACCAAAGCACCGGAATGACCATCAAGATGAGCATGGCCAGCTTCCAATTGGTGATGAGCATGACGATGGTGATTCCGAACATGACCGAAAACCCCCATACCATATCCATCAGCCCCCAGGACAAAATCTCAGACAACCGCGTGATGTCACTGGTCATACGTGCCATGATCCATCCCAGTGGAGTCTTGTCATAGTAATTAAAGGATAACTCCTGTAACTTAGTAAATGCTTTTTGACGGACATCGTAAGCGAAGTTCATTTCGATTTTGCCTGCCCGCTTGATAAAATAATAAACATTGAAAGACTGCCAAACGACAAAACCCAAATAAACCAGTGCAAAGATAAGCACTTCGTTTTCCTTGGCATTGCCGATGACAAAATTGTCGATTGCATGGCGGTTGAGCAGCGGAAACGATACATCCACAAAGGCCAGCATGATCATAAATCCATACAACACAAACAAGTCTTTCTTGTGGATCCACAACAACTTTAAAATCTTGGACCAAAGTTTGGTATCCAAGGAATCCGTATTATACTCTTGTTCTTCAAATCGTTCACTCATCTTCTTCACCTCCACTCACCATGGCACTCTGAATATCCGCAATACGCTTATACAAGCCTTCTTGCGATAACAGTTGGGCATGGGTTCCTTGTTGCTCGATCCGTCCTTCATTGAGCACGATGATGTTATCGGCGTTTTGAGCGGACGAGATGCGATGGGTAATAATTATGGTCGTTGTATCCTTGGCAATCGCACCCAAAGCCGAACGGATATGCATGTCCGTCTCAGTATCGACCGCTGAAAGCGAATCATCAAAAATCAAAATCGGTGAATTGTTGATGATCGTACGTGCGATCGCAATGCGTTGCTTTTGACCGCCGGAAAGCGTAACACCTTTTTCTCCGACCATCGTCTGATAACCACGGTCAAATTCAGTGATGACCTGGTGTACACTGGCAATCTTAGCAGCCCGTTCGATTTCTTCTTCCGGTGCCTGCGGCAAGGCCAATGCGATATTTGCGGAAATCGATTTGGAGAACAAAAACGGCTCCTGCAACACGATTCCGACATGTTTGCGCAGATGGCTGCGCCTGATTTCCCTTAATTCCACGCCATCGATGGTGATCGACCCTTCACGATAATCATGCAGACGTGTCAACAGGTGGACCAAGGATGACTTGCCGGATCCGGTAGGACCCATGATGGCAATTGTCTCCCCTTTTTTGACGTCAAACGACACATCCTTCAATACATCCTGCTCTCCGTCATCATATTTAAAATACACATGATCGAAGATGATCGAGCCATTAATATCCGGTGTCAGACCGTTGTCGATGTCTTCGAGCGGATGATTGAGGATTTCCTTCAAACGGTCAACCGATACACCGACCTTACCCATATCAGAAAGGATACGGCCGACATTGCGAACCGGCCATAAAATCATACTGACATACGATACAAAGACGAAGTAGTTTCCGACCGTGATGGAACCTTCTTTTGCCATCATGATGCCGCTGACTACGACCAGCAAAATCTGCAATAAACAAATCAAATCAGAAATTCCCCAGTACATACCCAGCAGATGAATCAGCCGGTACGTCAAATCTCTAAACTTACGGTTTTTCTTCTCGAACTTATCCAACTCATAGCTTTCCCGGTTAAATGCCTTAACAACCCGGGTGCCGGAAAGATTTTCCTGAATGACCGCCGACATCTCACCTTCCGATTCATCGGAAGCTTTAAACGCTTTTTGCATCTTGATGAAAAAGATATAAGCAAAGGCAAAGATGATCGGCAGACTGACGATTGACAGCCACGCCAACGGCGGATGAATACTGAATAAAATGACACCGGCAATCAGTGACAACGCCACCGCATACACCAGCTCGGAAATCTGTGCCGCTAAGAAACGGCGGATCTGATCGACATCTGAGGTACACCGTTGAATAAAATCACCGGTTTTGGCGTTGACGTGATACGAATAGGGCAACCGTTGTAAGTGACGGTACACTTCATCACGGATTTTCAATGTGACATTCTCGGAAATTTCCCCATTCAATCGACCGCGCCAGTACATCGCAACACCGGTAAAGGCACTGATCACGATGATGATAACACCGCCGATCCACAAATTCTCGCGCAGATTGTTGACTCCGCCAAAAAGATCAGAGAATATCCGTACGGTTGGATGGGTTACTTCATTGTTGCCGATAACATTATCGACGAAAAAACTGAAAAACAATGGCGATAGCAACATCAGTGTCACATAAAAGACGACGGCAACGATCATTGCGGCCATTCTTAAGCGATTATGCTGAAGCTTTTGCCATATGAACTTGAACTGTTCCATAATATCCCTCATTTCTACAAAGCCAAACAAAAAAAGGCACACGGGTGCCTTGAATGGTTATCGGACGCAAATATTCCGCGAAATCATTCAAGTCACCGACTCGACGAACTCCGCGAACAAAAAGGTGTTTAGCTACTGAGCACACCACAAAAGCGAAGGTTCGTATTATTCGTTTTTACATTTCTCAACTTGATCATGGTGACCCTCCTTTCGATATTCTCTTCAAAACTGCTACGGCGAGCGTCCCTGTCAGTATTCCTGTGGGTATGCTCATCCAAATCATGACCGGAAGCCAATACACCATCATGATCGAAGACCAGATGACGATAATAGCCAGAATTTGACCGACATTATGGAAGGTAGCTGAGGCGACGCTCAGACCAACCGCACTTAAAGGTGTAAATTTCTTTAATATGATGACTGTCAGACTGCTAAGTGCAACTCCGCTGAGTGACAACCAAAATCCCGTCCCAAAAATAATACCACGCAACAATGATGCAATCAATACCCTACCGAAGTTTATTGATAACATTTCTCGCCAACCAAACATGTATAGGGCAATCAGCCCCAACACATTGGCCAGTCCAAGCTTGACTCCGGGTATGGGAAGAGGCAAAGATGGCTCTAACATATGAAAGACGATGCTCATTGCCAACAACATCGTCAAAATCATCAACCGCCGTACTCGTTTTCTGCGATTCATTTAACCGTCGTGTCCTCACCGTTTTCGTTGATCGCATTGATAATGACGATAACGACGTGATTGGGCAGACAGGTGATCGGTACATTTGCATATTCGATCCATCCTTGAATCGAACAAATATGTAAAGGTGAAGTTTCCTTTTCTACACGGATCCGATTGTCCTTGACCTCGATAAATACTTCTCCCAAGGTTCCTTGGACGGTGTATTTATCGTTTCGACTCATATCGATCCGTAGTACTTCTTTATCACGATAACTGACTACAGCAATTTTCTGGTTGGAGGTGGTGGCCCTGACGACATACTGTAAAGACCCGTATAAAAGTACGGACAATACGGCAACGATGGCAATAAACGTTTTGTCAGCTTTATTCATGGCACACCTCCTTGCGTGAACATTTTAACAGATTTCAATAAAAAAGAAAAGGACTGTGGTGTCCTACTCTTCGATATTCAACGCGTATGTCACCTCGTTGACCTTACGGCTGACGATTTTTAAAGTTTCTTTCAAAATGGTCATTCCATCCCCGTTATCAAGCAATGGATTGAACTCAACAATATCCATACTGCTTACACTAACCGTTTTAAACAACTGATCGATCAGATTAAGAGGCACGGAGGGATGTAACCCGCGCACCACAGGTGTTGAAACACCAGGGCAATAGGCAGGATCGATGCTGTCCAAATCGAAACTGATGTGGGTATGCGCAAACTGTTTGCAATGGTCAAGCACTTCTTCGATGCAACTTTGCTCGCCCTTCTCATTGATTTCATCCATTGTGATATATCGGATGCCCTGTTGTTGAAGGAATACGACTTCCGGATCATCGAGGCTTCGAATACCAAACATAATAATTTGCTTGGGTGTCAGAAAAGGCGGTTTTATGACTTCAAGAAAACGCGGATCCCCATATCCCATCAATGAGGCCAGCGGCATGCCGTGTGCCCTTTTGGTTATGGATGATTGAGGGGTATTGACATCTCCGTGGGCATCGATCCAAAGCACTGCCCGATCTACACGCATATTGGCCCCAATCGATCCTATAGCCAACGAATGATCACCGCCAATGATCAACGGAAACTCGCGCTTCAACAATACTTCTTTTACCTTGTTTTTCAAACGCAGACAAACATCAGCAATCAGTTCACCGTGTTTAATACCATTTCTTTCCGACAATTCCATATCGGGAAAAATTTCCTCTTCAAACTCAAATCCGTGACTCTTTAAAAAAGCTGTTGCCAACTGAGTTCCCTCAATGTCACAGCCCTGATTCATTGCTACGCCGATCATTTTTACAAACATTTTATCACCAAATCCATTATACCGAAGAAAAAAGGAACGTACAAGCGTTCCTATAACTTTCCGAGATATTCGAATTTTTCAAACA
>PGZW01000023.1 GCA_002841515.1 Firmicutes bacterium HGW-Firmicutes-19 | reverse complement strand
CAATAAACCATAACCTTGAACGTAGTTGGCGATATTGCCCATAACGATACCGACAGCTGTAAAGTCAGCATCGGAGAACGTCGTGTTAGCAAAACCTAAGGTTCCAAGAACCGGCATCAAGAATGCTGGTAAGAAAGTAATCAATAAACCATGACCGAAAGAACCAATGATTGCGCCTTTACGACCACCGGTAGCATTACCGAATACACCAGCAGTTGCGCCGCAGAAGAAGTGAGGAATAACGCCTGGAAGAATCAAAGGCAATGCCAATGTGCTACCCAAAGCGACCAAGATTCCCAAACCGACCAAACCACCGGCGAAAGATACCAAGAAACCAATTAATACTGCATTTTCAGCAAATGGGAATACGATCGGACAGTCCAATGCCGGCTTAGCATCCGGAACGATTTTTTCCGAAATACCTTTAAATGCAGGCACGATTTCTGCGATCAATAAACGAACACCGGCCAAGACGATATAGACACCGCCCGCAAATGTGAGAGATTGAATGACTGAGAACAAGAACCAGTTGATACCTGTTGTCATTGCCGGATCAAAGCCTTCTTTAAACGAAGCGATGACCGAAACAAGGACGAAGAACATAAACATGGTTAATGAAATCGCAACCGAAGTATCGCGTAAGAACGATAAACGTTTCGGGAATTTGATTTCTTCTGTGGATTTCGATTCTTTACCGAAAATCGACCCCAGCCAAGCAGAGAAAACATAGCCTAAAGTACCAAAGTGACCAAATGCGATGGATTCTTCACCCGTAATCTTAACCATTGTTTTTTGTGCCAACGCCGGGAAGAATACCATGGTGAAACCTAACAAAGCGGAACCGGCAAGAATCAACTGCCAGCCTTCCAAACCGCCGACCGACAGAACAACAGCAATCAAAGCAGCCATATAAAGCGTGTGGTGACCCGTCAAGAAAATGTATTTCCATTTTGAGAAACGGGCAAGTAAGATGTTGGCAACCATACCGAATGCCATAATCAATGCGGTAGCTTGAGCATACTCATTCAAAGCCAAAGAAACGATGGCTTCATTGTTTGGAACGACACCCTGAACACCGAATGCAAAGTTGAACAACTCACCGAAATAATTCAGTGCGCCAACCAAGATCCCTGCGCCGGCACCGATGATGACAAATCCTAGAATTGTCTTTAACGTACCCTTAATGACTTCTTCAACCGGTCTGCCTTGAGCGATCAAACCGATCAATGCCATTGCCCCAATCAGCAATGCAGGAGTGGATAATACATCCTGGATAAACACTAATACAGATTCCATGTAACAATTTACCTCCTTTTGTTACTTCGTACAATTTCCCCTTGTACCTAATGCCCGAGTGTAAAGAGCCGGTAAATCTCTTCAACGCTCGTTGCGCCTAATATCTTACCGATAAGATCATCATCACCCAGAATATCAGACAACTTAGCCAGTGTCTGCAAGTGAGACTCACTGTCGGATGCGGCCAATGTGATCAGCAACCGAACATCAAATCCATCCTCTGAGAACTTGATTGGATTGCGAAGAAGCAGGACGGCCAGCTGTTTCTTCAAAACACCTTGTTCGGGACGCGCATGAGGCAACGCGATGTTGGGTGCTATGACATAATACGGACCATACAACGCCGTATTTTCAATGATCGCATCAACATAACGACTTTCAACATAACCGTTTTCGATCAGCGGAGCAACCGCTTCTACGACCGCCTGTTTCCAGTCTGCCACCTCATCTTTGATGCGAATATTCTTTTGTTGAATCATTTCTTCCACATGCCTTCCTCCCTTTCTTTTTTAAGTGAGGACAATCCCTTGTTTATATAGTATTAGAATTGTCCAGTGATGAGAAGAACAACGTTTTCACGATGTTTTGTGCAAAAATGGACTATGCCATTTTTTTCTTGCGATACGCCAGATAAGCCAAAACCGCCATAATCAGCGATAATGTTGCATATAAACCGAAATTACCGGTCATTCCCTTCATCATAACCTCATTGAGCGAAGCAATCGCAAATGCAGCAGAGATCAATGATGATATTTTTATTCTCGAACCGTTCATCCGAACCAAGACTTCATCCGAATCCAGCAACATCAAATTTTTCTCCATAGGGATCAAACCTTCTTTGCCCAATGCCTTCGCCAATCCATCCCTTAACGGTTCATCGGTTATTGGCAAACCCAACTTGTAAATATCCGGATGACCGCCTTTCACCACATAACCGACTTTGGCTTTTCTTAGCATTTCGATATCATTGGTATTGTCACCCAAAGCCATGACTTCATCCCAAGTTATCCCCAGCTCTTTCAATACCGATTCACATCCGACTGCTTTGTTGACCGATTGATTAAAAATGTCAAAACTTCCCGGATCGAATTCATCATAGCGCAGAAGAGGATGCCTAGAAACAAATGACTTCACCTGATCCAACGGCGCATCCAATACGATCATGTTATACACCGGATGCTCAAGATGCTCTTTTTGATCGAAGCTATCACTAGCACTTGTCGAATGTCCTATCAGTCTGATCAGTTTTTTCTTCAGTTTTTCACCTTTATAAACCAACGTCTTGTGATCCATATGAAAAGCATGTTCCAATGAAATCTGATTTGCCCATACAAGAAAGGCATCGACCAGATCCTTTCGGATTTTAACATCTGAAACAATGGTTCCCTCCCTGTTTTGACAAACAGCCCCATTGATTGAAACCACATAGTCCGGTTTGATTGCCGCCAATAACGAACGATCGATCGAATAATGCGTCCGTCCGGTAGCCAAAATGATCTTGATATCCGATTTACGTAAGTGTTTGATTGACGCAACGGCACTTTGTGGCAGCCGGTGGGTCTTTTTATCTATAAGTGTTCCATCAATATCGATCATTAATGCTTTAATCGCCATCATCTACAACCTCTTCATCTTTCTTACGATTCACAATCAAATCATATATTCGCGCTGAGTGATCACAATCACTCAAACTTGAAACAAACTGTGAGTCGTTAAACAAATCCATGATATCCTTCATGATGCCCAGATGACTGCGCTTGTCGATCGGTGCTAAAATCATGACCACGGAAACCGGACGGTCTTCAAAGAAGACATCCTCCTGTAACTTCAATATCGAAACACCCAATGCATGGACCCCATCGCTCGGTAATGCATGACCCAAAGCCAAATAAGGGGCGATGACGATATAAGGTCCATAATATTCGACATTGGCAATCATAGCCTCAATGTACTGATCGGAAATCACTTTCTCATCGATCAGCGGCTGTGACGCAATCGTCAACGCACTTCGCCAGTCAGCGACCCGATGCATCACTTGTATACGAGAAAGTGTCAAAACATCCGACAAGCGAATCGACATGTTCTTTCGCCGTTCATTGAATTCAATAGATCCAAAGAGCGGTTGAAGTTCAAGAATGACCCGCTCCAACTGATCATCATTGAGATACTGGCCGACGACTTTGATTATTTTATCAAGTGTGATCTGGTTGCTCTTGACTTTGCTTGTACTGCTGCGAGCCACTCTAGAAAGGATACGCAAACGATCTTCTTCCGAAATAATGGGATTGACCCGGATGACCGGGACCGACGTATTTACATCGACTGTCGAAATGATGAAATCAATGCTTGAAATGTATTGCTCGATTTCTTCTACAGGCACGATCGCAACGACTTCGATGTTGGGATGCAATGACTCCACTTCACCCTTGAGCATGTTGGCCGTCGATATTCCATTGGGACAAACCAAAAGGATCCGGTTGGTTACCATAATATTTTTTTGACGCAAAAAACCACCAAAATGCATGGTTATATAGGCAATCTCCGCATCCGGGATCGGCATTCCCAGTTTTTTCTTGATGCCTCGGGCCGCTTTGACGGTCAAATCAAACAAATCCGGATAACTTGCCCGAATATCCGCCATCAACGGATTTCCGATTTGAATCCCATATTTATAGCGATAAATCGACATTTTCAAGTGATGGGCAATCATGGACACCAGCTGATCCTTATCATCAAAATTGATACAAGCCAATAACTCAAAATCTGTCACCATCTGTCTGGCCAACTCAACGACATCTTCAGTCTGTTCGATTTTCGTCGGCACCTGCACTCTTGAACCAAGCAAGTGCATCGCCAAATAAATTTGCTCATTTTCATTTAACTCAGGAAAGTAGATTTTTACCAACTGAAACTCCTGAGACTGAAAAATTTCTTTCGTGTCCACTTCATCGATAACGATCGACTCATTTCGTTTCATGATGTTGTTGATCAGCGTACTTAAGGAAAACAGCATACCGCTGACATAATTGGTTTGAAGACGTTTTTCCACTTTTTTGAGTTGCTTCATGATCTGCTCTACTTCATCGGGATTATAAAAGTTTAAAGCACTGAATCCCGGAATAGCCCGGTTTTGAACCAGCGGGATGATGGGATCGAAGTAATACAGGAAAAGTGCTCGCTGCATGATGAGTGAACCTTCTACGCGATACCCGTTATTCGGCTCAAAAACAAGCTCTAAATCATATTTATTCAGTTTCTGACGAACGGTCTTCAAATCATTAAATGCCGTATTGCGGCTGACATCACAAATCTGACAGAAGTAATCGACAAAAACCGGCTGCGAATGTCCAAACAATGAACACAAAATCAACTGCATCCGCTCTTTTGGCTGCAAAAAATAATAAACATGATCTTGTTCACTGCTAAGCAATTCACTTATTTTTTCACGTTGAAAAGAGGATAAAAACAAACCCTTACTACGCTCGACCTGTATGAATCCAATCTGATGAGCTTGTAGCCATTCATTGATTTTATCCAGATCATAATAAATACTGCGACGGGATACATTCAACGTTTTCGCTACCTCAAGAATCGACACGTAGTCATGATGCGTCAACAATAAATTAATCATCGTTGTACAACGGCTATCCAAAGGCCAAAGTTGCATGAATATCCCTCCTTACCCCTCATTCTAACAAATTACCAACATTTTTGTCAGACTGTTTTTTGCACATTCAAGTATGCAAATAAAAAAACAGGCATTTCTGCCTGTCTGTCAGTTACCAAAAACGATGTGATAATAATCCTGTTCAAGGATCTTGGCGGAGTAATAGAACTTCGCATTTACGTACTTAATCATATTTTTGACGTATTCTTCATCTTGCTCAAAACCATCTTCCCAATAGAACGTCCTAGTTTTTGCACTGTAACGACCACGTTCGGTGATGAAGCTGCGATCAACAAAGATGATCAACGGCTGATTATCCGAAAACATGTCCTGACCCATGTACAACCGTGAGTCATAATCCAAACCCATTAAATTCGCGATCGTTGGAATGATGTCCAAAGAAGAAACCGGCTTATTGATGATTACAGGGGCTTCCATGCCATCGACATAAAGGATAAACTGACTGCGATACAATTCAAACGTCTTATCCACGGAATGTCCGGCAAGTTCGTTGATTTCTTCTTGCGTCAACCCATACGGATAGTGATCGGCACTGATCGCAATCAGCGTCTTATCGGCGATCCCTGCTTCACGAAGACGTCTCAACAAGTATTCCATAGCCCTGTCAAATTCGACTTGGGTGGCCAGATAAGCCTTGACATTGCTTGTATAAGGAAGGTTTTCGACGACTGCCCTGTTTTTTGAGGCCATCGAATTTCCGGTAAACGTATAAAGCAAATGCCCGCTCACCGTCATGTAGTAGGTGTGAAACGGTTGATTGTCGATATAGCGATCGACCGTGATTTCCATCATTTGTAAATCCGAGCGTGGCCAGCGATTGTCCATGACCAATCCTTTACCCACGCCGTAATAGTCATAACCCATGTTTGGATGAGAAATATCACGCTTGTAATAGGTGTACGTATGATTATGAAAGGCCATTGTTTTATATCCCAAGGGACGCAAATGATTTCCCATCGTATAAGGCATATCGTTATCACCGGAAACCGGCAAACTCCACACCCCGGCTTTCGGGATCAGTCCGGTGGTAGCAACATATTCACCATCGGAAGTACTGACACCCCAAATCGGATTATAGAAATTATTGAAAATATACCCATGGTTTGCCATATGATACAATGTAGGGGTCGTATCCGGTCGTACAGCATAATGTGAAAAGCCCTCCGCTGTAATCAGAATCAGGTTATATCCTTCGTAAATGCCGGTCATTTTATTCTTATTGGTCGGTCGGACATTGGAAAAGTAATTATGCATATCTTTCAGTGTGTCATTGTTCGCCATCTCTATTAACTGTTTAAAGTCAATCTTTAAAACATTGTACTCTGTTTTATCTTTTGGATCATCGGGATCATTGGGATCGACGATCTCATCCGGCTGGCGTTGCTTGTTTTCCATAAACGGAAGCACATCAATGATCATCCGCTTGAGATCGATCCGGATGCTCGTCAACAATCCGAGCTGACGGATGGAATCAATGGGATACTCATGATAATAATACGCATCATAAGCCGAACCATTGTCTTTCGGGCCAAAGTTAATGATCAAAAGTCCGGTAACATGAAAGAAAAATGTCACACTGATCAAAAGCATGATCAGTTCTCTTCGAATGATCAATTTTGGCATTTTTTTGCGAAGTATCAAAAAAATGATCCATGGCGATATCAAAACAGGCAGCCAAATCCAGTGATTTTTTAGCATTTCAATGATTTCCCGATAAAACTCTCCAACCTGGGTACCGTGAAGCATTGAATAGACGGTGTAAAACGTCTTAAAGAAACTGAAATAGAACAGTTGGCTTCCATAAAAGATGAAAATCGCAAATATGAAAAAACCCATGACCCAACGCTGATACTTGCCAAAAAGCGCGGTAATCAGTGTTAACAATGCACTGATTGACAATGAGAAGAGCAATGAGTAAAACATTCCGAAAAGCTGGATCGATATAAGCGTGTTTAATTTTAAAAATACTTCCAAAAACATGATCGATACAAAATAGAAACCACTGATAACCAAAATCTCACCGAGGCTTGATTCCGGTCTTCTGGTTTTAATCATAAAATCACCTTCGATTCCCAATGTATATAATATCACAAACCGAAATGTTCGAAAGATGAAATTGGTAAAATACATAATTTATGACCTAAGTTTCATAGAAAAAGCCAAGCAACGTAAGTAACGTTACTTGGCTAGTCGTTAGAAATTTACATTGACGCAATTGCGCCGGATATCCTCGAGTGTGATACAGCCGGTCATACGCATACACTCTCTAAACTCTTCGATAAGTTTATTGGCATACATTGCGACACCTTCCTGAAGTCCACCAATGGCCATGTGGCTAAATGGTCGGCCAATGAGTACTGCATCTGCTCCCAATGCCAACGCCTTAAATACATCAGCTCCACTTCGGAATCCCCCATCCACATATACTTTGCATCGTTTATTGACGAAAACCGCAATTTCTTCGAGCACTTCCACGGTTGAAGCACAGTCATCGAGTACCCGCCCGCCATGATTAGACACGACGATAGCATCCACGTTGGCATCGAGTGCGGCTTGTGCATCTTCTAACGTCATGACCCCCTTGACGATTAAGGGCACTTGCGCAAAATCCTTGATCTTCTTCAGATCCTCCACGGTTTTATAAGCAGCCGGGACCCCCATTTGTTTCAATAAAATCAACCCCGCCGCATCAACATCCATGGCGATCGCCTTGGGTTGACATTCTTTGACTTCTGACATCTTTGAAAATACTTGATCGAGCAACCATGGTTTAATGGTCATTACCGTACTTTCAAACAACTCCTTATGCAAATTCAATGGCATTTCAAAGGCCTCACGATTGGCTCCATCCCCTAAAAAAGCCAACAGTCCCACTTGTTTGCAACCGTGACCCAATGCATTCAGATACGACTTTTCATCGACTGAAGAGCCATAATTGATTTTTACATTGGCAATCGGTGCAGCCATGATCGGCGCACTCAATTTCGTAGCAAAGAAATCAAAGCTGCTGTCAACTTCAGCATCCTGACGCAACACCCGCATATTCAATGTCACTTGTTTTAACATTGCGACATTGCGCACAAACGATGAACCACTGCCCTTACCTCCGGGTCCCGGAGTCCAGCCGCGACAAGTCTCCCCATTGCAAACCCGGCACATTTTGCAAATACTCATGTTATTTTTCGCGGTAAGTTTCACTTCTTCCAATGTAACCATAATTTCTCCTTCTGTTAAAAAAGAAAGGTTGTCGCCAACCTTTCCTCATGTATTAAGTTTTGACGAAACTATTCGCTGACGGTGACGACCGGTTTACCACCGATGACACCCGCTTTGAATAAGAACAATCCTAAGCAAACGGCTGCGAAGATCAAACCACCCGGATATGAAATCGTTGTAGGTAATTGTAGTCCTTCAGGAGCTTGAAGAATGTATGTCATTGTAACAGCACTCATGAAAGTTGCCGGAACAGCTGCAATAAAGTAATTAGCTTTTTGCTTAACTAAGTACATCGCACCAGCCCATAGAGCGATCATAGCCAATGTTTGGTTAGACCAAGCGAAGTAACGCCAGATAATGTTAAAGTCAATTAATGTTAACAGATAACCAACACCCAACAAAGGAACAGCAAGCAATAAACGTTTTACATTCGATTTTTGTTCAAGACCGAACCAGTCAGCCAAGGTTAAACGAGCCGAACGGAACGCGGTATCGCCAGAAGTAATCGGACATGCGATTACACCAATCATAGCCAAGACACCACCGATCGGGCCTAACAATTTGAAAGAGATATCATAAACTACGCCAGCTTGTCCGCCATATTCTGCCAAAGCAGCAGCAAGACCACCGGTCGATTGATAGAATGCAACACCTGCAGCAGCCCATACCAATGCGATTACACCTTCTGCAACCATCGCACCATAGAATACGGAACGACCGTGTTTTTCAGAAGTAATGCAACGTGCCATCATTGGTGATTGAGTTGCGTGGAATCCAGAAATAGCTCCACAAGCTACGGTAATAAACATTAACGGCCAAATCGGAAGACCTTTTGGATGCAAGTTCGCAAATGTCAATTCTGCCATCGGGACACCTGTGAAAATGATACCGCCACCAATGCCTAATGCCATGATAATCAAAGCAGCACCGAAGAACGGATAAATGCGGCCAATCAATTTGTCGATTGGAAGTATGGTAGCCAAGAAGTAATAAGCCAACACAATGAGCAACCAAACATTGCGAGTCAATACATCAGGGGTTAATCTTGCCAACAAACCAGCCGGACCGGTCATAAAGACGGTACCAACCAAAACCAGCAAGACAACTGAGAAGATACGCATGACAAACTTCAATTGCGGTCCCAGGTAAATGCCAACGATTTCCGAAATACTTGCGCCTTTATGACGGATGGAAATCATACCTGATAAGAAGTCATGAACGGCTCCGGCAAAAATCGTACCGAAGACGATCCACAAGAAGACGACCGGTCCCCATAATGCACCGGCAATCGCGCCGAAGATCGGACCTAAACCAGCGATGTTCAGTAATTGAACCAAGAAGATTCTCCAAGTCTTCATCGGTACAAAGTCAACGCCATCGGCTAGTGCAGCTGCCGGAGTCGGACGATCATCTGGACGGAATACTTTTTCGACGAGTACACCGTAAGTGAGGAAGCCAACCAGTAATAAGGCTAGTGCAGCAAAAAATGTAATCATAATTATCCTCCTTTTGAATTGGACACTCTAATTATATATTTTGATGCTTTGATACCGCTTACATTTGTCCCAAATGTAAAAAAAACGGAATGAAATGCATAAATTCCGTTTTAAAATTCAAATATGGACTTCAATTGACTGACTTTTTGACGGCTTACCGGGATGACCTGATTGTTGAATCCGGTCAATTTGATCCCCACCGTATTGTTAAACCAAGGTACGATTTCATTGATCATATTCAAATTAACGATATAACTGCGCTGAACCCTCATAAATCCATAGTTCTTCAGTCTTTCCTCCAATATATCCAGACTTTGATGAGTCGTAAACTCGCCCCGCTTGGTAAATACCACCGAATGTCTTTCCACCGGGGTTATATAACATATGTCCGGAATATTAAGAACAATGACCTTATCATGACTGCTTACCGTGAGTTTTTCATTGGGACCGATGGCCAAAGGTGTCAGCGGCTGTTTCTTCGTCATGCGGCTAAACGCCCGCAAGACATCCACTTTGCGAAAAGGTTTCATCACGTAATCAATCGCACTGACCGAAAAAGCATCCACGGCATAATGTTCGTAAGCTGTTGAAAAAACGATGGGGATACACCCGTCCATCTTATCGACTATATGATTTCCAATATCCAAACCGGTTCCATCCGGCAGTTGCATATCCAAAAATGCTCCATCAATCGAAACATTGTTCAACAATCCCAGAGCGCTTTCAACACTGTCTGCTTCCAGAATCTGAATGTCACTTTGCACTTCTTTTAGTAAAAACTTTAATTCACTCCGGGCAATACGTTCATCATCGACGATTAATATACGCATATCAAGCTCCTGCCCGAGGTATGAGCATGGAAATCCTGGTGCCCAATGCCGGTTTGCTTTCAATCTGCAATCCCGCATTGTTTGGATAAATGCTCTTTAACCGGTGATGGGTATTGGCCAATCCGATTTTATCTTTATCATGATTGCCATTATACAATTTCTCAACAATGTGCTTTTGAATCCCGCCGCCATTATCACTGATCATAATCGAAAGTCCTTCTTTCTTCTCCTCGATTTTGACATCAACGACCAATAGCGGACGCGACATCCCATGCTTGATCGCATTTTCAATCAACGGCTGAACGATAAAGTTTGGGACCATAAAGTGTAAATCCGGACTGACATCGATATTCACTTGCAAACGATCTTCAAAGCGGGCTTTCTCGATTTCCAGATATGAAAGGACATGCTCGATTTCCTCATGGATATCCACCATTTCCTTATGGGTCGACAAAGTGTTGCGGAAATAGGATGACAATGCCAACAGCAAAGAACGGGCACGATCCGGGTTTTCACGACAGTACGCGCTGATGGTATTTAAGGCATTAAACAAAAAGTGCGGATTGATTTGATACTGCAACGCACGCAGCTCTGCTTTTTCCAATAGCTTTTTCTGATTGTCTATCTCTGATAGTTCCAGCTGGGATGAAAACAAACTCGTCAAACCATTGATAAACTCGCGGTCAGCCTCCAGTTTTTCTTTAAACTTCTTATCACATATCGCCAAGGTACCAATCACCTGATCACTGCGCATCAACGGTGCGATCAATATTCGTTTAAAAGCATGATTCATCTGATATTTCTGCAAGTCATCTTCGTAGAGCATGACCGTCTTTTTCTTCATCATGCACCGCTGAAATTCATAGTGAAAAATGATTGGAAACTGTGGCAGATCTTCGATATTTTCACCGGCATTAGCCAGTACTTTTTCATTGTTGGTGATCAATACGGCGGTCGCATCGATGTTTTTATAAATGATATTGGCACTTTCAGCCATGCTCTCCTCATGATGGATACCTTTGCGCAAATACGGCAAGCACATCTGAGCCAAATCAAAAGCCAGTTTCATGTGGACTGCCGAATGCTGATCCAAAGAGCGCTGAACGGAGTACATGCTTTCAAGAAAAACAACGATACCAATCGAATTGAGGATGATCATTGGCAAAGCGATGAT
Organism: Firmicutes bacterium HGW-Firmicutes-19; assembly: GCA_002841515.1. GTDB lineage: Bacteria > Bacillota_I > Bacilli_A > Erysipelotrichales > Erysipelotrichaceae > UBA2227. The sequence goes on along the minus strand of PGZW01000023.1, from coordinate 16,701 downwards.
ACGTACCAGCTCAACAGCATCAACAAACGGCCGTGCAATCAACAGGATGATGATCATCTGAATGATTTCAGCGATAAACGTCGTCGCAAAGATGATTCGGTATTTGCGTTTGCTTGAACGTACGCGTTTGTACATAAATCCGCCGATCAAACCTTCGACGATCGTAGATACGGCACAGGCCAAACCGGTAAAGCCGTTGATATCAATGGCATATCGATGCAATCCTGCAAACAATCCGGCAATGATTCCGACGATGGGTCCGCCTAAAAAGCCCCCGGCAATAACACCGATGACCCGGGTATTGACGATCGCACCATTGATTCGAATTCCGGTATAGGTCGCCAATATTCCAATGGCACCGAAAATCAGACCCAGCAAAACTTTCTCATGAGTCCGCTTCTGATGTTCAAAAATGGTCTTGCGGAAAAAGGATGCACGGGGCATCAAATATCCGATGATCATCAATATGGCAATGTTAACGACGAAGTTGCTGATAATATTAGGAAACATACATTTCACCCGCCAAGTCTATTTTATCATTCTTATCCATTTTTTAAAGTCACAAGTCCACAGATTTCATCGATCCAAACAACATTATTTGGCTAAATATGCTCTACATATCTCATATACATCCAGAATCGATGGAACATATACCCTTTCGGTAAATTTATGTGCATCTTTTCCCCACGGACCCATGTTCATCATCGGAACATTCAATGAATCCAGCGATGTCCAATCCACACGATTCAGTTTGTCATAACCGGGAATCAACTGACGGATCGCATCAATATCCTTTGGGTTTGCCCGGCTTACAAAACTTAAATCCGATATATAGGGATAATACGGCAAGTATGTATACCCTGGGGCACACTGCTGAATTTCATCGACAAATTCCTGATGCTTCGCAATATTTTTATCGAGTGTGTGATGCGGATAATACGGCATCGATAAAAAAAGGATGATTTGTGCACCGGGATCACTTAAAGCCTGTTGCTTAACATATCGCAGCGAGAATTCCCGCTCGTCTTCATTGTCCCCAAGGTTCAAATCCAAATTCAAATCATTATGATAAGACTTGATTTTCACTTGATTTAACAGCGGAGAACACTGAATGCCTTTTAAAGAGCAGTAATCTTGATAGCTCTTATCAATCTTATCCAATACTCTTTTCTGTGCTTTATCAGCAGCCTCCAACAACATTTTTTCCCATTCTCTGATGTCTTTGCCTATGGTTGCAACATTAAACGTTACCGAAGCCATTTTGGCCGTCTGAACGGAATACTGCTGCTTGTCATCCTTGATCGACAACGTTATCGGCGGTACCGTAACATCCAGATCATTTTTATCACAGTAGGCGGTATTCATGTTGATTTCTTCAATCAATGCGCTTACTAGCTCATTGGCATCTATACCGGCAAACGGATCTCCGGCGTGCGCTTCTTTTCCAACACACAAAAACTGAACCAGTATTTTTCCGATGGTGCCGCCATATAAAAACCTTCGGGTATCACCCGAAAACTGAGGTGAAGTATAGTCCGTGTCGATGGCTGATATCACGTCCAACTGATGATCGTCGATCATTTGACGGATAAAAGGAATCGCGTCGATCATTCCCTTCGAGTTGCCCTCTTCATCACACACAAAACATACCAGTAAATTCTTCCCGGTATGCTGTTGATTGAATTCACTTAACAACTCCAACCAGATGGCAATCCCGCTTTTCATATCCAAAGATCCCCTGCCAAACAGAAAATCACTGTTTTCAAGATCCTGCAGGACTTCCGAATCTTGTGAGCTGTTTTTCAGCCAAACAGCCAGCTCTTGGGGTGCAAGAGCATATGGTTTCAATGATCCATAGTCTTCAATGGCAACCGTATCAAAATGACCGATACCCAGCACGGTTTTGCTTACGCCCGGTTTTTTGACCAAAGCCAAAATCGAATATCGCTGCATACCATCGTCATTGACAGGACAAATCCTTAGATGTCCGGGAAACTTCTTAAAAATATCAAAATCCGACAATATCGCTTTGATTTTGTCGGCCATGATTCGTTCACCTTCGCTGTTGACAACAGAACTCACCGCCACAAGATCGATGGTCCTTTCTCTTAGCCGGTTTTCTTTCTGTATATTTCTCATCATTACTTCGGATCACCAAAAATCTGTACCCAGTAAATGCGGCCGTCTTTGTCTTTTTTGACACCGATACCGATTTGCGTATATCCATCCTTAAGAATATTAGCCCGATGACCTTCGGAGTTCATCCATCCCTCAACTACAGATGATGCGGATGTAAATCCGGCAGCCAGATTCTCGCCAATCATCCGATAAGGGTATGCACCGTTAAAAACGGTATAAAACTTCGAACCATCAGGTCGGGTATGCGAAAAACTCTGTATGATTTCTTCTGCACGGATCATTGCACCTTTTTGAAGGGTATCGCTATAGGTCAAAGCAGGCAATCCGGCATTGACTCTTTCCTTATTGGTCAATCTGAACACTTCTTTGATCAAACGTTCTATTTCCAACGTATTGACCACCCGGATCGTTACAGACGATGTCACGGAATTCGAAGAATTTCTGACGGTCACCGTAGCTGATCCCACTGCTTTAGCGGTAATTTTTCCACTGGATGAAACCGCCAAAATGGAAGAATCGCTGCTGATAAACTCTATGGTTTCATTGGCATCAGCCGGTGACTTTTTGACGGTCAACTGCTGAGCCGTGGCTATTTCCATGGTCGTTGAAGCAGAAACGATTTCAAGCGATTGAAGTTTGATCAACTCATTTTTCTTTAATACTTCCAAAACGAAAGAAGCTGAACTGCCTTCGACTTGGGCCTTGATCGTAACTTTGCCAGGCATTAACGCTTTGATCATTCCTTCACTGTCAATCGAAGCGATGGTTGCATCCGATGAGAAGAAAGTCACCTTATTCGAAAATTCTTTGGGAGTTACTTTAACGCTGATCGTAAATCGATCTCCCTGAGTCACGGTTTTGCGTGTATCTAAAAGCGTGATTTTTATATCGTCAACCAGCACGGGGGTTTTGGGTTCTACTGTTAAATCAATGATTTCGATATAGCCTGAAACATGCTCAATGGTAATGATGGCATTTCCGGCAGACAATGCTTTGATCTGCCCGTTGGGATCGATCGATGCAATATTGGGTGCATTGACAGAAAATTTACATCCTTCTTTGACGCTGTTGCCTTTGGGATCGATCACTGATAAGGTGTACGTCTGCCCTTCAAGCAAAATTTCGGGAAGCTCAGCCAGTGATAAACAGGATGCATCGATTTCTGAGGTAGACAATGAGTCACAGTTTACCGATGAAAACTCGAGCAGGTTCCCTTGGGAAAGTGAGAAAATTTGTTGCAGCGGAGCGTCAAAAGACATCGTGATCACGATTGATCCGACGATTGCAGTTAACAGCAGCAACCACTTGCGCATACAACTCACCTCCCCTTCATTAAATTAATTTTTCGCCCCTATCATATCACAGATAATGCTTATCGTTAATGAAAATTTTCCATTCTGCCCCAAGTTTTTTCTTTCTCACTTGAGACATTGAAATGAAATTACAAAAAGGCTACAATAAAAGTAACAAAATCACAGAGGCATTCTATCACAAAATTTCATCAAATATTGAGATCGGTTATAAGGAGGAGCATCATGATTGAAAGAATCCGACACGTATTTAGCGAAGCTACAAACATCAGTGAGGATCGTTTGACCCTGGAATCGAGGATCAAAGAAGATTTGTTGTTGGATTCACTCACTCGATTGGAACTTGTTTTGGATCTTGAAGGTGAATTCGACATTCAAATTCACACTCATGAACTTGAAAAACTGAAAACGTTTGGTGATGTGGTTGCCATCATCGAATCCAAAACTGCGTGAAGACAAAAAAAATCAAAAAAATCATGAAAGCATTTGAACGGTCATCGCTCGATCAGCTCGACATCACATACAAAAAGATGAGCATTCACATGCAGAAACCGCAGACCGTCCATGATTTTTCGTGTGAGAAAAAACAGGAAGATCCGATATCACCGAAATGTGAGCCCACTTGGATCCACTCTCCTTTGGTCGGTACCTTATATCTAAAGACGACTTTCGATTCAGAGCCGATGGCATTTATAGGTAAACGTGTGCAAAAAAACGATATCGTCTGCATCATCGAAACCATGAAAGTGTTCAACGAGATCAAATCGCCGATCGATGGTGTGATCGTTGAAATCAACGTGGCGGATGGCTGTATGGTCGAATATCATCAGCCATTGGTAGCGGTAAGGTGCGATGATTAAAAAATGTCTTATCGCCAATCGCGGTGAGATTGCTGTACGAATTATTTCAACCTGCAAAAAAATGGGGATACGCACGGTCATTGCGTATTCATTGGGTGATAAAGAGTCTTTGGCTGTTTCTTTGGCAGATGAATCGGTGTGTATCGGCCCTCAACCGGCAGCTTTAAGCTATATGAACCTTCATCATTTGTGTGAAGCCGCCTTGCTATGCCATTGCGATGCCATTATCCCGGGATACGGGTTTCACAGTGAAAATGCAACGTTTGCTAAAATGGCGGAAGATTGCGGATTGATCTTCGTTGGTTTAAACCATAAGGTTTTAAAACTCATTCAAAACAAAAACAGCCTGAAGGAAATCGTTCGATCGTTGTCGATTCCGGTAATTGATGGCGACTGTAAAACCATCGACTCTGATGAAGACATGTTAAACCATGCTTCAAAGATTGGTTATCCGCTGATGTTAAAGCCGGTTTTGGGTGGTGGAGGCCGCGGCATACACATCATAAACGATCCAAAACAACTGCTTGAAGATCTTGTGCGCTGCAGATCCCAAGGATTTCACGAATTGTATTTGGAAAAGTACATTCATAACAGCCGCCATATCGAAGTGCAGATTTTGGCCGACAAACATCAAAATGTCATTCACCTGTCCAGTCGCAACTGTACCCTTCAAGTCAATTTTCAAAAGTTTCTGGAGGAAGCTCCTTTTTCATCGATCCATCCGTTGCTTCATAGAAAAACGATTCAGTATGCCCTAACGATTGCTAAGCATATCGAGTGCGACAACATCGCGACCATCGAATTTCTGATCGATGCAAATGACAATATTTTCTTTATGGAAATCAATCCGCGGATTCAAGTGGAGCATCCGTTGAGTGAAATGATTACAGGAATCGATATCGTACAACAACAAATCCTGGCCGCTGCCAATCAACCGTTATCCTTTCCACAGGCAGATATTGAATTTGACGGCTATGCGATTGAGTGTCGAATCAATGCCCAAGATCCAAAGAAGTCTTTTTCACCTTCCACCGGAGTCATATCATCGATCCGTTGGCCTTCACTTGACAACTGTCGTATCGATACAGGCCTTGTTGAGGGGCAGTCGGTTTCGGTTTATTATGACTCCCTGATCGCGAAAGTGATCGTTTGGGGGAAAACCCGCGAGCAAGCACTTATATCAATCCATCAAGCCCTCGATCAAATTGAGATCAAAGGAATCAGCACCAATCTGGACTTTCTAAGATATATCGTTAAGCAGGAAGGTTTTATCCATGGCAATTACACCAGTGATCTAATCCGTGTCACCTACCCTCTTTGGCTGATTCAACAAGAACAAATGCAACATGCTCAGAATCAGGATTGTCTGATTTGTGCACAATGCCAACGGACATTGACAATCAAGCAGCGACACGATCATCAGCATGTGTGTGAATATTGCGGATATCACTTTAAAATCAGTGCAAGTCAGCGTATTGCTGATTTGATGGACGCTGATTCGTTTATTGAAATCGATGCTCATGCAACAAGCATCAATCATGATGATTTTCCGGGTTACAGTGAAAAACTGACAAGTGCGAAGACGTTGACCGGAATGAACGAAGCGGTGATATGCGGTTTTGGTAAAATCAACGGGATCATAGTATGTATGGGTGTTTTGGACTCTTCCTTTATGATGGGAAGTATGGGAGGTGTGGTTGGTGACAAGATCACGCGACTGATCGAAACAGCCATGGATATGGGTGTGCCTTTGATCATCATTTCGGCATCCGGTGGCGCACGTATGCAGGAAGGTATTATATCCCTTATGCAAATGGCTAAAACAGCCGCTGCATTGCATCGTTTCGACCAATCCGGCGGACTTTATATTTCTGTATTCACCCACCCGACAACCGGAGGTGTTACAGCCAGTTTTGCCATGCTGGGCGATGTATTGATCAGTGAACCCCATGCGCTCATCGGATTTGCGGGACGTCGGGTCATTGAGAAGACGATCAAAGAATCTCTTCCTGATGAATTTCAAAGGGCGGAATATTTGCTGGATCACGGTTTTTTGGATATGATCGTCGATCGCAGACATTTGAAGCAAGTGTTGACTGATTGTCTGAAGTTGCATCGGAGGGACAAATATGAGTGAGCCAATTGTAAAGAAAAATACCCTGGCTTGGGATCGCGTCGCCGTTGCCCGCCATCCCAACCGTCCAAAGGCGATCGACTTTCTGCCGCTTCTGTTTGACGGATTGATGATTTTAAAAGGCGATCGCTATTATGGAGATGATCCGGCGCTGATTGGCGGTATCGGCTATTTTATGGGTCGACCGGTCACCGTCTTGGCACAGAGCAAAGGCCGTAATGCACAGGAAAACGTGAAAACCAATTTTGGTATGATGCATCCGGAGGGATATCGCAAGGCTATGCGGCTTGCGAAACAGGCCGAAAAGTTCAGACGTCCGATCATCACGCTCATTGATACCCCGGGTGCCTATCCGGGTTATCAGGCGGAGCAACGGGGTCAAGCTTCAGCCATTGCCGAGTGTCTGAAACTGTTTGCCTCCCTGAAGGTTTGTGTCATCGCACTGGTCATTTCTGAAGGTGGCAGTGGCGGTGCATTGGCATTGAGTGTCGCCGATGCGATCATCATGCTCGAAAATTCGATATATTCAGTGTTATCACCGGAAGGATTTGCCAGTATATTATGGAAAGACGAAAGCAAGGCACCGTTGGCCGCTGAAATCATCAAACTGACATCCGCGGACTTGTTACAACTTTCGATTGCGGATGCCGTGATTGAGGAATCCTCGATCGGATCACACATGGATTTACAAAAAGTAGCATTACAATGTAAAACCGTGATTCAAACCTATCTCGAAAAATTCTCGGCGATGCCAATGGATCAACTGCTTGAACACCGCTATCAGAAATTCAGAAAAATCGGAACTATCGAAAAAGGAGGATCGACATGCGAAGAGTAGTAATTACAGGCATGGGCGCCGTTACACCCTTAGGACATGATGTTGATCAGGTTTATCGTCGGATATTGAACGGTGATTGCGCAATTGAGCCGATTTCATCGTTTGATACATCCGATTATCGGGTCAAACTGGCTGCCGAGGTCAGAGATTTGAATATGGACGAATATTTCAGTCCCCGCGAACTGAAATTTAATGACCGCTATACACAATTTGCCCGGATTGCATCGAAGATTGCGCTAACTCACGCTAAACTGGATACAGACGTTATCAACAAAGACCGATTTGGAGTCATCATGTCTACCGGAATCGGAGGGATCGGCTCATTTGAAAAAGCCATGGAAAGTATGATCACCAATGGTGTGACACGGGTTTCTCCTTTTTTCATCCCCATGACGCTGGTCAATCTGGCCGCCGGAATTGTAGCAATCGATCATCAGGCGATGGGTGAATGCAGTTGTGTAGTCACCGGATGTGCAGCGGGTACCAGTTCGATCGGCGAGGCTTTTCGCCGCATCAAACATGGTGAACAGGACATCATGATTGCGGGTGCCAGTGAAGCATCGATCACGCCGTTGGGTGTCGGCGGTTTTATGGCCATGCGTGCTTTAAGTGAAAGTACAGACAAACAGAGGGCGAGCATCCCATTTGATATCGATCGCTCGGGATTTGTGATGGGTGAAGGTGCAGGGTCATTGATCATTGAGGATTTACAACATGCACTTAATCGTAATGCTGAGATATTCGCGGAAATCGTGGGATATGGCAGTGCTTGTGATGCATATCATATGACCGCTCCTAGTGAGGATGGTGCTGGCATCGTCAAAGCAATGAACATCGCACTGCAAGAAGCGAACATATCTTCATCAGAAATCGGTTATATCAACGCTCACGGGACATCGACTCCATTGAATGACAAAACAGAAGCCATGGCCATCCGTCAGGTGTTCAAATCTCATAGCGTAGCGGTATCTTCCACAAAGTCACACATGGGACATCTTTTAGGAGCTTGCGGAGCGGTGGAGACCATTATTTGTGTCAAGGCATTATTAACAGGTTGGCTACCGCCGACCATTCATCTTGAAAATCAGGATCCTCAGTGTGATATCCATGTTTTGACCCGAGCCACTCGAAAAGAGGATATCCAATACGCCATGTGCAACAATTTGGGGTTTGGCGGACATAATGTATCACTGATCGTTAAAAAATGGCGATAAGGCACTTGCGATTTATCAAAGTTATTCGGTTGTTTCTGCACCGATTGACCATCATTGAGTTATCTTCTATAATGACATTAATAGAATGTTGAGGGAAATCATGAACATTGAAGAAATGAAATCGTTATTGAATACGGATGATATCGTCTGTGTATTAAGTAAAGGTGATCAAGTATTGACTTCCAATCTGAAAGGTGTACGGCCTTGGATCAAATGGCTCAGAGAATGTCCGGAAGTGCTTGAAGATGCCGTTGTCGTTGATAAAGTGGTTGGTAAAGCCGCTGCCATGTTGATGATCGTCGCAAAAATAAAAAAGCTTTATACTCCGATGATGAGTGAGAGCGCCCTTACGTATCTCCATGATCAAAGCATTGATTTCTCGTATGATACAACTGTCCCTTACATCGTCAATAATGAAAGAAACGGCTTGTGTCCGATGGAACAAACCGTTATGGATACCGAAGATGCACACCTTGGATATCAGCTGTTGTTACATAAAATCGCTCAGTTGATGGCTGCTAAATGACAGAAAAAATGACGGATGGACCGTCATTTTTATATGAGATTTCGTTTTCTTAGTAAAATGACGATGGGTGGGATCAATAACAATTGGATGATGATCCCGGGTATGCCTGCCGTAATAGCCCCTGTAATGAAAACCAGCGGATTGGGCAGTTTTGCGGTGGTGTAATTGACCAAAACCCAAACAGCTGCCATCGCAGCGATCCGGCCGATGATCATCGTAACGATCAGTGAAAGATATACGTTCCATTTGAGTGTGCGATACAAGTAGGATGTCCCGACTGCGTAGGTTCCCAACTCAACGATCATAAATGGCAGTACCGGGAAAATCAGCGGCATACCGGTCAACAGTGAACTCAAGACTGGCGTTACAATTCCGACTAAAATAGCTATCGGGAGATTCAAGGAGAATCCGGCAATCAATACCGGTATGTGCATCGGCAAAAATGTTGTTCCAGGTCCTAATACATGGAAGGCCATGGGTAAAATCAATCCGATGGCAATGAACAATCCGGCTAATGTGATTTGTCTTATGGTGTTTTTATGCATGGTTTCCCTTTCTTTTACAGTACGTCCTCTGATAGATTTCCGACCATGATTTTCAAGCATTCGGATATCGGTTGATCGATTTTGCCTAAGCCAAGACCAATGGAATCGATGGTGTTGGGTGGTAAGTCAATAAATTGATTCGTCAATGTCGTTATGATGGCAGCTCCGGTGGGTGTAACTAACTCCCCGGAAATTCCATTGGTATACTTTGGAATGTCTTTAATTAGCCTCTGAGTTGCCGGAGCAGGGATTGACAACGTACCGTATCGATAGTTAATCGTTCCAAATCCGACATTTAATGACGCTTTCAATATTTAAATAATGAAGTCCGGCTACTGAACAGACGATATCGATGATCGTGTCGATCGCACCGTTTTCATGAAAGTCAATGTTCTCAATCGCACATCGGTGTGCCTCTGCTTCCGCATGTCCCAGTCTATGAAATATTTCGATGCTTTTTGTTTTGATGGTTTCATTTAAATCACTTCGTCTGATCAAAGCGATGATATCGAAAAGATTCCGTTTTGGACGTTGATCGAAGCTCAACGTTGGATCATATGGAGGTAAAAGAACATCAAAATAGGTACACCTTTGATCGGCTTGATGTATTTTCTGATAATCGATTTGATAAATCTCTTCAGGTAATAATTGATGAATGATCGATTGAAAAAATTCAATCGGCACCTTTGAATCAAGCAGTGCACCAATGATGCGGTTACCACTGATTCCGCGGCTACAATCAAAATAGGCGATTTTCATGGAAATCAAATCATGGTATAACCGCCATCGACGGTCAATACTTGTCCAGTCATATAATCACTTCCGCTTGAGCACATAAAGGAGACGATGCCTTGCAAATCGGCTTCTGTTCCTAAACGACCCAATGGTACACTTTTCGTGTACTCTTTTAAAGCAAAACCCGGAAACACATGTTTGGTCGTTTCTGTTTCAATGACTCCCGGAGCGATCGCATTGACAGTGATTCCGATAGAACCGGCTTCTTTCGCCAAGGCTTTTGTCAAACCGATGACGGCGGCTTTCGATGCCGAATAATGGGTAAATCCTACTCCGCCAACTCTTCCTGAAACCGAGGCCATGTTGATGATTTTACCGCGACGCTGTTTCACCATGACCGGATATACGGCTTTACTGACTAGAAAAGTCCCGTTTAGATTAATGTCGATGACTTTGTTCCATTCGGCAACACTCATATCCGAGAATAACTTCACCGGGAAATATCCGGCATTGTTGATCAAAACATCGATACGTCCGAACTTCTCTACCACTGCTTTTGCCATGTTAAGCGTTGATTCTTGTGATGTGACATCACAATGAATGGCTAACCTGTTTTTATTTGGCAAATCATTCACTGCTTTTATGGCTGCTTCTTCATTGATATCCGCAATGGCAACCATAGCTCCTCGCTCACTGAGATATCTGGCAATCGTCAAACCGATTCCCTGAGCAGCTCCGGTGATGACGATTACTTGATGTTCATGGATTTGTTCCATGATCAATCCTCTTTTTCATCTGCAATGATCGCAATGACTTGATCGATCAATACAGTATCGTCTTCTTCAACCAGTTTCTTAACTAAAACTCCACTCGTTGGTGCTTCGATATGAATCGAAATCTTGTCGGTCGTGGCTTCAACGAGATTTTCTCCCGCTTTGACTTTATCACCGACTTCAAAAAGCCATTGATTGATTTTGATTTTCGTAGCTCCTTCCGCAAAAAGAGGTACTTTTACTTCAGTTTTCATCTTACTTATCTCCTTCCTTCCATACCGGCGCAACAACGGCCGTATCGAAAATCTTACAAAACTCATCTACAAATCTTTTTTTGACAGTTTCAACATTTCTGTCTGAAATTTCGAGTTTTTCTAATGATGTCACACCGTACTCACTGATTCCACATGGGATGATATAGGAAAAATGTGTCAAATCCGGCTCAATGTTTATGGCGATGCCATGACGGGTAATTCCGTGGGTAACGCCGATGCCGGTTGCAGCAATTTTCTCACTATTGACCCATACACCGCTTTTACCCTGCACTCGCTCCCCATTTACGCCATAAAAATGCAGCGTATTGATTACTGCTTGTTCAAGATTGCGCAGGTATTGATGGACGCCCAAAGAATAATCTCTGATATGGATCAACACGGAGATGACCAATTGACCGGGACCATGATAGGTAATGTCTCCGCCTCTGTCCACCATCACGACATCGATTCCAAGGTTTCGCAGTTCTGCTTCGCTTTTTAACAGATTTGACAAGTCACTGCTGCGTCCCAGAGTGATGACCGGATGATTTTGTTGGAAGATGATCGTATCCGGATAAATTTTTTCGTCGCATCCGCGAATAATCTCTTCCTGAATGGCAAATGCCTGACGGTAATCCATTTCTTTTAGGTCAATGACTTGAATGTCAATCGGCATAACATCTCCTTATTGAATGATGAGGATGACTGTTTCAGTCATCCTCACCGAATGCTTCATAAATTGGCTGCGAATTTTGTTATTTCGCACTTTCTCTGGCTAACTTCTGCAAATCGCCATTGAGTTGAGCAAAGATGTAAACCGGAGCACAACCCGGATAGTAAGTAACAGATTTGGCAAGCGTAGCAGCTTTGCGGACATTATCGGCAGACTCGAATTTTTCCCAGCAATCGCCGCAAACGAATACATTTTTACCCACTGCATCATTTGGATCGAAATCCGGAACGCCTCCGGCAATAACAACGACTTCACCGGCTGCTTTCAAAAAGTCTTTCATAACGATTCCGCTATTGGCAAATGAATCCAAAGCACCGCGGACATTGACATAACAGCCCGGGCAGGTTTGTTGCATAGCGCAAGTCAAACCATTGTACATACCGATTGGATCTCCGTTTGGACGTTTGAAGAATTTCTTGACAGAAGCAATCGACTCACCGACGACTTCGATTTTATTCAAATCGAGTTCGCCCAAACCTTCAGTACCGGCACAACGTACTGCCGGGATTTCCATCGGTTCAAATCCCATGATCGCGGATGCGACCGAGTCACCGGCGACGGTATCTTGGGCAGCCAAAATCAAGTTCATTTCGATCGGTGTTCCGGCATGAGGTCCTTGACCTTCCATACCGATGATCGCATCATAAATCGTTAGGTCAGCTTTTCTGACTTTGTATAGATCAGCCATTTTCTGACCGAGTTCTATCCGGTGAGCCCCTTGTTGTTGAGCATCCGGATGATAGTTTGGAATGATACCGTTCCAGTTTTTCAAGCCTAAGGTGACGGTGCCGGCCAAGTGTACTTTCATTTTTGGTAAGTTGATGACGACATCAGCATCAAGTACCGGTTTGAATACAGCCGCCTTTTTAAATACTTTTGCCCCAGGAATATCCATTAATACCACATCAGTTTCGTCAAAATAGATGACTTTGTCTACGCCACCGCGTTTTGCGGCTTCTTCCATACCTGAAGCAGCAAATGCCGGTTTTGCACGGCCGACGTGTTGACCCAAGGAAGGATTATCTCCAAGCCAAACTTCTTTTGCTTTTGAATTTTCTTTAATATAAGCCACAACTGCTTCGATAACACGGGGATCAACGACAGCATGGCTTTCGGCCGGTGCCTGGAAAGCCAGATTTGGTTTGATCAATACGATATCCCCGTCTTTGATGATGGTGTCAAGTGAACCGATGGCTAATTCTACCGCTTTAGCTACGGTTTTTTTGATTTTTTCTACATCGGCATCGTGACGGACGAATTTGCCGCCCATAAATGATGCATTACCTTCAAGATGTTCGCATTTAGCGACGGATACTTTAACTTTACTCATACTACCTCCTCATTTTTCTTTTTTTAATGCACAAAAAACAGACTTGCCATAAGCATTGTTACCTACCTTCGTCTTGTGTTCTTCGATCGCATGACCTGCCTTTCCTTATGTGATCAGCGGTAATTGATGATAATTTTCATGATGTTTTCATTTACGACTGATCGGACGATTCATATTGTCTGCATGATACGGGACGATCGAACTTAGCCAAACGATCGTTGCAGTGTAATCAAACGTCAATTCCAGTAAATATCGAAAGCCAACCAATTTATATCCAAAAAGCGAGTTACTGTGAATCAATTTTCGCTTAAACAGGTGTGGCTTTTGCTTACTATTATTCTAACATTTATTAAGGTGCCATACAATGTCTCGCACAAGATTCATTGGCATTCCTGTGATATTTTCGATTTTTTTGCATAGATTATTTGTATATATTGACTCAAAATGAATAATGTACCTCTGCCGGTTATTTGACTATGAAAAGACTGGTCTGCCTAACAGCCTGCTCATTATTTGATCGTTAAGAAGCATGAATCAATGATCACTGAAAAAAAAAGAGATGTTTCCATCTCTGTCTTTCCCCGCACACGTCTGTGCAATCATATAAACCACACACATACATTATACATAATAAATAATTTATGTAAACATAAAATTACAATCATGTCGTTTATTGTCGGATTTTGACTTTTTTAACATTTCTTGCATATTATATGTTTATTTATATGAATTAAGGAATAATTTATTCAAAACGTGCCAATTTTTAGGATTTCCTCTTAAGTAACCGCAATATATTATCCATCGTCAACGTCAGATTACCTTCTGACTTCAGTTTAGCGACTTCAAAGGGGACCGGTTCAGGATTGATACTGAATATGGCAGTGATTCCCAGTTGATAAGCAGCATCGATATCGCTGCCGATCGTTCCAACCACGGCAATCACATCTACCCCAGCCTTTTTGGCTCGCTTTGCCACACCAATCGGAACTTTTCCTTGAAGAGACTGTGAGTCGATTTTCCCTTCTCCGGTAAAAATCAAATCAGCATCTTCAATCAAATGATCAAACTCTACCAAATCTAAAATCGTTTCAATGCCCATCTGTAAACGACTATTGAAAAAAGCAACCATTCCGGCACCCATCGCGCCGGCAGCTCCACCACCAGGGATCGTTGAAACATCAAGTTTCAACTGCTCTTTGATAATGTTTGATAAATGTTGTAATCCCTCATCCAGCTTCAATACCATTTCATTATCCGCACCTTTTTGAGGTGAGAATATGTGTGCTGCTCCCTTAAGACCGTACATCGGATTATCGATATCGCACATCGTGATGATTTCAACTCCATCAAGCAGTGAATCGACACCGCTTATGTCAATACGGGCAATATCGATCAGTGACTTTCCGGTTGGAACAAATGATTCGCCAAAAGCATCATAAAAACGCACACCGATCGCACAGGCTGCACCACATCCGCCGTCATTGGTACTTGAACCGCCAAGACCGACGATGATCTTCTTGCAACCTTGCTTAAGTGCTGCCACGATCAATTCTCCGACACCGTACGTCGTCGTTTCCATTGGATTGGGCCTGTCATTGACCAACGGCAAACCGGCAGCTGCGGCCATCTCTACAACTGCCACGTTTCCATCCAGTATGCCATAGAAAGACTCCATCGGTTCAAAATACGGATTGTTGACCGATACGGTGACTTTCCTTCCGCCAACAGCAGCCAAAAAAGCATCGACACTGCCTTCGCCACCATCCGCAACTTCGATCTTAACGACGTTACATTGCTCAAAGTGATGATGGATCGATTTTTCCATAATGTCACAAACTGCCGCTGAACTGAGGGTGCCCTTAAAAGAATCAGGAATACAAATGATTTTTTTCATACATCAATCCTCATTGTTGTTAATGAAGGGCTAATTTGCATTAGCCCTTCAACTTCAATTAAAAGAACAAAGAAACTGCGAAGATTGCGACCATGGCTGCAACGCCCATGACCAATGTAACTGCCGTTTGGGTCAAATAGCCTTCTTCAGCTTTCATCTGACCAAAATTCGTAACGACCCAGAAATAACTGTCGTTGGCATGAGATACGGTCATTGCACCTGCGCCGATCGCCATAACGGCCAAGGCTGCCAATACCGGGTTATTTAATCCCAAAGCAACCATCAGAGAATCTGTTGCTGCATAACTGCCCAGCATTCCAGCCGTAGTTACGATAGCAACCGTTGATGAACCTTGAGCGGTTTTCAAAATCGCAGAAATTATGAATGGGAAGAAAATGCCTACGGTAGCAATTGCGGCTGCATTTGCCTTGATGTATTCAACAAAACCGGCAGAAGCGATGACACGTCCTAAAACACCGCCCGCAGCTGTAACAAATAGAATCGGCCCGACGATTTTCAAGGTGTCATTGGTCAAACCATTGAACTCATCGATTTTTCCTGCTGCAAACAACAAGTAAATGCCAAATAATAAACCGACGGTCAAAGCGATGACCGGATTACCCAAGAAACGAATGACAGGAACAAGATCACCGGTCATTTTAATAGCAACGACGATTGAACTCAATGCCATCAATACGATCGGCATCAAAATCGGAGCCAATGCTGCAAAACCACCCGGAAGTTTGCCGTATTCGGCAACCAGTTGTTCATATGTCTGAGAAACCAATGTGGAATCTTCTGAATCTTCAACGGTTTTAACTTTTTTACCAATATATAGCGCATAGAAATAGGCTGCGATCAACGTCGGGATCGAGATCAATGCGCCCATACCCATAACAAGGATAAGATTGTCAGCCAAACCGGCAGAACCGGCAGCCGCGATCGGACCCGGTGTCGGAGGGATCAATACGTGAGAAGCATACAATCCGGCAGAAAGTGCTACCGTCATAGCAACGCTTGAAGCTTGTGTGCGACGGCGAAGTGCTTTACGAATCGGATCCAAGATAACGAAACCACTGTCACAGAATACCGGGATCGATACGATCCAACCCATAATCATAATAGCAAGTTCAGGACGTTTTTTGCCTACCATATTGACGACCATATCCGCCAATTTGATTGCTGCTCCGGTCCTTTCGAGCAAAGTGCCTACCAAAGCACCCAAGATGATGACAATACCGATACTGCTGAAAGTACCGCTAAAGCCTGCGCCAATAATCGTTGCGATCCCTTGGCGAGCGGGAGCCGTATCCGTAGCCGCGATGTCGACTAAAGGGATACCGACGACGATAGCCAATAACAAGGCAATACCCATAATGGCCAAAAACGGGTGAACTTTGAATTTTGAAATCGCGA
>PGZW01000022.1 GCA_002841515.1 Firmicutes bacterium HGW-Firmicutes-19 | reverse complement strand
CTGAACCCTTCTTTCTAATCAAACAGTTCTACTGAACTGCCACTGACGATTTGCTCAAGTTTTGGCAATTCGTCCAACGACATTAATTGAAACACATCCATAAACTCTTGAGTCACTTCATATAAAATCGGTCGTCCCGGAGCTTCCGATCGACCCTTTTCCCGAATCAAATCCAAAGACTGAAGTTTTCTAAGCATGATATCACACCCGACACCGCGTATCTCTTCGATTTCCACTCGGGTGATCGGCTGTTTGTATGCGATGATCGCCAAGGTTTCCAAAGCTGACTGGGAAAGCTGACGCGTTTTTTGAATCGAAAGCATCTGCTGTGCGTACGGATGGATAAATGGTGCACTCAGCAGTTTGACCTGTCCGCCATAATTGACGCATTGGATCCCGCGATTGTAGCCTTTATAAAAAACCGCAAGTTCATCAACGGCTTTGATCACATCATCTTCGCTGCATAAAAGTGTTTGTGCCAGTTGCTCGATCGATAAACCTTCTTCACCGACGATAAAGAGCAAGCCTTCAATAATTACCGTTAAATCCGTCATCGTTTGTACTCCTTATCAAATAAATTTGTTCACCTTCGACGGTAAACAACAATTCTCCGATTCTGATCATGTCCAGTACTGCCAAAAATGTTATCAATACCAGTTGGATGTCCGGACAGTCCGCAAAACATTCTTCCAAAGCAAATGAGGCCGGAAACCGGTTGATCATCCTGCGCAGCATGTCAATGCGCTGATCGACCGACAGTTCCCTGGCTGCGATTTTTGTATCAAAAGGCTGTTGCAGTGATACACGCACCATTACTTTTTTCATGGCACGAATCAAATCATAAGAACTGCCCTCGACCAGCATCTGTGGCATACCATCTTCAATCTCTTTGCGGCTCAACGGTTTACCCAAAAATTGTTGCCGCATCTGATAACGCTTTTCCAGATCTCCGGTAATATCTTTAAAAGCCTGATATTCCAACAACCGTCTGACCAGCGATTCTTTGGGATCTTCTTTATAATCCGCATCCAGCAACGACTTGTCTCTTGGTAAAAGTTTTTTGCTCTTGTACTCGATCAATCCGGCCAACTCGCTTAAATACTCACTTGCGATTTCCAGATTCATCTGTTGCATGGATGTTATGTATTGCTGATATTGCGAGGTCAGTTCAGCAATATCCAAATTAAAAAGATCCAGTTTTTTCTCTTTTATTAAAAACAGCATCAAATCCAACGGACCGCTAAACTGATCGATCGATATCTCAAACATAACATCACCCCGATTATTATAACATGCAAACAATGTTCAATATAAACAAAAAAGATATTGAGGTCAATATCTTTGTTTGATTAAAGTATTTTAAAAATCAGCGGGACCGGTTGTCCGGCTTGAGTGCTGATGGTGAAACTGTCTTTCATATCCTGAATAAACTCTTCACTCAGCGGGTTATCGTGGTGAATATCGATCAAAACATCACCGCTGCGGATTTCATCACCGATCTTTTTGTATACAAGTAAACCGACGGCCGGATTAATGATATCCTCTTTGGTTTCACGACCTGCCCCGAGCTTCATGGCACTGATACCCAGTTGAGTTGCCCGGATCGACGTAATGAATCCGTCTTTATCGCTGATTAGCGGTGTCACAAATCTCGACTTCTGAAACTTATCCGGATGATCGATGCAATCTGCATCGCCACCCTGTGCGGATACGAACTCTTTAAACTTGTTAAGTGCTGCACCACTGGTAATGGAGTCGACCAGACGCTCCCTGGCTTCTTTAGGATCTGTGCAAACCTTGGCTTGCAGAAGCATGATCGTTCCTGCCTGATAACATAGTTCCGTAAAATCAGCAGGTCCATGTCCTTTGAGTGTGTCAATCGCTTCTTTGACTTCCAAAGCATTACCGATTGCAAAACCTAACGGTTGATTCATATCCGTGATCATCGCACGGGTATCGCGTCCGGACAAGTTACCGATCGCAATCATCGCTTTTGCCAACGATTCAGCTTGCTGTGGACTATGCATAAAAGCTCCATCCCCATATTTGACGTCTAACAAAATCGTATTTGCACCGGCCGCCAGCTTTTTTGACATGATCGAGGAAGCGATCAATGCAATCGAAGGAACTGTCGCCGTGACATCACGCAACGCATACAACTTCTTGTCAGCCGGGACCAAAGATCCTGTCTGACCGACGATGGAAAGTGAAATACGGTTGACCTGACTGATAAATTCTGCCTGACTCAAGGATACCGAAAATCCCGGGATAGATTCCAATTTGTCGATGGTACCACCGGTATGACCCAATCCTCTGCCCGACATTTTGGCTACTTTTGCACCACAAGCCGCAACCATCGGTCCTAACACCAAGGATGTTTTATCCCCCACACCACCGGTCGAATGTTTATCGACCTTGATGCCTTCGATGGAAGATAAATCAAAAACATCGCCGCTGTGCATCATGGCCATCGTCAGATTCGTCGTTTCAATATCACTCATACCGTTTAGTACGATTGCCATCAGCAGTGCACTGCTCTGATAATCCGGGATTTCTCCGTTGGTCAAACCCGATATCCAATACTGAATCTCCTCTTTGCTAAGTTCATTGCCATCGCGTTTGTTTGCGATGATTTCAATCATTCTCATAAATCTAACCTCTCTCTAGTTGTTGTTGGATGCGTGATCTAACTTCATCCGCCAACTGCTGAATCGTCAGACTTTGATATTCTTCATGATGTATTGGCTGTAAATAGCGAACTTTGATGATAACTTTCTTTGCTTTAGGATCATCCAATGCCTTATACGAGTCAATCAAAGCTACTGGAACGATCGGGACTTTGGCAACGATTGCTGCCTTCAAGGAACCTGCCTTGAATTCGCCCATTGTGTTTCCATAGGAGCGTGTCCCTTCCGGAAATATGACCATGTTGTGACCCAGATTCAGACGTTCGGTCAGCTTGTGGACCATGGCAATGGAATCTTTGACGGAACCACGGTCAAACATGATGACGTCCATGTTTTTATACCAAACGTTCATAAAAGGTATCTTCTTGCTTTCGATTTTGCCCACAGCGCTGATAGGCACCGGTGAGGCTGCCAAAAGTACGAATCCGTCCAAAGATCCCTGATGATTGACGACAAACAGCATACCGTCTTGAAGCGGTATATTGTTGTCGTTTTCAACGACTAGTTTGCTGTTAGACATTCTGATAAGCATACTTGACCATGCCTTAGCCAGTTCAAAGCGAACTTTAAACGGCTGTTTTCGGCTTTGAACGGCAGAAATATAAACAGCGGGTAAATAAAGGCCCATTTTAACCCATAACCAGAATTTCTTCATAAAATTCCCTTCTTCTTTAGATATGTTTTGACAGAAAAATCTGCATACTCAACGGTCTCTGTAATTTCAAATTTAGATCGATCCCATTTTGGGAAAAACGTATCACCGTCGATTTCCGTATCGATGTGACTGATGATCATTTTATCGGCATAGGGTAATGCCATCTGATACACTTGCGCTCCTCCGGCAATAAAGATTTCCTCATCACGATTTTGATTATCGTGCAAGAATTTCTCAAAGTCACTGATGACCTCTACGCCATCAAAATTCCAGCGGGGATCCCGTGTGACAACGAGATTTTTACGATGCGGCAAAGGTCTGCCGATCGCTTCAAATGTTTTTCGGCCCATAACGATCGTATGGTTCAAGGTTTTTTCTTTAAACTGACGCAAGTCCTCGGGTATGCTCCATGGCATCCAACCATCTTTGCCGATGACATAGTTGTTACCGATGGCAACAATGATCGTAATCATCAGACGCTGACCTTTCCGGCGATATGCGGATGAGGATCGTATCCGGTCAGCTCAAAATCTTCCCAGCGATAATCGAATATCGATTCGTGATGATTAAGGATGCGCAAAATCGGAAGTGAGCGCGGTTCTCTTTGAAGCTGTAGGTTCACTTGTTCGATATGGTCGGTATAAATATGCACATCACCAAAGGTGTGAATGAATTCAAACGGCTGATATCCGCATACATCCGCGACCATGACCAGCAAGAGTGCATAAGATGCGATGTTGAAAGGAACTCCCAAAAATACATCGGCAGATCGCTGATATAACTGAAGCGAGAGTTTTTTACCGTCTCCGCTTACATAAAACTGCATGAATGCATGACATGGCGGCAATGCCATCCGATCAATTTCCGCCGGATTCCAGGCATTGATGATGTGGCGTCGTGAATACGGATTGTTCTTGAGATTTTCTATCAAATCCTTAATCTGGTCGACGCCGAAAAAGTCACGCCACTGTTTGCCGTAGACCGGTCCAAGATTTCCGTGTTTTAATGCAAACGCTTCATCGCTCTTGATTTTATCGATAAACTCATTGAGAGTCTCGCCCTGAAAATCCGTATGTTTGATGTATTCGGCATACGGCCATTCATTCCAGATCCTTACCCCTTTTAAAACCAGCGGGCGGATGTTGGTGTTTCCGCTTAAAAACCAGAAAAGCTCCTCGGCAACAGACTTAAAATGCGTCTTCTTGGTTGTAAGCAGCGGGAATCCTTCTTCAAGGTTAAACCGCATCTGGTACCCAAAAGTTCCGATCGTTCCTGTTGAAGTGCGATCCTTACGGTGCGCACCATTTTCTAAAACATGTCTGCATAATGTCAAGTATTGTTTCATATCATCACCTGTGCTTTCATTATACACAAATGTAGCACTAAAAAAAACGGTCATGAACCGTTTTTGACTAAATCATGATTTGGTTTGAAGAAATGAAACTTTTTCAGCAATGACTTCACAGGTATGAAATTGCTTTTGCTCTTTGGTTTCAAAGGTATTGGCTTGAATGCGTCCTTTGATACCGACCAGACTACCGACTTCGCATACGCTGATCGTTGTCTCTGCGACCCCTCGCCACAATGTGATATTGAACCAGTCCTTCTCATACTCACCATGACTGTTTCTGAAATTGCGGTCGACTTCCAGCTGCAATGTAGCTACTTTTGCTC
Organism: Firmicutes bacterium HGW-Firmicutes-19; assembly: GCA_002841515.1. Classification (GTDB taxonomy): domain Bacteria; phylum Bacillota_I; class Bacilli_A; order Erysipelotrichales; family Erysipelotrichaceae; genus UBA2227. Next base: position 16,642 of record PGZW01000022.1, on the reverse strand, counting down.
CCGAAGGTGTTTCCCTGATTTCAGGCAATGCAATGACACGACCGACTAAAACGATTTGATTCAACATAGTTTCCTCCTTTTGTTGCAAGCAGAATTATCGCAAAAAAAGAACGTTGTTTCAAATCGTCTATCTTGCCTTTTTTGCCCAAAAAAGGCAAGATAGAGCCGAATTAACCGTAAAAATGGCAAGATAGCTAGTTTTTAGACTTTTTTAATGAAACGATGCATTTATTGTTTAAATCAATGATTTTTCGGATTTCTTCGATATCTTTTAGAGTTATATCCTCGACCCACGTAAGACTTTCAAAGAAATCAGCCGTTGCGAATGTTGCCCGGATAAACGATATGGCCATATCTTCCAAATCGTTAAGACTGCGGAAGGCCTGTCCCAGGTAGCGGCGTTTGAGTTGTTCCAGTGTTGCTTCTGATATCGAGGTCAACATGACCTCTTTGTCTAAAAACTTCTCAAATGCATCACTGTCCTCTGTTTCGTTGTAGAACATAAGCAAACCATACCCATCGCCTAAATCTACTTCAAAACCGAAGAAGTCGCTGATGATCCCCTCATCCATCCATTGCTGATAAACAGGATTAAGCGGACTAAACGTTGATTCAACAAGCAATCGCAGTGCCCATTCTGCTTTTTTTCTTTCGGCTTCCGTTTGCAAATCATGGATGAGTTTGTAGGTAACCGTTGATTTTAGTGACTGCACATCGAGTGAAAATTCATGATTTGCGCGATAAACGGTGTTTGGTTCGTTTACTTTGACGGATTCGACTTGCGGCACCAAAGCAAACTCTTTTTTCACATGATTTTTTTCAACTATGTCGAATATGCGTTGCGGTTGTTGTCCGGTCGCTACGACCATCAGCATGCGCTGCGGATGATAATTCAGCCGGTAACACATTTCTAAATGTTCTTTGGTGATAGCATTGACACTTTCTTCCGATCCGCCGATATCGTTTGAAAACGGATGCTCAACAAATAAGGAGCGATATGTCTCATTGACCAGACGTGAATCCGGCATCTGAGCGTACATACGCAATTCCTGAATAATGATGCCTCTTTCCTTTTCCACCGATTCATCACTGATTTTTAGCTGACTGACAAAATCCAGCAGCATATTGAGGGGTGCTTCAATATCGTTGGACGTCGAGAAATAGTAGACGGTTTCTTCATACGAAGTAAAGGCATTGACGGAAGCTCCGACTTCGGTAAAAGCCGTCATGATGTCCCCTTCTTCGCTTTCAAATAATTTATGCTCTAAAAAATGTGCACTTCCCGGCAAGATATCAACGATATTTCCTTGTTTGTCTTGTAGTTTAGTATGCATACCGCCAAAAGGAGTCGCTATAAGTGCACTGGAACCGATATAGCCGGGTTTATGTATGACAACGACCTTAAGTCCGCTGCTGACGATATGCTCGTAGAACGTCTCATTAAAGCGCTGATTCGTTATCTTGTTCATAGTTACCTTCACCTTTCAAAAGCAGACTTGTGATCTTTGTCATTTTCTTAAAGACCTCTTTGATTTCTTCAACATTGACCTTGAGAATATCAGCAACGATTTCCTCTTTGTCACTGTATCGTCCGATCAGAAATATCTGATAATAATAGTTGATGATGGAACTGGCATCGTCTTCGATTTGTCGGATGGAATTGATCATCATTTTCTTGCTGGCCTCGATCAATGCGGTACTTAGTTGACCGTTGATAATTGTTTCAAGCTGGTTGTCCACCAGTTTTTCCACGATTTTTGCCTGTTGGGCATCGATACCCGTATACACAAAACATACACCGTCGAAAGTGATCATTTGAGCACCGATCGTATAACACAAACTTCGTTTCTCACGTATTTCCGAAAAACAAAGCGAGGAAGGCAACTGTCCGAAAGCAGTCATCGCTACCCTAAGCGGCCAGTAGTCCGTGTCAATCGGCAAGACTTGCGGGTTGTAAACCACAATCAGATTGGACTGATTCATCTTTCGTGACAATTCCACACCTCTGAATTCTGTATTTTCAAGACGGTACATCGTTTCGACGTTTTGTCTTTCCTTAAACAAAAAGCTGTTTTTGATCATTGCGATGATTTCACGTTCATCGACATCGCCAACCACAAACACGTCCAGGCGGCTGTGATCGATCATTTCAGATAAATGCGATTTACATTCTTCGACCGTGATTTTATCAAGCAGATCGAGTGATCCCTGAATGTTGATTGACAGCGGATAGCCCTTTCCAGCTGTTTCAAATGCCTTTTTCATTGCAAACTGCATAGGATTATCCATCGATCGGATCAAAACGCTCCTAACGTTCTTTTTTGCTTCTTTTAACGTTTCCTCATTGATCAGCGGATAGCGGATCATGTTGAGCATCCATTCAAAAAAGCCATCCAAAATGACCGGTTGATTGACATATCGTCCATTCAGTACTTTGGTTTTGAACTCTGTGCAAATCGCACCGCCGTATCCGGTGTTGCGCACATCCACATAACTTCCGTAAAACTGATCAGATAAGCGAGTCATATCCTCTTTTGTCAGTGCCTGTTGGTTGCGATCACTGGCCATAGCCGCAATCAGTGCGCTTATGGTAGCCTCTTCTTCTGAGGACTTCGACAAAAAACGAAATGAAAAGGAAATATCTTTGAATTTCCCGGTTTTGATAATATAAATATTCAGATTCTCATTCAGTCGTATTGGTTTCATGGTTTCCTCCCAGAGTTGCGGGGTACTATACAAAGCAAATAAAAGGTCCTATAATAAAGTTTAGTAGAGGTAGAAACATGAACTATAAATCAAATGATTCTTCCTGTTTGATCATCATTGATATGGTCAACGGGTTTATGGTTGAAGGACCGATGGCGGATGCAAGTATCAGAAACATTATCGGCAATATCATTGAATTAATCAAGTGTTTTAAACGATCCGATGCCCCAATATTGGCTTTTTTGGATCGCCATCCGTCCGATGCAAAGGAATTTTCGGCATATCCGGCACATTGCGTGGTCGGAACATCGGAAAGTGAATGGGTCGATGAGTTGAAACCATATGCTCAAGATGTAACTTTCATAGAGAAAAACAGCGTGAACGGTTTTCTTTCCCCGCAGTTTCAAGACTGGATGAAAGAGAACGGTCATTTCCATGAATATGTCATTACCGGATGTGTGACAGATATTTGTGTATTGCAATTTGCTTCGACCTTGCAGGCTTACATCCATCAGCATAATCTTGATTCGATCGTTACCGTGGCGGCCAATGCGGTCGATACCTTTGATGCACCCAATCATCCGAAAAAAGAATTCCATGAGTTTGCATTGACATTAATGAAGCAATACGGGATCAATGTCGTCGAGGAGGTCGTATGTTAAAAATGAATGAGTTGTCAATGTTGACTGATTTTTATGAATTTTCCATGGCTTATGCGTATTTCAAAGAGAACCGTCATGAACAGATCGCTTATTTTGACATGTTTGTGCGAAGACTTCCGGATCAGGGCGGCTATCTGATTTTTAACGGATTGCACCGACTGGTCGAAGTGATCAATAATTTCGCCTTTGATGACGATCAAATCGCATACTTAAGGAGCAAAAACGTCTTTGACGAAGAATTTCTCACTTACTTAAGAAATATAAAACTAAGCATTGATATTTGGTCGGTTCCCGATGGTACGGTCGTATTCAATAATCAGCCGTTAGTCACGGTACGCGGAACTGTCATCGAAGCACAGTTGATCGAAACGATTTTGTTGTTATGTGTAAACTACCCTACACTTGTCACGACCAAAGCCAGCCGGATCGTCAATGCTGCCCAAGGCAGAACCGTCATTGAATTTGGTGCCAGACGAGCACAGGGTTTCGATGCGGCAATTGAAGGAGCCCGTTGTGCCGTGATCGCCGGTGCATCTGCCACTTCCAATACCCTTGCCGGGTATCATCACGGATTGAACATTTCCGGAACGATTGCCCATAGTTACATACAAACACATAACAGTGAGTACGAGGCATTTCTAAGCTATGCGAAAATCAATCCGGACAATTGCATCCTTCTGGTCGATACATATGACACATTAAAATCAGGTGTGGTCAATGCAATAAAAGTAGCCCATGAATTTTTAATTCCTCATGGCTACAGACTAAAGGCCATCCGTCTGGACTCCGGAGATTTGTCTTATTTGTCAAAGAAAGCACGCAAAATGCTGGATGAAGCCGAACTCAATGATTGTAAAATCATTGCTTCCAACTCCCTTGATGAAAATCTGATTGATGATTTAATTACTCAACAAGCACAAATTGACATATTCGGGGTCGGCGAGAATCTGATCACATCAAAAACCAGTCCGGTTTTGGGTGGTGTATATAAGCTGGTAGCTCAGGAAATTGATGAGGAAATCGTCCCAAGAATCAAAATCAGTGACAATCTTGAGAAAATAACGAACCCCGGTTTTAAGAAAGTCGTTCGTTTCATTGATAAAGATACTCACAAAGCACTTGGCGATTGTGTCATGCTTGCCGATGAGATCGTCCCTAACGATGAGTACACATTGTTTGATCCCATTGCTCCATGGAAGCGCAAAACGATCACCGATTACCATTATCAGATCCTGCAGGTACCTGTCTTTGTCAATGGACATCAGGTCTACGATGTGCCTACGGTCGAAGAAACCAGAAACTACTGTAAACAGCAAATGGATACGATGTGGGATGAAGTCAAACGTCTGGCATTTCCTCATAAGTACTATGTTGACTTATCTCAGAAACTTTGGGATTTGAAAAACGAAATGATTCAAAACAATCGAAAATAACAGCTTGCGCTGTTATTTTTTTAGGGAAAATTCAAGTTTATTAATCAGCGTTTGCCTGCATCATACGGTTCGCCTGCTGCTTTTGGAGCTGCAGACTTCTTCGATGTAAAAGTCAAAACAATGATCGTTGCCAAATAGGGCATCATTTTAAACATGTATGACGGAATGCCTAAGGCAAGCAAAATTGGAATGCCTGTATAAGCTGCCGAGATCGTTTTCATAAGACCAAAGAAGAAGGCAGCGAACAATATACGTCTGGGGCGCCATTGACCGAAAATAAGTACCGCCAAAGCCAAAAACCCATAACCGCCGACTTGTCCGTCAAACGCTGTGGTGACCGGTACCATTAAAACCAGCCCGCCAAGACCAGCCAGTGCCCCGGAAATCAGCACACCGATGTAACGCATTTTTTTGACATTGACACCGGCTGCATCAGCCGCTTGCGGATGTTCACCGCAGGCACGCAAACGTAAGCCGAAACGAGTCTTGTATAAAACGATCGTTGCTACAGCGAGAATCGCGAAACCTACAAAGGTCGTTATATACGTGTTTTTAAACAGCAAATCACCCAAAATCGGGATAGATGACAAGTAAGGAACTAAGGGAATACGATAGGTATTCATAAATGTGACTTGTTGAACGCCGATCAGCATCCGGGCTGTAAAGATCGCAAATGCCGGAGCAAATAAGTTCAATGCAGTACCACTGATGACTTGATTGGCTTTCATATTGATGGAAGCAAACGCATGGAAAAACGACAAAATCATCCCTGAGCCGGCGGCAATCAACATCGATAAAACCAGCAACCATTGACCCGACATGGATGACTGCATCCGATTCATAAAGAACAGACTGATAAATGCACCCATGATCATGATTCCTTCCAAGGCGATATTTACGACACCGCTTCGCTCAGAGTACATACCTCCCAAGGCTACGATCAATAATGGTATTGAATAGAACATGGTTTGTTGAACCAAGAAATAGAACGTGCTCAGTGTCATTTGGTTCTACCTCCCAACTTTCTTGAAAGATTTTCGATGAATGACTTAAAGGCTAAGGACAAAGCACTGAAATATATGATGATAGCAATCATGATGTCGATGACTTCAGGTACAAAGCGCAAGCGTTGCATATAGAAACCACCCATATTCATGTGACCGACAAACAATCCGGAGAAAATGATACCGATCGGATTTGAGAGTCCCAGCAAGGCGACCGGAATACCGTTAAAGCCTTCTGAAGCCAAAATATCGACGACTTCAATGTGTTTGCCGGTGTTTGACAAATACAGCAAACCGCCACCCAAACCCGCAAGAGCACCGGCAATCATCATCGAGAGGATAATGCTTTTCTTTTCGTTGATCCCGGCATAACGGCTGGCCTCACGGTTATAACCGACCGCTTTCAACTCAAAACCAAAGGTGGTTTTTTCTAAAACGATATACATAATGATCGCAACGACAATGGCAATGATGATGCCGATATTCGCTGACGATAACGGAAACAGAATATTCATTCCGCCCGTTGGTAAATAGGCAGCTCGTGGAGAAATCGATTGATTTCTCGTCAAGTCAAATACGGTACTTACGACCAGAAAGTTGACCAGATACATTCCGATGTAGTTTAACATGATTGAGGTAATGACCTCATTGACGTTTCTAAATGCCTTTAAAACACCGGCAATACCACCCCAGAGTGCCCCGGCGATCATTGCTCCGATAATCGCAACGATCCACAATGTACCCGATGGCAAAAATGTCCACTTAACCCCGATATAGATGGCCGTGAATGCTCCTAAAATAAACTGACCGGAAGCACCGATATTAAATAACCCTGTTTTAAATGCGAATCCGACTGACAAACCGGTCAAGATGATCGGCATGGCATTATGCAGCATATTTCCTACGCCACGAAGACCGCCGTTGAATCCGCCGTTTAATATGATGATAAATCCGCGGGTCGCCTGTGCCGGATTACTGATAAGCAGAATGATGTAACCGATCAGAAGTCCGAAAAGAATAGCAAATACAGATGCCGATGCACTTTTGAAAGAGCGATTACTCAGAAGTTTCTTTACGTTCATAACCTGCTCCTCTCTTTGATCCTGACATGTACAAACCTAATTCCTGTTGTGTAACTTCTTTTGGATCGACTTCTCCGACGATCTCACCTTCATACATCACAAGGATCCGGTCACTGACTCCCAATACTTCACTTAGTTCAAGAGATATCAGCAATACGGCTCTGCCCATGTCTCGTTGCTTTATCAGCTGATTGTGGATATACTCGATAGCTCCGACATCCAGACCTCGGGTCGGCTGTACGGCAATGATCACATCCGGATCTTTTTCAACTTCCCTCGCAACGATTGCTTTTTGCTGATTTCCTCCCGACATACTGCGTACCAGTGTAATCGGACCTTCACCACTGCGAATATCGTATTGTTCGATCATTTTCTTCGCGTTTGTTAATCGTGACTTGAAATTAATGAATCCCTTGTTTTGAAACTCGTTTAAAAAGTAAGTTTGTAAAACCAGATTTTCACTTAATGTATAATCCAATACCAACCCGTGTTTATGACGATCTTCAGGGATGTGCGAAATCCCGTGGCTGTTACGATAACGGATGGGCTTGTGTGTAATGTCTTCGCCCTTATAGTAAATTTCACCACCATCAACCGGAAGTAATCCCGTCAGAGCATAAATAAGTTCACTTTGACCATTGCCCTCGATTCCGGCAACGCATAGTATTTCTCCTTTTCTTAAGTCAAAAGAAACATTATGAACTGCAGATTTACCATGAACTTTCGAATTGATCGACAGATTACGTACGGTCAAAACATTATCCCCGATGTTTGCCTCGCCTTTTGCAATTTCGAAAATGACTTTGCGACCAACCATCATCTCAGACATTTCTTCTTTTGATGTATTGGCCACATCCACCGTCCCGATGTACTTGCCTTTTCTTAACACGGAGACCCGATCGGCTACGGCCTTGATTTCATTGAGTTTGTGGGTGATAAAAATGATCGACTTGCCCTCTTCGACCAGTCGTTTCATGATTTTCATCAGTTCATCGATTTCCTGCGGGGTCAAAACGGCTGTCGGCTCATCAAAAATAAGGATATCGTTTTCACGATACAACATTTTCAAAATTTCGACACGCTGTTGCATTCCGACAGAAATATCTTCAATGATGGCATCGGGCTCGATCCGAAGATTGTACTGCTTGCTTAAATTCACGATTTTCGCTCGGGCATCATCCATTATCAAAAATCCGCCCCTTACCGTTTCAACGCCTAAAACAATGTTTTCCAATACCGTGAAATTGTGGACCAACTTAAAATGCTGGTGAACCATGCCGATGCCCAAATCATTTGCATCGTTTGGATTGTGGATTTTAACTTCATTGCCCCGAACTTTGATTTTCCCTTTTTCAGAGATGTAAAGTCCAAACAATACACTCATCAGTGTCGATTTGCCTGCTCCGTTTTCACCAAGCAAAGCATGAATCTCGCCTTTTCTCACTTGCAACGTGATGTCATCGTTAGCAATGATTCCGGGAAACTCCTTTGTGATGTTTAGCATCTCAATTACATATTCCATGTGATCACTCCTGTACTGCCACAATTATACACGATTTAACGATTATTGAAAACGGTTCCACCTTACAAAAAGCGACAAATTAAACGTTTAATCAACTCAAAAAAAAAGACCGCCGAAGCGGTCTGTTTCAATTAGCCAATGACTTCAACGGTTACGTTGGTTACCGGTAATTCAGAAGCAGAGGTTACATCTGTATCTTTTTTGATGTTTGTGCGGATATTATCCGTGTTAGCAACCAATTTAGCAAAGATTGCATCATAAGCAGCTTTGTTGAATGTTGTAAAACGCGAGAAATCATTCGGTAAGCTTACGCCGTCAACTTCAACACCCAAGGATACGGATTCGCCACCCTTGAAGTTTCCTGCATAGTAATCAACCAAAGCATCATAAACGGAAATGCCCAAGCCTTTCAAAGCAGAAGTAATAACCGTGGTTGATTCGCCTTTTTGGTCGATGTCAACACCGATGACTTTGCCGTTGTTTGCTTCAGCAGCAGCCATAACAGAGTTACCAGCACCACCGGCAGCAGCGAAAATAACTTGAACGCCGCCTTGGAACCAAGTAGCAGCTTCCGTTTGATAGTCCGCTGAAGGACCAAAACCGCCGAGGTATTTGTATTTCAACGTAACATTGACGCCCATTTCAGCAGCAGCATAGTTTACACCTTGGACAAAACCGTATCCGAAACGGACAACGGCAGGAACGGCCATACCGCCCATAAAGCCAAGATTGGTAAATCCATCTTTAACAGCTGCGTAGCCGGCTAAGAAACCGACTTGTTCTTCAGCATAGAATACTGAGTAAACATTGTCTTCGATTCTGAATTCTGTGTAAGTTCCGTCTTGCGGGAAACCATCCAACAATACAAACTTGACATTCGGATACAAGTCTTGTGCTTTAAAGATCGCCGGTTCAAACAAGAATCCCGGAGTAACGATCACTTTTGCACCGTTTTCAACAGCTAAATCGATGGCTGCAACGTATGCATCTGTGCTTTTGTCAGTCGGTTGGTAATATTTGTAGCTAATGTCTTTTTCTTCGGCATATTGCTTCAAACCTTCCCATGCACCTTGGTTAAAGGATTTGTCATCAATCGTCCCGATATCAGTGATCAAGGCTAACTCGAAAGTTTCGTCTTGTTCTGCCGGAGCACATGCTGCCAACCCTAACGCAAGGAGAACAACAAGTAAAATTAGTAGTTTTTTCATTAAACTTTCCTCCATTGTCGCAGTTATCCTGCTTTCTTTATTGTATAACCTATCATTTTCAAAGTCAATCAAAGAGAAAAACGAATACAAAAGAAAGTTGATTGACAAATGTAAACAAAATGTGTGACTTTCAATCGAAAGTGTGATACAATTCCACGGTGTTTGAATAAAACTACCAAGCGACCCAAAAGGTCGCTTTGAAAGCGAGATATCAATGAAATTTACCGAATTTAACCTTCCCCAAAACCTGTTAAGAGCAATTGAAAGTTGCAACTACACGGACGCAACTGCGATACAAGAACAAACCATTCCGGCTTTGATGAACGGCCAGGACATCATTGGACAAAGCCAAACCGGCACCGGCAAGACCGCTGCTTTTGCTTTACCGATTTTGGCACAGTGTGTACCCACCGATCACAAACGCCCTCAAGCATTGATCTTATCCCCGACCCGCGAATTAGCGCTGCAAATCGTTGAACACTTCAGACAGTTCACGAAGTTCTCCGATGGAATCCGTACCGTCGCTATTTACGGAGGTCAACCGATCGATGTACAAATCCGCGAACTGAAAAAAGGCGGAGACATCATCGTCGGAACACCGGGACGTATTCAAGATCACATCCGTCGCAAAACCCTGCGATTTGAAAATTTAAACTACCTTGTGCTGGATGAAGCGGACGAAATGCTTCAAATGGGATTTAAGGAAGAAATCGAAGAAATCCTGAAATCCATTCCGGAAGCGCGCACGACTGCATTATTCTCAGCAACGATGCCGAAAGCGATTTTAGACATTACCGAAAACTATATGAAGGATCCAAAGCATATTTCAATTTCACCAAAAATGAAAACGCTGGATGCCATCGAACAAATGGTCTATGAAGTGCCCCAACCATACAAAGTCGATCTTCTTCTTCAATTGATCGCATTGTATCAGCCATCACAAGCCATGATTTTCTGTAACACGAAGAAAATGGTTGATGATTTGGCCGAAACTCTGCAGAAGAATCATCTGGACGCTGCCGCGATTCATGGTGACATGAAACAGGAAATGCGTACCGTCGTCATGAACAAGTTCAAAAAGCAAACGATTCGATTCTTGATCGCTACCGATGTAGCCGCACGCGGCATCGATGTTGATTCCATGGAAATGGTCATCAACTACGATTTACCGCAAGATGACGAGTATTACATTCACCGCATCGGTCGTACCGGACGTGCCGGATCTAAAGGACAAGCGATCACCATCGTATCCAATAATCAACGACGTGCCTGGGACAATCTGGTCCGCTTTAACAAGCTGACTGCGAAAGTCATGGAGTTGCCGACACAGGAAGAATTGGATCACATCCAACTTAATCAAATCAAAAAAGTGCTCGAGCAACAATCCGATAAAATGATTCCGGATACGATCGAACAGATCTTCAAGATGATTACTGAAAGCGGCATGGACAAAGACCACTTGCTGAAAGTACTGCTGATGCAACAGGTTTCCAAAAACAGCTTCTCGGAAATCAAAACCGTCAAAAAAACTTCCGTACGTCAATATCGCAGCTATTCACTCAACATCGGCGAACGTCAAGGTGTAAGCGCCGCAAAAATTTTGCGTAATACCGAAATGTACTGCGGTATCGATCCGGCTTTGGTCGGAAAGATCAAAGTGAGCCGTAACTCGACGTTGGTTGAAGTCGCTTCACATGTCGATCCGAAAGTATTTCAACGATTGAAGAAAATGGGTGGCAATCAAAAAGTCGTCATCGAAACTCTCGAATCCAGAGACAGAAGATAAAACAAAGACCGACAACTAAACTTAATTAGTGTCGGTCTTTTTTAGTCTTCTTTTTTAACGTAAACATCTCGTGGCCGGCTACCCTGGGAAGGTCCGATGACCCCCTGCTCTTCTAGAGCATCGATCATGCGGGCTGCACGATTATAACCCAAGGCAAATCGCCGTTGCAAAGAGGAAGTGGATGCTTTTTGGGTGGAAATCACGTATTCTTTGACTTCTTCAAACAATGGATCTTCATTGGCATTAACAAAACCTTCGTTTTTATCCACTCCTTCAAGACGGATAAACGCATCATCATATCGCGGCTTGCCCTGTGCGCTGGCAGCCTCAGCTACCCTTTTGACTTCATCATCTGAAACAAACACGCCTTGAATGCGGATGGATGCCGGTTCACCGATCGGGATATAAAGCATATCGCCATATCCCAGCAATCGTTCAGCGCCGATATGGTCTAAAATCGTCCGTGAATCTACGCCGCTGGATACTGCAAAAGCAATTCTCGACGGTATATTCGACTTGATGATTCCGGTAATGACATCCACGGATGGACGCTGGGTAGCTACGATCAGATGAATGCCCGCTGCCCGAGCCAACTGAGTGATGCGTTGAATACTGGCCTCAACATCTTTTCCGGCGACGACCATCAAGTCCGCCAGTTCATCGATAATCACAACGACCCAAGGCATTAAAGCTAAATGTTCACCGGGCTTAGCAAGGACCATTTCATTATAGGCCGTGATGTTTCGTACACCTACTTTTGAAAATACTTCATAACGGTTCTCCATCATCATGACAATGACTTTTAGAGCTCTTGATGCTTCAGCAGCATCCGAGATGACCGGACCGATTAAATGCGGAATCTGGGTAAAATTGGTAAATTCGACTTTCTTTGGATCGACAAGCAACAGCTTGACTTCATCCGGTGTCGTTCTCATCAGCAAGGTCGTGATGATCGAGTTGATGCACACACTCTTCCCGCTTCCGGTGGCACCGGCAACGAGCAAGTGAGGCATCTTGTCCAGTTCACCATATACAGGTCTTCCCATCAAATCCTTACCTAAGATAAATAGCAGTTTTTTATTGACCTTATCGGAAGGTATCGAATTAAGCAGCTCGACTAATCGCACCGGTGTCATTTCCACATTCGGAACTTCGACACCCACTGCATTTCTTCCCGGTATCGGCGCTTCGATACGAATATCCTTCGCTTGTAATTCCATTTTGATGTTATCCTGAATCGCGGCGATTTTGCTTATTTTGACATTGGATTCCGGCCGGACTTCAAACTTCGTTACTGCCGGACCGATATGCGTTCCGACCAGTGTCGCATTGATTCCAAACTGACCCAAAATCTCAATAAGGCGTTTACCTTTGATGACACTGGCGGTCGTATTGGCGCTAGAGCCCTTCTTGATGGTCACCTCATCCAACAATGACATGCTTGGTAAAGAGTAATTCGTGATACCGGAAATCGTCGCAGCTGAACTGGTTTTGACTTCTTCAATCATTTTGTGCTCTGATTTCGGTGCGCTTTTTGGCACAGCTATGACCTCATCGCTGTTGATGAAAATCGTTTTCTTAGGTTTCTGATCAGCAACGGCATCGCTCATCGTGCGCGTTGAAGGCATCGGCATTTCCTCGGGTTTGCTCACGGGAATTTTAACACCGATCTTGTTTTTGATTGATACCAGCACCGCCGGTTCAATGAGCAGATAAGCACTGATGATGACAAGTGTGATCAAAACGACAAATGTACCGCTACGCGATACCATCGTAGATATCAAGCCGAACATAAATGCACCGATCAATCCGCCGTTTGCACTGACTTCCATATTGAAAACCTCTGATAGAAGTTTCAGAAAATCAGTAAAAACGACAAAACCGGTAATCGTCACATCTTCCGGGGTGGCCAGATACAACAAGACAGTCAATAAACCCAGGACCATACCGACCAGCGTCTTCAGACTGAACCAAGGTAATTTCCGTTTAAATATCAGATAAACCGAAATCAAAACGACAAGAATGTAAACGATAAAAGGAAACTTGCCAAAAAATACGAGGACAAGTCCATTTAAAATCCGACCGACGATTCCCAACTGGTTCCATGCGATAATCACCAGCATGATCAAAATCATCGCATAAATGACGATCAGTACTTCATTTCTGATTTTTTCTGCAGACTTTTTTCTTCTGGCCATATATCCCCCATTTATTCCTGGATATTCAATTCAACGATTGCAGGCAGAATCATCGGACGTTTACCTGTTTCTTTTAATATATAGCGGGTGATTTTATCCTTCGCTTCCATACGGGCTGCCATATTTTCATAACGCCCGTCTTTGACCATATCCACAATGGTCCGCTCCAGGATATTCCCTACTTCTTTGACGATGTAATCCGCATCTTTTAGGTATATTACACCGCGAGACTGTACATCCGGACCACCGATGACCTCTTTGGTCTTAAAATTGACAACGACACCGACAACCAATGCTCCATCGGTCGCAAGGGTCTCACGATCCTTTAAAACCATTCCCGATGAATCCAGATGGATATTTCCGTCAATCATGACTTCCTCAAGTTTTAAAAGTGTTGATGTTTGCTTCAAGATACCATCATCAAACTGAGCCACCTGACCGTTATCAAGCACTACGATCCGGCCGGCATTGTATCCCATATTCAAAGCGATGTTTGCATTGTTGACCAAATGACGGTATTGACCTTTGATCGGAATGTAATATTTCGGTTTGAACAAGTTGATGAGCATTTTGATGTCTTCAATCGATCCGTGCATCGACAAAACTTTCCGGTGATCGAGCGAAACGACTTTGCATCCCTCTTTATACAACTCATTTTCCATGGTCGAAGCTTCCCTTTCGGTTCCAGGAACCACGGGTGATGCGATGATTACGGTATCTTCGGGACTCAGTTCGATCAAGTTGTCTTCATTCATCGCAATCTTGTGCATGGTGCGGAATACATTGGGGCCGCTTGCAGAAACGATGACAAGTACATTTTCCATTTTGTTGTTATATTTTTCTTTAACGATTTCCAGGCCGACCGGGATTTTGTAATATCCCATCTTTTCGACATGCTTAAGATACTGCCGCTGCGAGTCATTGTAGAAAACGATTTTACGATCATATTTGTTTGCTAATTCAATGACTTCGATCAAACGGTACAGATTTTGCTCATAAAGCATGACAATGATCCGCCCGCCCTCTTTTTCAAAGCTGGATTCGATTTCATTGACAATGCGGTGACGCGGTGATGTAAATCCTTCGCGATCAGCCGATACGGATTCCGTCATAAGCGCCAACACACCTTTTTTGCCCATTTCAGCAAATTCAGTGATATCACAGGTGAAGGATTCCGTTTTAATATCGAAATCAATAATGAACTCGGATGTGTATACGATATACCCTTCCGGAGTTTCGATGGCGATGCCATACCCGTCCGCGATCGAATGTGTCATACCGAAGGTCTTGACTTTGATGCCGTTTAAAACGGTTTGGCCAAAGCGTTTAATACGATGGACTTTGATACCGGTGATGTTGTGAGTCTTCAATTGATCCTCGATCATCAATGCGGTCAATGGTGTCGTATAAACCGGGATCTGCGTGTTTTTCAGTAAGTAAGGCAATGCAGACATGACATCATCATGTCCGTGGGTAATAAAAATACCCGCAATGCGATCCTTGTTCTCAATTAAGTATGTAAAATCGGGAATGATGGATTCGATTCCTAATTGATCGACATCCGGATACTTTAATCCTGCTTCGATCACGATGATTTGTTGGTTGATTTCGACGACCATGCAATTCTTTCCATCTTCATCCAAACCGCCCAACGCTAAAATTTTTACTTGATTCATTATCTTTCCTCCTAAACCAAACTTCGGTTTTATTATAGCTTATTTAAACAGCATTTACAATTCTACACAAACCCGACTCAAAAGAAAAGCGGAACACAATCCGCTACGCTTTCTCGCCGATTAAAAACCATGTTTTACAGTCTGTGATCGTGACATTCACCAAATCACCGGATATCACGCCATCTGCTTTAAAGTTGACAAGTTTCTGAGTACGGGTATACCCGCTGTAGATCTCCGGGTTTTTCTTTGAGGGACCATCCACCAAGACCTCAACCGTTCTGCCAATGTATGCCTGGTTGTTTTTAAGAGCATACTGAGCGACTTTTGCGTTCAATTGCGCCAAACGTTTCTTCTTAACATCCTTAGGCACATTGTCGGCCATTTGTGCGGCCGGAGTCCCTTCTCTTGGTGAATAGATGAAGGTGAACGCATTGTCAAACTGGCAGTGTTCCACGATTTCCAGTGTTTGTTTAAACTGCTCATCGGTTTCATTGGGGAATCCCACGATGATGTCGGTAGAAAATGCGCAATCCGCAATCCGCTCTTTCAGTTTGCCAAACAGCGTCTTGTACTCATCAATGGAATATCTGCGTCCCATGATTTTGAGCATATCGGAGTTTCCGGACTGTACCGGCAAATGAATATAAGGCATGATATTGTCATATGAGGCAATGATTTCGATCATTTCATCTGAGAAATCCCAGGGATGACTGGTCGTAAACCGGATCCTCTCAATTTTTGTTTCAGCGACCGACTTTAAAAGCATTGCAAAATTCGCAGGTTCTTTCAGATCTTTTCCATATGCATTGACGTTTTGACCAAGCAAGGTGATTTCTTTAAACCCCTTACCCTTTAGTTCTTCAATTTCACTGAGAATATCTTCAACTAAACGGGAACGTTCTTTTCCGCGGGTGTAAGGAACGATGCAATACGTACAAAATTTATCACAGCCGTACATGATATTGACCCATGCTTTATGCGTCCCAAATCGTGATACCGGCAGATTTTCGATGACTTCTCCTTCTTTTGAAAAATCAATAAAACGGAAGCCGTTATACCTTAAGCGTCCGTAATCTCCAATATTCAACTTATTATAAACAGTCTTCTTTACAGGCAATATATGCCGCTTCTGATTCTCTTCTACAAATTCCACAAAAAAGGGGCGGTGTTCATTGCCGTTTGTCCCGTTAAATGCTGCTTCTTCATCCTGAAAAAGGCGAGCGACAGTAGCATCGACATGCGAGTCCATGCGACGTTCGGATCTCACCTCTTCAGCGAATATCACATACAAAAAAATCAATCCACCGAATATTATTGCTATAGCAAGAAACATATCCATAAATACCCCCGTACACACGTCCCCAT
>PGZW01000021.1 GCA_002841515.1 Firmicutes bacterium HGW-Firmicutes-19 | reverse complement strand
TCCCCAAACAATACCCCACACGGAAGATGTCGCTACTTTGATAGCAGCGTTATTATCTGCACCCGCCGCAAAGAATAGTGCCCAAGCTAGAAATACCGGCCAGGCATGTAGGGTCACACCTGCAAATTCGCCCACAGTTAAAGAAACGAATGCCCAGCCTCCTGCTAACAGGCCGACCACGATCGCCATTTTTATATTTTTCATGTTGTCCTCTTTCTCAGTTTATCTGATTATTTTTCAATATTTTTGAATGCTTCTGCTTGTTGTTTGATGCCGACTTCAGTAGCGAATCGTTCAATCGACGAAGCACCGAAGAAACCATCGACACCCTTGGTACGGGCAATGACATACTGGGCATCCTGCGGTTCTGCAATCGGACCCCCGTGGCATAAAACCATGATGTCCGGATTGACTGATTTAGCCGCATCACACAGTGCCTGAACTTTTTTGACCGCATCATCCAAGGTCAGAGCGGTTTTTGCTCCGATGGTGCCTTTGGTCGTCAAGCCCATATGGGCAACGATGATATCGGCTCCGGCCGCTGCCATTTTTTTGGCTTGTTCTTCATCGAACACATACGGTGTCGTTAACAGATCAAGCTCATGGGCTTTTTTGATCATTTCAACTTCCAAATCGTAGCCCATTCCGGTTTCTTCCAGATTTTGACGGAAGACCCCGTCGATCAATCCGACGGTCGGAAAGTTTTGAACTCCGGAGAACCCTTGTTCTTTGAGTTGTTTTAGAAATACTTCCATGATTCGAAACGGATCAGTTCCGCATACTCCGGCCAATACCGGTGTATGTTTAACAACCGGCAACACCTCTGAACCCATTTCTACGACGATTTGATTGGCATCGCCATACGACAACAGCCCGGCCAATGATCCTCTTCCGGCCATACGGTAACGACCGGAATTGTAAATGATGATCAAGTCGACACCGCCAGCTTCGCCGCTTTTTGCGGATATGCCTGTTCCGGCTCCGGCTCCTAAAATGATCCTGCCTGAAGCAACTTCATTTCTGAGTTTTGCGATGATATCGCTGCGTTTGATTGCCATAAATGTTCCCCTTTTACTTTTTCAGTAATTCGATCAGTTTCTTGGCTGCTGTGACACCAAACACTTCCGCATTGATGTCGCAGTCCATTTCAATTAGCTCAACTTTGCTTTGATCGATATTTTTTCTTAATGTTTCAAACAAAACTTCATCTTCTTCTTTTCCATAAAACGGTGCCCCTTCGACATCGATCATCGATACGCCTTTTAAAGGCAACATTAGCGCGGTTGGTGAGTTTGTCATATTGAGTTTGCTCGCAATGATTTCACCTAGCTGACGGTTTTCTTCGACGGTCGTACGCATCAAGGTAACGGTTGGATTGTGTTTATAGAAATTGCGGCCTTTGAATTGTGTCGGAATGGTATCGTACGGTCCGAAGTTGACCATATCGAGTGCTCCTGTCGAAACGACTTGTGGAATACCTTTTTTACCGGCTGCTTCCAATCGGGTAGGCCCGGCATTCAGAACGCCGCCCACCAGTTCATCGCACCATTCGGTCGTTGTAAGATCTAGTACGCCATCGAAGTAACCTGATTCGATCAAGGCTTCCATCGAGCGTCCACCAGTTCCGGTAGCATGGAAAACGATGACTTCATAGCCTTCTTTTTCCATATACGCTTTCGCAAAATTGACGCACGGTGTTGTTACACCAAACATCGTTGCGGCAATCAGCGGTTTCTTTTCAATGGCAATATCCGCTTCGTAATTGACCATACCGGCAATAGCGAAACAGGCATTCTTAAATATTTTCGTGGATATGGAGTTAAGTCCGGCCACATCGACGATCGATGGGATCATGACGATATCGCTGGTACCGACGTATTGCGATACATTGCCCGATGCCATCGTTGATACCATGACTTTCGGGACGCCGATCGGTAACGCCCGCATGCCCGGGGTTGCCAGAGATGTTCCTCCACTGCCGCCAAGCGATATGATTCCGTCAAATTTGCCCTCAGCATAAAGTCTTGGGACAATTTTTTCGACGCCGCGAGCCGCTGCTTCGGTAGCGGTTGCCCGGTCTTTTTTGGCAACGATGGATGCAAGATCGGCATCAGCCGCCTTGAATACTTCTTCGTTGGAAATATCGACGTCGATAGTCGGTGCAAATACACCGCAGTGAATGAGCAAGGTATTCAGTCCCAGCCCTTTTAAGATGTCATTTAGAAATGCATACTCGGTTCCCTTGGAATCCATTGTTCCAATGATTGCGATGGTTTTCAAAGTCTAACCCTCCTTCAATGGGCATCCGTTTTTTATGTGCGCACAAATGATTAAAAACAGAATGCTTGTCATCTGATATAAGCATACTGTAAGCGCATTCATTATAAAATGGAGGTTCGTCCGTTCCTCATGTATTTTTGTCTATTTCGTCGTATTCACTGGGTGAATATCCCGTATGTTTCTTAAAAATCTTACTGAAATAAGCATAATCCGAAAAGCCGACCAATGTAGCAATCTCTGCTTTATTGATATTTTTATTGCGCATGATTTCAATGGCTTTGTTTACTCTGACTTGTGTCAAGTACTCCGGAAAGGTCACGCCGACTTCGCGATTAAACATAGCACTGAGATATGTACGAGAAAGATGCACGCGTGAGGCGAGTTGGTTAAACGATATTTTGTTCATGTAGTTTTTGGCGATGTAGTCTTTGATGAAGTAAACATAGTCCATTTCATCGGCTAGATTAAACAATGCAGAGTCTTGATCGAACTGTCCGGTAATCTTAAACTCCCGTGTTACTTCGACGATGGCTTTCTCAAGAGGAATGCGCTCGAAGGTCGAACCGCCGAAATAGCCCATCGCACCGGAATTGTCGTACATGTATTTCAAGTCAATGGACTGATGAATCGGACCGCCATAGATCATCTTGATGATCGGCCGGTTTGCTTTATCGCATTGAGCAAATATCGCCCGAGTCAGCTGAGCGGCTTCTTTAAGATTGAGAGGTGAAGTAATGTCCATCTGCCCGCCCACCGTGAATCCAAGATGTGAGGTAATGATATCTGCTCCGGCTTCAACCATCATTTGTGCTTGTTCGACATTGAAAACAAAAGCAATGGTAAAGAGCCCTTTCTTTGATGCAATGGAGATAGCTTCAACTTCCCGTTGAAAAGACATCCCTTCTTCTTCGAGGGCTTCTCTTAGCAATCCGCCGATGATTCCGACGGAGGGATAGTTATTGATTCCGGAAAACCCGTTTTCAATGATTTCATCGATAAAATGTTCAAGATCGATGGTCGGATCGGTCGCGCATAATCCAAAGATGACCGGCGTGTTTTTGACGACAGGAATGATTTCTTTTAAACCAAACTCCATGACCATTTTATTGGAATTGGCGAAAGGCAAAAGTCCGGCCAATGAACCGACACCCATTTGCCGGAAGCGTCCGGAGTTCAATGCCAAAAGCAAATCAGCCCCGCCCTTTTCTGCATATTTCGCGGAAATTCCGGCACCAACCGCAACGCCGATAATGTGGCGATGTTGGCTGATTTGATTAAGAAGTCGATCAAGTATCTGCGCTTTACTAAAAGCCATCCTTCATCCTCCCGATTCAATGATATGTTTAATTGCTTTACTTGCATTATAGGCGATTTTCAGCTAGTTGACAACTATTGAAAAAAGCCTTGATCCTAGGCTCTTGTCAGTTATTTGGGTATCGCCTGGATTTTTAAATCCAGGGCATTGAAAATCTTAATGATCGTCAAAAGATTCGGGTACACTTGAGCGTTTTCAATCTTGCTGATCTCACTTTGCTTGATCCCGGTAATCCTAGTCAAATCCACTTGTCTCAGATTTTTACTTTTTCGAGCAGAAATGATCGTATTGGCAAGCTCAATCTTAGCTCTTTCCTGGTAATAGGTTTCAGCAAAAACTTCATCATGCAAATTCTGTTCAATCCATTTTCCAACGGTACTAGGCATGTTCATTCCCTCTTTTCTTCTGATAATCATTCAATAATCGTTTTGCTTTTTCAATTTCATGTTTCGGTGTTTTTTGACTTTTCTTTACAAATCCATGAGTTATGATGATGACTTGCCTCTTGTACCTATCATATGCCCAACATATACGAGCAATATTAGAGCCGTGTCTTACTCTAAACTCATTGATGTCATCTTCCAAATGATCAACACTGAAGAATATCCCATGTAACTCTACATTTTCTAAATTAGCAAGAATCTTAGCTCTCATTTTCGTATCAATATTATCCAAAAACCGTCCAAATTCAAACTCATCTACAAACGTTCAGTGAATCTCATGAGTTCCCCCTACTTAGATTTCATCTATCTCAACAAAATTATATTGGTTTAAACCTATATTGTCAATTGAATCAAGATAAAATAACGACGCTTTATGACGTCGCTACTTATAAATTCTTCAATTATCTCGTCATTTTTATTAAAGACTCTCCAGACTTTCCTTTATGTTTTCCGTGATAGCTCCGCCATGATAACAAATCAAGGTATCGATGGCATAATTGATAAACCTTCTGGCAGAAGTATAAGCATCGTCCTTATCGAGAGTAAAGCGCGGGTTGGCCCGATAGAGCTTACCATCCGCAACCACCAAGGCATCACCGGCGATCATCGTTTTGAGTTCGCGTAAATAGAGGGATATGTGTCCGGGCAGATGTCCCGGTGTCGCGACCACTTCAATGCCACCGCAAATATCGAGTGTATCGCCATCTTCCAGGACTTCATCGACTTCGACCGGCTCGATCAATCGCAACATGTCCACTCGTTTCTGTGCATGTTGCTTTTGATCTTCCGGAAAAAGTTCGAGTTGTTCTTCGGCTTGTTGGAGGCGGACGGATTTGACATCACCGCGAATATACGCCGCTTCGATGGCTGAAGCATACACTTTAATCCAAGGATATTCTCGTTTTACATCTGCCAAACATCCCATGTGATCGTGGTCATGATGCGTTATGATGACTTTGGTCAGCTTGTTCAAGTCAAATCCCGCCAAAAAAGCACTGTGAGACAATTGATTAAAGGCATCTTTGTGCCCGCAGTCGAATAGGACCATTTCTTGATCGTCGCTTACGATGACCGGATGCAGGGCACTGATAAATCCGCTGACTTCCATGTCGATT
This sequence comes from Firmicutes bacterium HGW-Firmicutes-19, assembly GCA_002841515.1. Lineage (GTDB taxonomy): Bacteria > Bacillota_I > Bacilli_A > Erysipelotrichales > Erysipelotrichaceae > UBA2227. The sequence goes on along the minus strand of PGZW01000021.1, from coordinate 17,328 downwards.
TTTAGGATGGCGATTTTGTTCATGATATCTCCTGTTTATCCGCTGATGAAGCAGCGCATGTATTTGATGGATTTAATTTCTTTAAATCCGGTTTTCAAGTAGAGATTCTTAGCTTTGACATTCCAATGTACGACGCCTAAATAAATGTTTTTTAGTTGTCGATCCAAACAAAGATTGACGGTCGACTGTAGAATAAGTCTGCCATATCCTTTGCTCATCAAGGATGGGACCACAAATAAGTCATCGATATCTTCCTGGTTGATTAACGAAGATCCAACCCAGGTCTCCCCGTCAAAAAACATGAAAATGTTGTCCTTAATGGCCATCATCTCATCTTTAAGTTTGGTGATTCGATCTTCGCTTTTATCCTCAAATACATTGTAAGGAGGGATATCCATGGCCTGGCGCATCGGCGTGAAGCACTCTCCTAAGGCAACGTAGTAGTCCCAAAAATCCTCTTCCTTGAATAAGCGCATGGTCAGATGATTGTCCGGCTGGCGTTGTCCGGTATAAATCAGTGAGGAATAGCCATACCAAGGGGTATAGCCCTTCTCACTGTAAAAAGAATAATAAAACGGACTCGTCTCGTCATAGCCGGCCATGATAAAACGCACGACTTCTTCACTCAGTTTTGACTGTGCTTCGAGGTAAAGCTCTTTTGCGATATTTTCAGTATTTGAAGCTTCTTCACTTACGGAAATGGTCAAATGCGCGGCTTTTCCCCAGTAAGGATGTTGCCAGGTGGTGTGTGTCCACATGCCTAAAACCACATCGTCTTCACAGTAGATACGGATGTTTGAATCTTTACTTAGTTCTTCCCTTTTTCGCTGATTATCCAGCTCTGACATCGACCACTGAAGATTCATTAGTTCGATGATGGATTCGATGTCTTGGGATTGATGATTTCTGATCATAAGATCCCCCTTGTGATAATTTTATTCTATCATTATCCCCTTCAGGTTCAAACGGTTTTTTTCTCAGATTATGATAAAATGATGTTAACAAGCAGAAAATATCAGGAATTTTTTCCTTCAGTTTCGTATAGTTTACTTGCGGAGGTGAGAAAATGACGTGGCTACATTCATTACAACAGACATTGGATTCGATAGAAGATCAGTTGGATCAGGATTTGTCGATTGAAAAAATGGCTCAACAAGCCTATATGTCCATGTTTCATTTTCAGCGGACCTTTTCATTGGTTTTAGGCATCGGTATCGGTGAGTACATTCGCAATCGCCGTTTAAGCGTTGCCGGTGAGCAACTGGCAGCCAAAAAGATCAAAGTCATCGATGCTGCACTGGTTTATGGTTATGATTCTCCGGAAAGTTTCACGCGTGCTTTTACGAAGTTTCATGGCATCAACCCTTCCAAAGCTGCCAAAGATCCCGCATTGCTCCGTCGCTTTTTACCCATAAAAATCAAAATTACGATTGAAGGAGGAAACATGATGAATGTTCGCATTGAAGAAAGAAGTGCATTTACGATTGCCGGCATGAAATGGACGCTCAACATAAGCGATCCGGCAAATCATCAACAAATTTCAAAGCTTTGGACAGTGTTTAACCGAAGTGAAAAGCCTGCGCATTTCTGTGCTCAAAGCACAAATGATCCCGTTTTTAATGGCAGTTTCTTAGGAGTCTGTGTGGATAACAAGGATCAGAAAACCTTTGACTATTGGATCGCATCGACGCTGAGTGAGGGTCGGTCCACCGAGTTTGAAACCTTACCTGTTGAAGCCGGTCAGTGGGCTGTATTTGAGTGTGTCGGTGCCATGCCACAGGCCATTGTCAAATTGTGGAAGCAAATTTATACCGAATACTTCCCAACATCATCCTATCAGCCAAAAAACACCATAGACTTTGAAGTGTATCCTGATGGGGTCACTTCCTCTGATGATTACCGGTGTGAAGTTTGGATCGCAGTAGATAAGGTTTCGTGATTGCCAAGGGTCTCCCTTGGCTTTTTTGCGTTGAAAATTCTCTTAAACCATGATAGAGTATAGTGCATGTTGTATTGAAGGAGGTAATGATGAAAGAAATCGTATTGATATTGATATTGCAGTTGTGCTATGTGCCGATGTTGGCCTTGCGTACGATAAGCATGGTGAAGAAACTCACCTTACTCACTGCTTTCTTTGGTTTTCTTGAAGCCATCGTGTACGTCTTCGGATTGGCTCTGGTGTTGACCGGAGATCAGACAATGTTAGCGATGTTTGTATATGCCCTCGGCTTTTCGTTGGGATTGATCGTCGGTATCGCGGTTGAAAATAAAATAGCCATCGGCTTTCGTTCGGTGCAAGTAAATATAAAGACAAGAAACATGTTATTGATCGACGGGTTGCGTGCGATGGGATTTGGGGTCACGGTCTTTGAAGGTGAAGGACGTGAAGGTTCGCGTTATATGCTCGACATTCTCACCAAGCGTTCACAGGAGAAAGAACTGTTTGATCTAATCAATGAATATGAGCCTTCGGCTTTCGTGATTGCCTATGAGCCTACTCGATTTAAAGGCGGATTCATTGAACAAATGATGAAAAAGCAGGTGAATTCGCGCATGCGACTGACCTTGCCGAAAGTTGACTTGGCAAATAAGAACTGGTTTAAAAAAGCGGCCATCAGTGTGGCCGAGGAAGTCAAAGAATTGGTTAAGTATGATGATAAGGAAAATAATCAGTAGAAAAGAAGCCAGCGCTTCTTTTTTTTATCCCAATGCAACATCCAAGATCATCATGACCGTAAATCCGACCATCGCACTGAGGGTGGCAATATCGGTCCGTATACCTTCTTCACCACGCTGAGATTCAGGTATGAGTTCTTCAATAACGACATAAATCATAGCTCCTGCCGCGAAGGCAAGTGCATATGGTAAAATGGATCGCATCGATATGACTGCATACGCTCCGATGACTCCGGCAATGGGTTCTACGATGCCGGATGCCTGTCCGTAAAGAAAGGCCTTGGTCCTGCTGAAACCTTCTCTGCGCAACGGTATGGACACGGCTGCTCCTTCCGGAAAGTTTTGAAGTCCGATACCGATGGCCAATGCGATGGCTCCGGCGATTGAGGCTCCGGTGATATTGCCGCTGGCAGCTGCACCGAAAGCAACCCCCACGGCCAATCCTTCCGGAATATTATGCAAGGTGATCGCAAGCACCAAAAGGACACTGCGTTGCCAGCTTGTTTTGATGCCTTCTGCCTGGCTTGGCTGTAGTCCTAAGTGTAAGTGAGGCAGGATTTTATCAATGGCAAACAGAAAAAGTCCGCCGGACATAAATCCGATGGCAACTGTTATATATGCAACTTGCCCGAGTTCTTCGGCCATCGCAATGCCCGGTGCCAGCAGTGACCAGAAACTGGCCGCAATCATGACCCCGGCCGCAAAGCCAAGCATGCCGTTAAGAACGGTTTTATTGATGGATTTGAAAAAGAATACCAGACTGGCACCCAGTGCGGTGACACCATACGTAAAAAGCGTACCGATCAAGGCTTGTTGTACTGGGTTGAACTGTTCGAAAAATTTGATCATAACTTCCCCTCTTAATTAAGATAATTATAACACTTTCGCAGATGATGCGAATATGAACCTAAAAAAGAAATACACCCGAAGGTGTATTGCGTTGTCTAAAGTTTTTTCTTGTTATCCGCCAAAAAAGTGATTCCAGCGCTTTTGCGCGCTTTTTCAAGCACTTCCATGACATCTCTGGAGTGGGCAAGCATCAGCTTTGCCATCGCCGTATCGTTGCGCTCAACCACACCGACGACCTTCGCTAGCGTGTACACCATGGATTCATGTTCTTGAATGGCACTGATATCCGTTCGATCAGCCATGTCCAGTTCCACTTTTCCAAGTATGGATGCAGTGGGGGTAACATAGATCGTTCCCCGCTCGCCCTGGATGGTGATACGGTTATCGCACTTGCTGTTTTTGCTTTGTGCCAAACTGGCAATAAAGCTTTTATATTTCATGATCAAGGTTCCGCTTATGTCAACACTGTTGGACAAGTGATTCGCGACATACATCAAACCGCGCGGTTTGCCGAAAAGTCCGATCATCAAATGTACGCCATACACACCCAAATCCATCAATGCTCCTCCGGAAAATTCTTCCGAAAATACATTGGGCATTTTCCCTGCCAACAAATCGTTGTAACGGCGGGAGTATTGGCTGAAATTGATGGTTACCAGTCGGACCGGCAATATCAGTTCCAAGTTATCTTTAATGGTTTTGAAATTCGGCAGTTCCATGGTCCGGGTCATTTCGAAAATCATGGTATCGTTTTCTTCCGCTGTTTTCACAACTTCATCAAATTCGGTCAAATTAGATACAAAAGGTTTTTCAACGATCGTTACTTTGCCGGCTTTCAACGCTTTGATGGCATAGTCAAAATGCATGCTGTTGGGAAGACCGATGTAAATACAATTGATATGGGGGTCGTTGAGCATGGCGTTGTAATCATTGTATGCAAACTTGATGCGGTGTTGATCGGCAAAGACATTCGCCTTATGTTGGTCGCGGTTGAAAACGGCCGTAGCCTCCATACCGTCGACATGTTTGGTTGCTTGTACAAATAACTCACTGATATTGCCGGTTCCCAGCAGTCCTACTTTTAGCATATTTTTACCTTCTTCTCTTCTTCTTTCACTTTACCACATAAACGCTGATTTTTATCATATTTTGATAGATTTCGGCAATAATTGTCGCTTTTTGGCCCGAATAACTATAACGTTCACTTATAAAGGTTGAATATCCGAAATTTGAAAAAGTTTAAACTTAACATCATAAAAATCAGTTAGTTACATAAATTGTTAAGGCTATAATCGTTACTACGCAAGGAAAATTCGTGAATTAGAAAAGTGGTGATGAGTAATAACCGGATTTCTGCAAACTCTGCAGTTTTGATGAAGCATATTCCTTATCTTGTTGATAAGTGATCCCAAACCATTCTTCGTCTGCGTAAACTGTATCAATGATTAGTGAGTTTTCTTCTATGCATGTTTGTATATCCATAGGAAGCAACGCTTCTTTGTCCAAAAGCTGCGATGGAACAGTTTCATTACCGAAATCAATCAGTTTTTTTTCAAGTAAAGTCAGTGCATAGGGGTGCAATCCCCATATATTCATTGATACCGGTGTTTCGGGTGCGAGTATTTTGTCACCCGATACTATCGCATGATTGATGATTTCAATGGACAATTCTTCTTTGATAATTCTGAGTTTTCCTCTTTGGATCGTACATACTCCCCGCGACACACTGCCATGCTCTGACATCGTCTTCATCAGTTCATAAGCTACAAAAACGCCTCTACTTACATCTTTGTTGGTATGTAAATAATCCGCAATCTTTTTAAAGGTTGAGCGGCCGTAATAATCATCCGCATTAAGTACGCAAAAAGGTGTATGAATGAAGGGTTTCGCAGACCATAAGGCATGCGTTGTACCCCAAGGTTTTACTCGACGATATCCATTTAGTTCAAACGGAGTTTTCATATTGTCTTGAACTACCAATTGAACTGAGCAAACTTTTGATAAATTCTTATATTTTGATTCAAAGAATTCCTTTTGATTTTCCTGTATGACAAATACAATATGATTAAATCCCGCGCAGATGGCATCAACGATAGAGAAGTCCATCATGCTTTCTCCGCATAGACCCAGTTGATCCGTTTGTTTCGATCCACCATAGCGACTGCCCTTGCCAGCGGCCATGATTACTAGAGTTAAATCACTTATCATTTTTCTTCACCACCAGTTTTTCTTTGAATTGCATCGGTGTCATGCCGACATATTTTCTGAATATTACCGAAAAATAACGCTGATCTTTAAATCCGATTTTATCTGCGACTTCATAGATCTTGATTTGATTGTCTGATAGAAAATCACATGCTTTTTTCATTCGATACTGAATGAGATAGTCGTGAAAGGTATACCCGGACTCCTCTTTAAATAGTTTCGACAAATAGCTTTCACTAACCAGAAGCTCTTCGCCTATCTGTTTTAGACTCAAGTTATCCGAAAATCGATGATGGATAATATTAAGTACTTTATCTAAATTGGTGTTCTTCGAGGTGTGATGTTGTGACAGATACTGATTGAATGTTGCCAATGTACTGTTGGATATTGACTCTAATTTCTGAGAAATGACCTGACGGTTTCTACTTTCTACGATAGTTTCAATTGCATTCTTCAATGATTCTTCCAGATCTTTGTCTGAAAAAGGTTTGACCAAGTAATCAGATACCTTCATTTTTAGAGCTTTTTTAGCATAATCAAAATCAGAATACGCGGACAGTATGATAAAAGCCGGTGAGTAGGTTTTTTGAATCGTATCAATCATATCGATACCGGATAGTACTGGCATGCGAATATCTGTCAAGATGATATCCGGTCGAAATTTCAAAGCCATTTCCAACCCTTCAGCTCCATTTTTGGCTTCTCCGATGAGTTTCATGTCGAACTGATCCCAATGAGTCAGCAGTGAAATCCCGCGTCTTACCAGTTCCTCGTCTTCAACAATCATTACTTTATACATTACTATTCTCCTTTTGGGTTGATGGTAAAATGATTCTAAATACGGTCCAGCCTTCATTGACGAACCAAGACAAGCCATATTCTTCTCCATAATGCAGTTTAATCCGTTCGTCAATGTTCTTAAGACCAATATGCTGTCCATCGTTTTGCATAAAGAATTCATCTTTCGTTTTGAAAAAACCTACACCATTATCACTCACATCGATAATAACATGTTGATCCATGTAAACAGATACATGAATGACTCCCTGCTTATTTAAACTCTCAATCCCATGAGCAAAAGCATTTTCTACCAAAGGCTGTATGAGCAGCTTAGGCAACATGTAATTATTGAGTTTAATGTCAGCATCAATAACATATTCCATCCGCTCTTGATATCGAATTTTCATGATATTGAAATAACTGCGAATAAAACTCAATTCTTGTTCCAACGGGACGATTGCACGATCGGTATCCATGGTTATTTTGAGAATTTTACCCAGTTCGGTTGCAATTTCCGCGACTTCTTGTGAGCCGTCGAGTTTCGATTTCCATTTGATGGTGTCTAGCGTGTTATATAAAAAGTGCGGGTTGATTTGCGATTGAAGTGTCTTTATCTCAGAAATTCGCAATTTATCCTGTTTTTCAAGATCATTTTTGTGAAGATCTCGAATCTGGGTAATCATTTTATTATATCGCTTGATAATAAATGACAACTCCTCTGTATTTGAATCATCATTGACTTCACCGCTATATTGGCCTTGCCCTATCAGTTTCATGTGGTTGACCAATTCAACAATCGGCGATGCGAGTCGTTTGCTGATGATAAATCGAGCGATAAGACTCAAAATGACCGCAACTGTGACTAGGAATATGATCATAAAGGTCATTTGTCGGTTATAATCTGCTATCAGATTGATCGGCACGATACCATAGATTCGATAGTTGTTAATTGGACTAAATGCTGAGTCAATATACAGATTTTCAAGAGCCTGATTATCAAACTGTGTACGGTTGGCGGAAAAACGGTCGTACATGAATATAGTATTATAAAACCCTATGGAACTTCCAAAAATGGAGTCATTATAGATAATGTAATTTGTCTGCGATACGATGACGAGTTGCACCAAGCCATAGGAGGTTCGTTTGACATTGGATACCAAGGACTCGATCGCTTTGGTGGAAATATCCAAAATAAGATAACCGATGGTTTGATTGTCTTTGACGATCTTGCGAGCAATCGTCATGGAATTTTCATGACCGCTCTCCGAATAGGCATGGGGGAAAATATTGCGTTGCGGTTGATTCTCCAGATAATAGAAAATCCCCCAATTGCGATAAATACGAATGTCATATTGTTGAGGAACTGTCATGGTTCCCATATTGAACGATCCGTCCTTTTTAATTACAAACATCGAGAGTTGTGCGGTTTGATTTTCAATGGTTCCATACAAATACTGATAGATCTTGTTTTTATCGGTTTCACCAATGGATTCTTTTGATAAGATTTCAGCCAGTTCCGGATTTTTTGATAGATCATCAACCTTTTTATTAAACTGTTCAATAAAGCCATCAATCAAATTGACGGAGGTCATGGTTGATTCGTTGACGCGTTTTTCGATTTGATTGATGGACATATCACTGACAAAATAGACAGAAAAAAGACCCAAAAGGAGCAGTGGTAAAATGGAGGTTACCAACATCCACATTAGAATGTTTTGTGTGAGGCTCTTTTTGGATCTTTTTGACATAGTTACTAAATTACTGATACTTTCCCTTTACTAATAAGCGCAAAGATAATAAATGACAGGATCGTGGCCACGGTCAATATGCTAGCCAGAGCTGCTGCTGTTCCAAAACTGTTACGGATAACCTCTGTGTAGATAGCAACGGAAATAGTTGCGGTACGTCCGGTGTACAACATGACACTCGAACCCAACTCATTGATCGTGCTTATCCAACTCAAAATGGCTCCGGATATGATTCCCGGTAACATCAGACGAGATGTTACCGTAAAGAAGGTTTTGATGGGAGATACACCTAAGTTGATGGACGCATCTTCAATGCTTGGATCAATTTGTTGAAGGATAGCGCTGGCAGATCGTACAGTATAGGGCATCTTTCGAATAGCGTAAGCAACTATCATTATAAAGGATGTCCCTGCCAATAGCAACGGACGTCGGTTGAATGCCAGAAGTAAACTTATACCCATGATCGCGCTCGGTACGACGTAGGGAAACATGACAAATACATCAAGTACAGTCGATGATTTCGATGGACGGCGAACCATCAGGTATGCCACAAGGATTCCAATGATGATGATAAAGAACATGGCAATGGTTGAAAATGTAAAGGTATTCGTAATATTTCTTGCCAGTCTGTAGAAGATCGTTCGATAACTGTCAAGGCTGTAACCGGCCACAAACACCGGTCCGCTGGTTTTGACAAAGGATGTATATACAACCACGATTTGGGGAAGAAAAGCGACAAGTGATACGATAAATGCCAAGCAGCTAAGAACAATCTTAGGGATGACTCTTAGTTTGATGATTTGAGGAGGACGCAATGCGCTCATCGTATATTTGCGTTTTGCCACAAAACGTTTTTGCATCAGCAGCACAAACATGGATACCATGATGACGATCATACTGAGAGCACTGGCCATACCGGCATTACCGCCGATTTCACTCATATATTCTTCATAAACTAAAACTGGTAGAACTTTATAACCTTCGCCGATCAGCATCGGAGTTCCAAAATCAGCCAAAGCACTCATAAAGACCATGATAGCACCTGACAATATCGTCGGTAAAATAACTGGAAATGTGATGGTCATCAATCGACGCAGTTTATTAGAACCGAGGTTTTCGGCGGCTTCTTCCAGTGAACTGTCAATACTTCCCAAGGCTCCGGATACATATAAGTAGATGTAGGGGAATAATTTTAGCGTAAATACCAGAATGATACCCAAGTATCCATAAATCGATGGCATATTGATTCCCAAGCCTACGAAGAACTTGGTGATGACGCCGCTGCGACCAAGCAGCAAAATCCACGAATAGGCTCCGATAAATGGCGGTGACATCAAGGACATGATGATCATGATATTGATGACACGTTTTCCAATCAGGTTGTAGCGAGACATGGCGTAGGCCATAGGCATTCCTACTAGCATTGCAAAAAACGTGGTAGACACAGCTACGGAGAGCGAGCGAAACAATGTCTGATAGTAGTATTTGTATTCAGCAAACCGTTGAAAATAAGCCAGACTGAAGGTTCCGTCGGTGGAAGTGAATCCGCGAATGAACATATTAACAAACGGATAAATCAAGAAGAATCCGAAGAGTGAAAATATAACGATTTTCGCAAAGAACCAGAAGTCCAGGCGTTTGGGTAAAAAGCGTGTCATCGTACTAGCCGCTCCTTGCCGTCTCTAGTAAAGATACTAACGGATTTTTCATTGATTTGTAACGTTACAGGTCCGTTATTACGAATCTTTCCAACTTTTTCCGTGTACTCATTAACTTCTAGAATATCGCCATTCGGCAATTGAATTTCATAATTGATAAAATCGCCCAAGAAAGTCGACAGGATGATTTCTCCTTTGATTCCCTTGGATTCTTCTGAAAAGAAGAAGTGTTCTGGTCGTACGGAAAGCAAGACATCTCCTTGATGATTTTTATCAAATTGAACGGTGAACTGATAATCCATTACATCAATAATCATGGATCCATTTTCAGAAGATATGATTTTCCCTTCGAGAAAGTTGGAAGTGCCGATAAAGTCAGCCACAAAATCATTGCTAGGACGACGATACACTTCATCCGGAGAGCCGATTTGCATGACTTTCCCAAGATTCATTACGGCAATGCGATCGGATATGGCCAGTGCTTCCTCTTGATCATGAGTTACGTAAATTGTCGTTATTCCTAATTTACTTTGTAACTTCTTGATGGTCGAGCGCATTTGAACACGTAGTTTGGCATCTAAATTTGACAATGGCTCATCCATCAGCAAAATTTTAGGCTCGATAACGATTGCTCTTGCCAGTGCGACGCGTTGTTGCTGTCCGCCGGAAAGTTCGTGGGGCATACGATCTTTGAGTTGTTCGATTTGAACGACTTTTAAAGCATCCATAATACGTTTATGAGCTTCATCTTTGGGTACTTTTCGAGCTTTTAAGCCATAAGCGACATTGTCATACGTGCTTAAGTGAGGAAATATTGCATAGTTTTGAAAGACCATGCCAATATCTCGTTTATGAGCGGGTAGTTTATTGATGTTGGTTGTATCAAAAAGAATATCGCCGCCTTCAATGGTGTTAAACCCGGCAATCATTCTTAATAAAGTCGTTTTACCGCATCCGGATGGTCCAAGAAGGGTAAAAAATTCTCCTTTATTGATTTTGAATGACATATCTTCAATGGCTGTAAAGTCCCCATATCGTTTGGTGACATTATTGATTAAAACATCGACGCTCATGACGTACCTCCTATTTAGCAAAGGTAGAGGGCTAAGCCTCTACCTTTAGCTGGGTTTCTTTTTTAGTTATGTTTTACTAGGATATCTTTGAATTGTTGTAATAAGTCAGCTTTGTTTGATGCTGCCCAATTGAAATCATAGTCGACGAATTTGATGTCAGCAAGTTGCGGTAATCCTTGTGGAGATGCAACATCGTCACGGATCGAACGACGGCTCAATTGTTTTGCCATGATGTCTTGATAATCGTAACTGATGACGAAATCAATGAACTTCTTAGCATTTTCAGTGTTTTTCGATCCTTTGATCAACCCTACGCCATCCGGTACAGCTGATGTGCCTTCCGAAGGATAGACGATTTTGACCGGAGATCCATTTTTAACGTATTCGATTGCGGTTTTCTCAAGAGTTAAGCCTACGGAGAATTCTCCATCAGCAACCCCTTTGTATACGCCTGCGGAACTTCCCAAGATTTTACCGTTAACAGCAGCGATGAAATCATCGATGAAGTACCAGCCTTTGCCGGTGTCTTTTCCGTATGCCTGAATCATAGTTAGCATAATAGTATATGCGGATCCGCTCTTCGCAGGATCAGCCATTGCGATTTTGCCTTTGAACTCCGGTTTCAACAAATCTCCCCAGCTTGTCGGAGCCAACTCTTCCGGTACCAAGTTGGTGTTATACATAATGACCATCGGTAATGGACTTTCGCCGATCCAGCGGTATTGCGGATCATAGTAAAGCGGGCTGATGTCTTCGATTCCATTTGGTTTATATGGTTCAAAATGCTGAGCAAATGCTTGTAGGGATTCAGCTCCACCTCCCCAGAAAACGTCTCCTAACGGATTTTCGCTTTCTGCAGCAATACGGTTGAGCAATTCACCCGTTCCGGCAGCAACTACTTCAACTTTGATGCCCGTTCTACTGGTAAATTCTTGAATGCCGATATTGATTGTTTCGGCCGGATGCGGTGAATATACAGTCAATGTTTGAGGTCCGTCATTGTTTTCACCGTTATTTGTACATGCCCCTAAAGACAATGTCAAAAGTGAAACAACTAGAACTAGAAATAACTTCTTCATGTTCCCTCCTATACGCGTAAGCGCTTACTTTCTATGTTTAAAATACCATGTTCACCAACCTCAAACAATGTAACAAAACCGTAACAATGTTTGAATTCTGTCATAAAGGGCTTGTTGGTATTGAATATTGCCCTGTTGTATCATATGTTTTCTTTGCGAGGTAAATAATATGATCAAATTTGGTACAGGTGGTTGGCGTTCAATCATTGGCGAAGACTTTACAAAGGCAAATATCCAGTTGTTAACTCAAGCTCTATGCGACTTACAAGAAGACAAACGGATAATAATCGGTTTTGACCGCAGGTTTTTATCCGATATTGCGGCTCGGTGGGCAGCTGAGGTGTTTGCGGGCAATGGAGTAGAAGTCTTCTTTATATCGAAACCTGCACCGACACCGATGATCATGTTTGCAGTTCAGAAATTGAAAACGCAGTTTGGTGTAGCAATCACTGCAAGTCATAATCCTGCGCAGTACAATGGGATCAAGATTTTTACGGCAGGTGGCCGCGATGCTTCTGAAGAATTGACGGATATGATCGAATCCAGACTTGGTAAAAGTGAAATCCTAGTCATGGATTATGAAGTTGGAATCAAAAGCGGTCAGATTAAAGAACTTTTTATATTCAATGATTATATCGATTCGATTTTATCAATGATCGATACTTCTGCCATCAGCAAACAGAATTTACGAATTCTGGTCGATCCGATGCACGGTGTTTCCAAGACTTCTCTTTCTACGATTTTACTGACAGCTCGATGCGATGTTGACATCATTAACGAGCGTCACGATACGCTGTTTGGTGGTAAGCTCCCTTCACCAGCCTTTAATACGCTGAACAAATTGAAGGATATGGTGAAGAGTCATCAGTATGATTTGGGTATCGCGACCGACGGGGATGCTGATCGAATCGGTATCATTGATGACAAAGGCAATTTCATTCATCCAAACTTGCTTTTAGCCATTCTTTACTATTATTTACTTACCTACCGGCAATTTCACGGTGCAGCGATTCGAAATCTTTCAACGACACATTTGCTCGATCGAATCGCAGAGCATTACGGTGAGCAGTGCATAGAAGTTCCGGTGGGTTTTAAACACATTTCCAACGGGATGGAACAGTACGACGCACTGATAGGTGGAGAGTCTAGCGGCGGTTTGACGATTCGCGGACATATCAAAGGTAAAGACGGAATATTTGCAGCAGCATTACTTGTAGAAATCATCGCGACCACAAATAAAAAAATCAGTGAGATTCTTGATGAAATCTATGAAAAATTTGGATTTCTTACGACCGTCGCCGCTGATTATCGTTTCTCTTTTGAGAAAAAGAATCAGTTGTCACAATTGTTGTTTGTCGATAAGAAGGTTCCAACCTTCCAATTACCCATTGAAAGAGTTTCCTATTTGGATGGTTTGAAAGTTTATTTTGTCAATGGCGGATGGCTCAGTGTCCGCTTTTCGGGAACCGAGCCGTTGATCCGGGCATTTTGTGAAATGCCAAGTGAAGAACTGGCTACGCAATGTTTGACTACATTTGAAGCGTTCGCACAAATCGTAGCTTTATAGTATCCCAAGATCGTGTAAAAATGTTCGAAGCAAATCCGTATTGCCGTTAAACAAATATCCATCAATGCCCAGCGTATGGGCTCCATGGATATTGTGTGGCAAATCATCGATGAAAAAGCATTCCTTTGGATCAAGGGAGTGCTTCTTTAACAAGTGATTAAAAAAATCCGGATTCGGCTTTGAGACTTTAATGTCCGCAGATATGAGTAAATCGTCGAAGTATCGAAACGATTCGATGGAATTTTTGTATACGTGAAAGCGTAGCGATGCGTTGGAACATAAAAACAAGCGGTATCCCTTTTTTTTGAGTTCTTTGACAACTTCCAGCATATCTATCCGATCGGTTTTCGTTATATGCCAACGTTCAAGGATTTCTCTGCAAATCACATGATCTTGCACGGGCAATCGTTGGATAATTGACTCATACGCGCTTTGCTCATCAATGATGCCTTGATCTAAGTCCAACCATTCCTGTCTGAAAAATATTTCTGTAGTCAGACGATTGATGGCTTCAATATCTTTGGTAAAGGCAGCCGTAATTGAGTAAGGTGAGAAATCAATGAGTACATTTCCCATGTCGAAAAGTATGTTCTTGTATTTTTTCATGGTATCTCCTTTGTAACCTATGGTCATAGTACGTCATTAAGTCATTTTTGGCAATAAAAAAGGGCTTGGCCCTTAGTTGGATTTCGATCGCTGACCCGCTTTGCGAGCGTGGTTGTACGATTGTTCTTTTTTTGCTGTGAAACTTTTTCCCACAAACGGTTTTTTGGTTTGTGCAGGACGAGGCGGACGCGGTGTGCGCACGAATTTCTCTTCCTTCACTTCCTCAAAGAACTGAGTAATCGGATAATTGTGTCCCTTGATTTCCGGAATGGATTTTCCGATCAGTTTTTCAATTGATTTGAAATACGGTTTTTCCTCATGACTGCAAAACGAAATCGCAGTACCGCCCAATCCGGCTCGTCCGGTACGTCCGATACGATGGACATACGTTTCCGCAACTTCCGGTAAATCGTAATTGAATACGTGGGACAGTTGGTCGATATCGATACCGCGCGCTGCGATGTCGGTCGCAACCAAAATGCGTGTTTTGCGTTCTTTGAAATTGCTCAATGCGAACTGACGGGCATTCTGTGACTTATTGCCATGAATGGCTTGTGCCGTCAATCCGGCTCTTTCAAGCGACTTGACGATTTTATCGGCACCGTGTTTGGTTCTTGAAAAGACCAATGCGGATTCGATATTCGTGTTCTTTAATAACTCAATTAACAAATTGACTTTATTTACTTTATCGATGAAATAAATCGACTGATCGACGATATCGATCGTTTTGCCGGCCGGAGCTACATCAACACGGGTCGGATTTTTTAAAATCGTTTCCGCCAGTTTAGCGATTTCCGTGGGCATCGTAGCCGAAAACATCATGTTCTGTCTTAGCGGTGGTAAGTAAGTAATGATTCTGCGCACATCAACGATCATTCCCATGTCTAACATCATATCTGCTTCATCCAAGACGAAATATTTCACTTGGCTTAAATTGACGAGTTTTTGGTTGATCAAGTCCAACAGACGTCCCGGTGTGGCGACTAAAATATCGACGCCACCCGCCAAGTCTTTGGCTTGGGGATGTTGAGAAACACCGCCATAGATGACCAAGGTTTTTAAGCCGAGGTATTTTCCGTAAGCACGGAAACTCTCGCTGATTTGGATGGCGAGTTCGCGTGTCGGTGCAATGGCTAACGCTTTGATCGGGCGTTTGCCTTGGGGTTTCGGTAGTTCTGAAAGTCCTGTCAGTATCGGTATAGCAAAAGCCGCGGTCTTTCCGGTGCCGGTTTGGGCGCAGCCCATTAAGTCTACACCTTTAAGTAGTTCCGGTATGGCTTTGACCTGAATCGGTGTCGCCTGTGAGTATCCCTCAAATTTCAAAGCCCTCCGGATAGGCTCGATTAAGTTTAGTTGTTCAAATAACAAAATGTGTTCTCCTTGTGTCGTAAGTTACTATTATACGCTTATTTATGCACAAATGAAAGTTTTTTCAACTTTGAGGCAATTTGACAAAAATACCAGATCAAATCCACACCATCTTCTGATTAGCATCGAATAGAAAAAAAGCTGGCGAACCAGCTTAATCTTCAGATCTTCTTAACTTCTCTAAACCGATATGTGTGCGACACAAAGTTTCCTCTTTCCCTAAGATATAAGGGATTTCCAGTGCCCCTCCCGGAGTGAATTGCTTTCCGGTGACGGCTGTGCGAATTGGCCAGTAGAACTGCCCGTTCTTAATACCTAAGCGCGCCGGTGTTTCCGATAGTTTCTGATGAATCTCATCTACGCTGTCCCAGTTTTCAACCGTCTCGTATACCTTGAGTGATTCTTCCAGAGCTAAGATACTGATTTCACGATTGGTTTTCATTTTCGGATGGTAGAACATCGACACATCGTAGTCGGCGAGCGTATCAATAAAATCAACCATCTCCGGGATTTCACTCAAGATGGAGATGCGCTGTTGAAGGATCTTACTGACCTCTTTCAAGTCACATTCCCTGACGATCGCAATTTTATAGGTTGGCAGACACAGCTCATGAAACTGCTCAAGAGACATTGCTCTTAAGTACATCCCATTCATCCATTTGAGCTTTTCGATGTCAAAGATGGCGGGAGATTTACTTATTCTCGAAATGCTGAAGGCCGCAGTCAGTTCTTCCAGGGTATATATTTCCTGATTAGTATCCGGACTCCAACCCAGCAGTGCGATGTAGTTTAAAATCGCTGCCGGTAAATAACCTTTGGCCTGTAAGTCCTGAAAGGAAGCATCACCATTGCGTTTGGAGAGTTTGTGTTGCTCATCTTTCATGACCGGGGGAAGATGGATATACTTCGGTTTTTCCCAGCCAAAACTCTCATAGATCAAATTGTATTTCGGAGTTGATGATAGATATTCGTTGCCGCGCACGACATGGCTGATGGCCATTTGGTGATCATCCACGACATTGGCGAAGTTATAGGTCGGAAAGCCGTCGCTCTTTAAAAGGACTTGTTCATCCAGGATTTCGCGGTCGACTTCAATGTCTCCATATACTTCATCGTGATACACCGTGGTTGCACCAGGTTGTATCGTTTGGCGGATGACAAAAGCTTCATTCACCATTCGAGTATTCACATCTTCTTTACTTAAGTGATGACAAGGGTCTTGAAACTTAAAGGGGGTTCCCGACTTATCCGCAAGATCCCGTTGCGCCTGAATGATGGATTCATCACAAAAGCAAATGTGAGCGCCACCCTTCTCAACCAGTTCTTCCGCATATTTCTTATACATGGGCAGTCGCTCGGATTGAACATAAGGTCCAACATCTCCGGGGCGGTCCGGTCCTTCATCATAATGCAAACCCACTTTGTTGAGCGTGTCGTAAATAATGTCCACCGAACCTTCGACCAAACGGTTTTGATCGGTGTCCTCAATTCGTAATATAAAGTCACCGTCATCCTTCTTAGCGACCAGGTAGGCGTATAGTGCGGTGCGCAAATTACCGATGTGCATGTATCCGGTTGGGCTTGGGGCAAATCTTGTTCGTACTTTTTTCATATTTTCTTACTCCTGTGCGTTTTTTATTATATAATAGAACTTGGCAGATTGCACATACTTTGGGGTATCGCCAAGCGGTAAGGCATCAGACTCTGACTCTGACATTC
>PGZW01000020.1 GCA_002841515.1 Firmicutes bacterium HGW-Firmicutes-19 | reverse complement strand
ATCAAAAGCATGAAATCACTCCCGTTCTTTGTCATTTTAACACAATATATGTGAATTGTTGATGAAAGTTATTGTCAATTCGTGACAAGGATGTCAATGGATGACATAAACTCAATGACACATGTATTTAAACTTTGTAATCCAGCGTAAATCCATATCCTTTGACCTCTGTTGTTTCATTAGCAATAAAGAAAGCCTGCTTATCAATTGAATGTATGATATGAGTAAGTTCAGGATATTGATTTTTCATGATGACAGCCAAAATGACTGGTCGATTTTCCCCAGTAAATCCTCCGGTAGCATTTAGTAAAGTAGTGCCGCGGTCGAGTTTTTCATGAATTAAAGGAATCAACTCTTTGTAATGTTCCGAAATGATGTAAACGGCTTTTGCTTGTTGACCACCAAATACCAGAATTTTATCCAATGAGAATGCACATGCCCAAACAGAAATAAACCCAATTAAAACCGCCTCAAGACTGAAGGCATATAACCCCAATAATACGGTGAGAGCATCCACAATCAGAACAAGCTTATGGATTTCGATATGTGTATATTTGTGGATAACCAACGGTGGAACATCCATGCCTCCGGTTGAAGATCCACTGCGAATGACCATACCGACTCCTATTCCCGCCAAAAGACCACCGTATAAACTCGCCAAAATCGGATCCAGATTCTGAGTGTACTGCATTCTCACAGTAAAAGTAAGCATGAATGGATATAGAAAAGAACTTATTGCCGTACTAAAAGCAAACTGACGTCCCAGGGTCATGGCTCCGATGATAAATAATCCAATGACTAAAACATTGATTACGATCGAAGGAGATATGTTGAGCAATGGTTGCAAAGCAACCGCAATCCCGGCAACACCCCCCGACAAAATATTGTATGGCAAAATAAACATTCCGACCGATAAAGCCAAAATGTAGTTTCCAACAACTAACAACAAACCATTTGTGATCCAAGCTTTCTTTATCATATCTAAATTCCTCTTGAGCCTATTATATCATTGAAACATAACTTCGATAACCCCTTCACAATGAACACCATATCCTTGAATTTGACATTCTGCCAACTTGTGTGTATAATATGAAATGTCAGTTATGGGAGTTTGGTTTTTCTCATGACAAAAATACAGGAGGAATTTTATGAAAAAACTGTTAATAACGGTCATTTTGGCCATGTTTGTTTTCGTCGGATGTGCTCCGGCTAACTCAGAAAAGCATATTATATTTACAGATGCCGGCTGGGATAGCGCGAAAATCCACAACAACATAGCCGGATTTATTGCGGAAGCCGCATTTGGGATGACATGGAGTGAATTGCCCGGATCAACTCCAATCACATATGAAGCCATCAAGAATGGTGAAATCGATCTTCACATGGAAATGTGGACAGACAACATAGCACCTTATCTAAGCGATGTAGCTGGTGGCAAGGTTTTAGAGTTGGGAGTCAATTTCGATGATAACATGCAAGGGTTCTATGTCCCGCGTTATGTTATTGAAGGGGATGCGTCTCGCGGAATCGCACCGATGGCCCCGAATCTAAGATATGTGGTTGACTTGCTCAACTACGCTGATTTGTTCGTCGATGATGAGAATCCGAGAATGGGCCGTGTATACGGTGGTATTCCTGGATGGGCAGTAGATGACATTCTCTTTAAAAAATATGAGTATTTAGGTTTGGATGAAAAATTCGTATACTTTAGACCTGGTTCGGATGCTGCGTTAGCCGCAGCGCTGACTGGCGCATATGAAAGAGGCGAACCTATTGTCGGATACTATTGGGAACCGACTTGGCTGATGGGCAAGTATGATTTTGTTTTACTCGAAGATGTACCGTTTAATGAAACAGATTTCATTTTGGGTAAAACCGCCTTTGCTCCGGTACGTGTAACTATTACGACCCGACCGGGATTTGATGTCGATCATCCGGAATATTCTGCTTTCTTGAGACGATACAGAACTTCGAGTGCTCTTACTTCCGAAGCTTTGACGTACATGCTGGATACCGGTGCTGATTACAAAGCCACTGCGATTTGGTTTTTAAAAACACATGATTACTTACTTGATGAGTGGTTGGATGCCGACAAAGCCGCAGCTGTTCGTGAAGCACTAAAATAGGAGAACTTTATGGATATTTACAAGTTCCCGTTTCAAATCAAAATTGATGTTGAAGCAATTGATAGAGCGGTTCGCGATTTCGCGGTAACTTTTGATGTCGTTCTCAAAATGATGCGTAACGGCTTAAATGGATTATTAAACGCTACTCAGACACTGTTAACCATTATCCCCTGGTGGGTATTGGTATTGCTTGTAGTCTTTCTGGGATACAAACAAACGGGAAAAATCAAAACGGGTATCGTCTACGGATTGATGCTCTTTGCCATTGGAATTGTTGGATTGTGGGGTCTGATGTTAACGACCCTCTCAATCGTCATTGCATCAGTAGCTCTGTCAGTTTTGATGGGGTTTCCTATCGGCTTATTAATCTCTACCAGTGATCGAGCGAACCGATGGGTTCGCCCGATCTTGGATACAATGCAAACGATGCCGGTATTTGTTTACCTGATTCCGGCCGTATTGCTCTTTGGGTTAGGTAAAACCCCTGCTGTCATTGCGACCACGATTTATGCGATCGTCCCGATCATTCGCTTAACCAACTTAGGAATCCGACAAGTCGATTCAGAAGTCGTGGAAGCTGCGAAAGCATTTGGTTCGACGAAATCTCAGGCCATGATGAAAGTTCAAATCCCCCAAGCTTGGCCGACCATCATGGCCGGCGTCAACCAAACCTTAATGATGGCCATGGCGATGGTCGTTACCGCTTCAATGATTGGTGCTGCCGGTCTAGGAATGGAAGTTTTGATTTCGGTCAACCGCGTTGAAGTCGGTCGTGGATTAGTCTCCGGTACAGCCGTCGTTCTTCTTGCTATTTTGCTCGATCGTCTAAGCCAAGGCTGGACGAAAGAGAAGAAGGAGGATGTATGATGGAAAAACCTGTAATCAAGGTTGAAAATGTTAGTAAACTTTTTGGACGCAACCATAAAGAAGCCGTCGAAATGCTAAATAAAGGAGCTACAAAATCTGAAGTTCTCAAGGAAACCGGTGTTACCGTTGCCCTGTGGGATGTCAACTTCGAGGTTTATGCAGGGGAAGTATTCGTTATCATCGGATTATCCGGATCAGGAAAATCTACGTTGGTCCGCTGTTTCAACCGACTAAACAAACCTACTTCCGGGTCGATTCACTATAAGGATCAAGCCATTGAGAAGCTTACCCAAAAGGAGCTGATTTCCTATCGTCGGGATAACATTGCCATGGTTTTTCAAAACTTTGGTTTGATGTCTCATCGCAATGTCATCAGCAATGTTGAGTACGGGCTTGAAGTTAAAAACGTCGGAAAAGATTTGCGTAAGCAAAAGGCGTTGGAGATGATCAAAATGGTCGGGCTTGATGGAGTGGAAAATGCTCCAATCAGCAGTCTGTCCGGAGGAATGAAGCAACGCGTCGGACTAGCTCGTGCATTAGCCAATGAACCCGAAGTTCTGTTGATGGACGAACCCTTCTCAGCATTAGATCCCTTAGTAAAAAAAGATATGCAATTTGAACTTCTATCGATTCAACGCAAGCTAAACAAGACGATCATCTTTATTACCCATGATATAAATGAAGCCTTTAAGCTTGGTGATCGAGTTGCGATCATGCGTGACGGCAAAGTAATTCAAATTGACACACCGGAGGCCATGATCACCAACCCTGCCGATGATTATGTCCGTGAGTTCATTGAAGGCGCGGATAAATCTAAAGTCATGAGTGTACGTCAAGTCATGATCACACCTTCATGTATCGTCAAAACAACCGATGGTGCAAATCGTGCGATTGTGGAAATGCGTTCCAACAATGTATCAAGTGCATACATTGTCAATGAGAAAATGGAATTCAAAGGGATGTTGACGCTTGATGGAGCAATCAAAGCCCGAGATACCAAAGGGAAAATATCTGATTATTTCTCAGATGATGTAATTACTATTAACACAGATGCAACGATTGGGGATGCGATGCCTTTAGCGGCAAACGCGAAATATCCGATTGCGGTATTGGAAGACAACAAACTAAAAGGAATCATAACAAAAGCGTCGTTGATATCGACGCTTGCGGAGAACTAGGAAGCGATCATGTCGCTTTCTTTTTCTATGATTGTTTCTATGGCCAGTATGATTGCTTTGACCATAGTTTCTAGTGGCATTGAGGGAAAGGAGGGCTTATCTATGACTTGCTCCGGAAGATATGGCACATGTATAAATCCCGAGTGAATGCTTAGTTGCTTTGATTCACAATAATGTCGGATTGAATAAATTACGTGGTTACACACAAAAGTGCCGGCTGTGTTTGAAATCGAAGAAGCAATGCCTTCATCTCGTAGTTTGTGCATCATATCCTTGATTGGCAGATTTACAAAATAAGCATCCGGACCATGTTTTTCAATCTTCTCATCTGTTGGCATATTGTGTTCATTATCTTCAATTCCATAATCATCGACATTGATTCCGATCCTTTCGATGGTTATATCCAAACGTCCGCCTGCCTGACCAAGTCCGAGCACAACGTCAGGTCTATGCCGTTCAATAGCCTCAATGATGGCTTCTACAGACTTATATCTGACTGTAGGTATTTTAAGTTTGATCACCTGCTGATTCAGAATCTGATCTGGCAATAATTTTAATATTTCCAATGCCGGATTGATCAATTCTTTGCCGAATGGCTCAAAAGCACTCACAAGTATCTTCATGATTTCCACCTCAAATTTCAATATATACCTGTGCGCTCCATGAGTCAATACATCCAATAATTTTTAATGAAAGATGTAAGTCATCCGTAAACGATGGCAACTTACCGAAAAGACATTTGCTTTTTCCTCTATATCTTTTACAATCAACAACGTAGCGGTAATCGCTTTGTAAAGGAGAAATATATGAAAAAACTGATACTTATGCTTTTTGTTTCGCTCTTATTGGTTGGTTGTACCCAAGCAGCGCCCAGTGGCTTTACAGAAGCCCAGTTTGACAAAGCCGTAGAAGCGGTAAAAGATGTCTATGGTGAAGATTACATCCCATCGGCTGAGATCAATCTTCAACAACTTGAAGAGGTGTACAAAATCAATAAAGACTGGATCAAGAAGAGTTTTGCCGAGGGTCCGATGATGTCACTGAATACTGATATGTTTGTTGCTATTATGGCAACCGATGGTAACGTTGATAAAGTTGAGCAGGCACTATTGGATTATAAGGAATACTTGATCAATGAATCCTTCCAATATCCAATGAATATGCCTAAAGTCAAATCGACTCAAGTCGTCAAAAAAGGTAATCTGGTATTTTTGTTGGTCTTAGGCAAATATGATGACCGCCAAGAACCGACGGATGAAGAAGCATTGAAATTCGCGCAAGATGAAATCCAACGCGGAGTAAACGCAATTAACGAAGCACTAAAATAGAAAGAAGGAGCAAGCATGGTATTCAGCAGTCTGATATTCTTATTTAGATTTTTACCCATCGCTTTGCTCCTGCTTTTTTTAACACCAAAAAAATACCAAAATCTTTTACTCTTTGTTCTTAGTTTGATTTTCTATGCATGGGGAGAAGTACGATATATCTTTATTATGTTTTTCTCAGTCGTCCTGGATTATTCTGTATCCCAAGGAATCGAACACAACCGCAGTCACCCTTGGATCCCCAAACTCATGCTTTTGATATCATTAACCGGAAATCTAGGGATGTTATTCTTTTTCAAATATCTCGGATTTATCGGATCACTCATATCACTCGACTTACCTACGCTGACACTGCCTTTAGGAATCAGTTTCTACACCTTTCAAACCATGTCCTATACGATCGATGTCTATCGTAATAAAGTAACAGCTGAGAACAACATCATCGACTTCGGTGCCTTTGTTTGTCTTTTCCCACAGCTCATAGCCGGCCCGATCGTTAAGTATACACAAATCGCTTATGAATTGAAACATCGGGTGATTTCGCCGGATAAGTTTGAGTCGGGTCTGAAATTATTTTTACTGGGTTTAGCAAGCAAGGTTTTATTAGCCAACAATATCGGTATGATGTGGGATGATATTGCACGTCTGCCGATTGAAAGTCTATCCACCGCGACCGCGTGGCTTGGAACACTAGCCTTTGGTTTTCAAATCTACTTTGATTTTTCAGGATATTCCTTGATGGCTATCGGACTTGGATCGATGCTTGGATTTACTTTCCCTCAAAACTTCAACTATCCTTATATATCAAAGAGTATCACCGAATTTTGGAATCGCTGGCATATGACATTGGGTTCTTGGTTTAAGGAGTATGTATACATTCCTTTAGGTGGCAATCGGAAAGGTATCCCTCGGCAGATCATCAACTTGCTCATCGTCTGGTTTTTGACCGGATTCTGGCACGGTGCTGCCGTAAACTTTATCCTTTGGGGATTGTATTTCTTTGTTTTGCTCGTCATTGAGAAGCTGGTATTGTTGCGTTGGCTGAATCGTCACCAAGTCCTTGCCCGTTTCTACTTTGTTTTCTTCATACTGATCGGTTGGGCAATTTTCGCAATCAGCGATCTGACAGTACTAAGTCAATATATAGCCGCCATGTTTACTTTGCAGACTTCAACACAATGGATGTATTTCATCAGTAACTACGGCGTGATTTTGATTCTCTGCTTGATATTCTCAACAGATATTCCTAAAAAAGTGATGTATGCCGTATCCTTCCCGCTGGTTGAAACTTCGATGATCACAGCTCTATTTCTGCTTTGTATTGCTTATCTTGTCGATTCATCGTACAATCCGTTTCTCTATTTCCGGTTTTAGGAGGTCTCATGTTTAAAAAACAACCACTAAGTGCTGTCATAGTGCTTATGACAGTCATAATCCTGATGTTTGACTTCCTCGGCCCGATCCGGGTATTTTCATCCTATGAAAACCGTTATCTCACCCAACGACCGACGCTGAACTGGCAGGATGTCGTGGATGGAAAGTGGATGTTGACTTATGAAGAATTCATCAATGATCAATTCATGATTCGGGATGGATGGATTACATTGAAGTCTCTTAGTGAGCGATTTTTGATGAAGCAGGAAAACAATGGTATCCTGTTTGGCAAAGACGGCTACTTGTTTGATAAAATATTTAAACTTAACGAGCAGGCTTCGCTGAATCTTCGGTATTTAGCAGAATTTGAGAAACTGGTAAATGCGCCACTGACTTCCATGATCATTCCGAATTCTTATGCCATTTATCCTCATTTACTGCCTAAAGGTGCTCCACTGTTAAATCAGGTGGACCTGATTGAGAAATGGGATAAAAATCTAAACTTGTTAAGAGTCGATGGACAATTATTGGCAAATAATGCTCAATCGCTATACTACAAAAACGACCATCATTGGAATCTTCAAGGTGCGTATATCGCTTATACGGTTCTATGTGAACAATGGGGACTTACCCCTCTGTTATATGAATCATTTGCCATTGAATATCAGACAGATTTTTTTGGAACTTACTATGCGAAAGCGAAACCTTCTTCGGTAATTGCGGATCGTTTGGAATTCATTGATCCAGTCATCCATTCTTATAGAGTCGGTGACAAGACATTCTCGTCGATCATCGATCGTAATAAACTATCTACACACGATAAGTATGGTGCTTTTTTGCATGGCAACATCGGTCTTTCAACCGTGACTGTCAATGAAACAAAGAATCCTTCGCGTTTGCTCGTCATAAAAGATTCTTATGCCAACAGTCTGATCCCCTTTCTTTCCATGCATTTTGATGAAATCGTCATTGTTGATTTGCGTCACTTTTCCGGCTCATTGTCCGCGGTCATGCAGTCTGAATCATTTGATCAGATATTGTTTATTCAAAACTTCTCAAATTTTACAACGGATGCACATTTGGCAAAATTGAGATATTAATTACAATGATTGAATATATACCCGTATTTTGTATAATGATAGTATATATGGAGGTCAATTATGAGAATTACCGATAACGCTAAAATTGTATTACAGAAGGTCATGTTAGAGAATGAACGCGATTGCTTATGGGTAGGCCTGCAAGAAACATGTTGTGGGACTTCGATCAGTGTCGCTTTAGCTATAGCTGCCGAAGATGACAAGGTCATTGAAATCAACGGTGTGCCCGTAATCATGCAACTTGAAGCCGTTGAACGTGCCGACAGCATCGAGATCGATGAAAAGGATGGTCAACTGTTCTTCAATGATACTCAGGCAGCGGACTGTGCCAACTGTTCACACTAAACAATAGAGCGAAAGCTCTTTTTGTTTGAAAATTCTTTCACTTTTATATAATGTATAATGATTGAATTATACCCCCCTAGGGTATATAATAGCAACGAGGTGAGAAACTATGATTGAAAAGCAGTACCAGGTAACGGGAATGACTTGCTCGGCTTGTGCCAGTGCCGTCAAGCGGACGCTAAGCAAGCTGGATGGAGTAGAGAATGCAGATGTGAATATGGCGACCGAACGAGTCAACATATTTTTAGATAACGAAGTTTCTTTTGATGTGTTGAAAAGTGCAGTCGAAAAAGCAGGTTATGGCCTTGAGGAAATCAAGAAAGCCAAGGAAGTGACGCTGTTGGTCGAAGGGATGACTTGTGCATCTTGTTCTTCCGCAGTCGAACGATCATTGAAAAAGTTGGATGGTGTTGAACTTGCCAGTGTCAATCTGGCAACCAATAAAGCAACCATAAAATATGATGGAAGTAAGGTCAAGATTGCTGAATTGAAGAAGGCAGTCGAAAAGGCAGGGTATATTCCTAGAGATATAGAGAAGAAATTGGCAATTGATGAAGATCAAATTCGCAAGGATAAAGAAAGTAAGGATATGTTTCATCGTTTGATCTTGTCTATTATCTTTTCATTACCCTTGCTCTATATTGCTATGGGGCACATGTTTATCCCTGATATTGCCAAATTACCGGCTATCATCGATTATCATAACTATCCGTTGAATTTCACTTTGGTTCAACTGGTGTTGACTTTACCGGTCATGTGGGCTGGACGAAAGTTCTTCATAATCGGATTTAAGACTTTATTAAAAGGAAGTCCGAACATGGATTCCTTAATCGCGATTGGTACCGGTGCTGCCTTCTTGTACGGACTATATGCGATTGTTGCTATTTACGGTGGTGACTTCCATTTTGTGGATAATCTGTACTTTGAAGTTGCCGCATTGATCATCACATTGTTATTGTTGGGCAAATACCTAGAGGCTCGCATGAAAGGCAAGACGTCGGAAGCCATTAAAAAGCTGATGAACCTTGCCCCGAAAACGGCGCGTTTGGTTAAAAACGGATCAGAAATCGAAGTAACACTTGAAGAAGTTGAAGTCGATGATATTCTTATCGTCAAACCGGGTGAACGAATTCCGGTAGATGGCGTTGTCGTTGAAGGTTTCTCAGCCGTAGATGAGTCGATGTTGACAGGCGAAAGTCTGCCGGTCGATAAACAACCGGGCGATTCGATTGTCGGTGGAAGTTTGAATAAGAATGGTTTATTGACGATGAAGGCGAAAGCTGTCGGTGAAAGCACTGCGCTTGCACGTATTATCAAGCTTGTTGAAGACGCCCAGGGACAAAAAGCCCCGATCGCTGCGATGGCGGATATCGTGTCGTCTTACTTCGTTCCGGTCGTTATTGTCATTGCGGTCGTAGCTTCTTTGGCATGGTGGCTGGTCGGCAAGGACGTTGACTTTGTGTTAACAATCTTTGTTACCATATTGGTCATTGCTTGTCCGTGTGCTTTGGGTCTTGCGACACCGACCGCTATTATGGTCGGTACCGGCAAAGGGGCGGAGAATGGTGTTTTGTTTAAGGGTGGCGAAGCGTTGGAAACAGCTCATCACATTCAGGCAATCATATTTGATAAGACCGGTACACTGACAGAAGGAAAGCCAACGCTGACCGATGTCATTCCCTATGATATTGATTCAGATATATTATTAAGATATACGGCCAGTGCCGAGCAAGGTTCAGAACATCCTTTGGCCCAAGCCATCGTCAAAGGGGCGACGGATAAAGGCATTCAGCTATTCCCTATCACTAAGTTTATGGCTGTCACCGGTCGTGGTGTGGATGTTACGGTAGATGAGAAATCTGTACTGATTGGGAATCGGGCATTTATGGATGAAAGAAATATTGAGTTGCATGCCATTGAGGCTGATATGGATGGTTTAGCTAACGAAGGTAAAACCCCTATGCTAGTTGCAATTGACGGTCAGCTTAAAGGAATTGTTGCGGTTGCAGATGTCGTGAAGCCATCGAGTGCGAAAGCAGTAGAACAACTTAAGCAAATGGGTATCAAAGTCGCAATGATTACAGGCGATAACAAGAAAACCGCTGCAGCCATCGGTCGTCAGGTTGGAATAGATTTGATTTTGGCTGAAGTACTGCCTCAGGATAAGTCTTCTGAAGTCGTTAAACTTCAAAAGCAAGGTTATTCCGTTGCAATGGTTGGGGATGGCATCAATGATGCCCCTGCCTTAGCCATGGCGGATATCGGCATCGCCATTGGTTCTGGAACGGATGTGGCGATTGAATCCGCAGATGTTGTACTGATGAAGTCTGATCTGATGGACGTTGTCACTGCAATCAAATTGAGTCGTGCGACCATCCGAAATGTTAAACAGAATTTGTTCTGGGCGTTTATTTATAACATCGCCGGTATCCCTCTGGCAGCCGGTGTATTCTATGCTTTTGGTGGTCCGTTATTGAATCCGATTTTCGCTGCTGGCGCGATGGCGTTCAGTTCGGTTTCCGTTGTTACCAATGCACTGCGATTACGCAGATTCAAGAAATAGAGGAAAAAATATGAAGAAAATAGTACTATTATTTGCATTTTTGATTTTTATCGCCGGATGCACCGCAACCGATGTTGTCAAACGTGAAGCACAATCCTCATTTGAAGCTATATTGGCTGTTGATTCGGTCGAATCATCAATCATGGATGGATATGCGCATATCATTCTTGCGGATGGATATCATTTCGATCTTTCACTAAATCCTCAATCAACGAATGAAGATGTCATCATGGCAGTATTGGCAATGCCATTTCTTGATGCAGGCCTGGATATAACCAAGCTTCCATCGAACATGCGCATCAAAGACGATATGTTATTGATTACCTACGATGGAATCAAAGGAGCGATGACCTACGATGCAAAAGGGCAGTTGAACTCCTTATTGACCAACAATCGTGCCTTGCTTGGCTATCACGCTGAACTCGATCACTTTGGAATTGCTTTAGGCGATCATAAGTTTGAATGGGCGAAGAACATGGCAACCAATGATAAAGATGTCGTGTTCATTCTGAGTGCAAGTGTACTCCGTCTAGCCGGTGTGAATGTTGAAGCAGTGGACGGCTGGTTGTTTACAACGATGGACGGTATGGATTTGTTATTAAAACCAATTGATCTGAAATAACCTATGGAAAGAATTATCATTCATGTGGATGGTATGACGTGTAAGGCATGTGAAAAAAACGTCGGTACCGAGATCAAAAAAATAAACGGTGTTAAACATGCATTTGCAAACGCTAAAACCGGTGAGGTGAACATCCAATCAATCTTACCGGTTTCCTATGATCATTTGAAGAAAGCCGTTGAGGATGCGGGGTACCGTCTGAAAGATGAGAAACCCTCGGTCGTGATGGATTGGATATGGTTGACAGGTGTTATCAGTGTGGTCGTCATCGCTCAACTGTTCTATCAACGACTGCTACCCCCTCAACTGGACTCACAGACGATTGCTCTGCCACTGGTAGCGGTGTATGGATTGATAACATCATTTCACTGTGTAAGTATGTGTGGCGGGATCGCACTTTCGCAATCGATGGCGAAAATCCAAGGAAAGACACCTTATCAGTCCACATTTCTTTATAACTTTGGCAGAATTGCTTCTTATACCGGATTTGGGATTTTGTTAGGCGGCGTCGGTTCGTTCTTCTCGATTTCACCATTGGTAAGAAATCTGATTCTTTTAGCCGGCGGCATTCTGATGTTGTATTTTGGAATCAGTCTGATGGGTTGGGTTACCATGCCCAAACTGCCTAGTATCATGCCCAAAGTGAACAACAAAAAAATAGGCGAAGGCTTTCGTCCGCTGATCGTCGGGATCTTGAATGGCTTTATGCCCTGTGCATCATTACAGATGATGCAGTTGTATGCATTGGCTTCAGGTTCTATGATTAGTGGCGGATTGATCATGTTGGTGTTTGCACTAACGACAGCTCCGGTTCTGGTAACCATTGGTCTATTGTCCTCGAAGTTGAATCTGAAAAGCTCACGTAGGGTCAAGCTTGTTTCAGCAGCTGTTGTCGTATTGATTGGATCACAGATGGCATTTCGTTCAATGAGTGCGCTAAATATACCGTTGCCCTTTATTGGCCAACAACAAGAAGTGCGATTGGCTCCGGTTGTCGGTGGCGTACAGATGATTACATTGACGGTTGACTGGACCGGTTATCATCTGGATTATACGGCAGTGCAAAAAGGTATTCCGGTGTTGTTTACAGTAAATCCGGTATCTTTGTCAGGTTGCAGTAATCCGATCACGATTCCAGCGTTTGATATCGAGATTGACGGGCTGACCACTCAGCTTTCTGCAGTGTTTACTCCCGACAAAACAGGAAATATCCGAATACAATGTTGGATGAATATGATATCTACCAACTTAAAGGTTCTGGATAATTAAAAAACTGCAAATTTTGCAGTTTTTTTACAATGTCGTCAAAATGTAAATGGTTGCAATAATGGCAACCAAGACGATCCATGAAATCGGATTACCGAAATTGAGGGTATATCCGAAACTGTATTCCCTGGGCACAAATATATTCGCATCATCTTTGTTTGCATAGAAGAATCCTTCATGCGTCCTTCTGTATACACTGACTTCTTCTTTTGACCATCTTCTTTTTTCCATCGGAGCTCCTCCCCGCTTTATTTATAAACAAAGCATAAATCCAACGATTCAAACATTCAATTATCTTGAGTTTTTTACAAAAAAATCTTAACAACATTTCTTGTGTTTCTACAAATACAATAAGTCAAAATTCAGTGTTTAGCAACATATTCTTAATAGTTGATGACATTAATATCATAGGGACCTAATTTGCAGATCTCTTTGTCACAGAAATACGAATTTCCTATATAATATATAAGGTGGAGGTCCTCATGAACAATCCGTTTATACACATCATTCCCTTGGTATTCGGGATCATATATTTTTCAATCATTGCTCTTTTACATTGGAAACTAAACATCAAATATTCGATTGGTTTGTTGTTCCCGCTATTTATGACCATCATCATGAATCTTATGTCGATTCCAAGTTATATCCGCTTGATTACTGGAGAAATGGGTGAAGGTGATTGGCTATTGATGATATTTGCGCTGTGGCAATTGGGAATACTCATTTTTTATGTGATATTATGGAGAATTGCCGAATCATTCTCAAGCAAAAAGGAGTCCGAGTGACTCCTTTGTTATTTACCTAACTGCATTTCGGATGAATCCATCCGCAGCTTTTAATTTTCCCTCAGCTTCAGCTTTCGAGCATTGAAGTTTAACCATAACGATTGCAGTCTTTACTTTATTTCCTGAATCCGCAAGTGCTCGGGTCGCAGTATCGATGTCACAAGGAACTGCCTGCATGATAATTTTCTTTGCACGTTCGATCAGTTTTAAGTTTGATGGATTCACATCCACCATCAGATTGCCATAAACCTTCCCAAACCCGACCATCGAAGCTGTAGATAACATATTCAGTACCATCTTCTGCGCTGTTCCGGCTTTTAAACGTGTCGAACCCGTCAGAACTTCCGGCCCGACTTCCACATCGATTGCAATATCCGCAACTTTTCCGATGTCCGAGTTTGGATTGCAAGAAACGGTTACCGTCTTTGCACCGATTGACTTGGCATAATCCAACCCTCCCAATACATACGGAGTACGGCCGCTCGCCGCAATTCCAACAATCACATCTTTCTTGGTTATTGATAGTTTCTTAAGATCTTCAACTCCCAGAACCGCGGAGTCTTCTGCACCTTCTACTGCTTTTCGAAGAGCACCATCTCCTCCAGCTATGATTCCGATAAACTCGTCGGTCGTAGAGAAGGTTGGAGGACATTCTGATGCATCGATCACACCCAAGCGACCGCTTGTTCCTGCCCCAAAATAAATGACTCTTCCACCTGATTTCAATTGTTTGGTAATCAGTTCAACCGCTTTTGCGATGACAGGCAGTTGCTCATGTATCGCAATTGCGACTTTCGCATCTTCCTGATTCATCAGAGAAACTACTTCAAGTGCGGACAACTGATCTAGTTCCATGGTTAACGGATTACGCTTCTCCGTTGTAAGATGATCGATTTTTACATGACTCATTCGCTTACCTCCAAGATAAACCCCAATCCGTCTTGGATATAGGGAAGATATTTGATATATTCATCATCGACTTTACCGATGACATTGACTCTTGATTCCATTCCCAAATCTACTCTCGCAACCTCCAATTCTCCACTATAGCGAAGATAACCGCGGTTCCCTATCAGGATATCACCTTTTTGAATCGGTTGGGAGTCCTTTGGTTCGATAATTACTCCTGGAGTCGCATACATTCTTGATTCTACCGATCGGATGACATAATCACTGCTATCCGGACGATCATGATGACAGCTTTGATTCAAATGTGCATACTCAATATCCAGTGAACATTTCAAACGGACAAACCCTTCACTCAAATCTTTTAGCTTATCCCATGTTTGATCAGTCACATCCACATCCCCAATCAAAACGATATCCGTTGAGGTCATCGTAATTAATTGAAGTATTGATAATAACACATCTTCATCCCGATGTGCTTCCACCGTCGGAAGTCCTTGTTTTAGTGGTGCTCTGCGCTCTTTATCCCCAGCCACAAACGCCATGTTGGTAATCCCTAAAAAGGAAAGACGCTCGTTGATCGAACGGACTTTTTCAAGTGATAATCCGGTTCGCGGTTTTGGATAAAAATTATGACATGCTTTCAATCGAGTAAAATCCGCATTAAGGGATTTGAACTCGTTGAGTTGCTCTGGCAGAAGCGTTGAGGAGTTGAATACGACATTGAACATTCTGGATAAGCGTATGATTTCCTCATTTTCAAATCCGTAATCCATGCGCAGATGTGAAAGGGCTGAATGTTGCAAGTCTTCAATGGACGAAAGCCCCAATTTCTCAACAGTTCTTGGACTGATGTCCGCGATGATTGAAATTCCAGATGTTTTGCACAATTCAAAGACTTCATCCATCTCGTTTCTAAGATCAATATCACTTTCCTCAGGAATGTGAAGAGATGTGAAAGCATATTTCAACCCGGCTTTGCTTGCCTTTTGGACAATTTCCAGATTTTTTTCTTTTCCACTGCTCACATACATCGAAAATCCTAACTTAACCATACACAACCTCCTTTGAAAGAAAGGGTGGAAAACCCACCCCTTAATACTATTATTCTCCGTAGATCTCGCTAACGCGTTTTTCATCGTAACCGAAGAAGTATGTCAAAACAAACCCACCGGCATACGCACCAAGCATTGCGATAATGAACGCAAACTGATTGCCCGGTTGGACGATCAATAAGCCAAACAATCCGGAAACGCCTTGGGTGATTGCGCCAAGTTTGAAGATAGAGGCTAAGACACCGCCGACACCAGCACCTAAACAAGCGGTAATAAACGGTCTGCCCAACGGTAAGGTTACGGCATACATCATTGGCTCACCAATACCCAAGATACCGATAGGCAAGGAGTCACGGGTCATACGTTTGAGTTTTAAGTTTTTAGTACGAACATATAAGGCCAAACCAGCACCGACTTGACCGCCACCAGCCATCATCAGAATCGGCAACAAGTAGTTGATCCCTTGGGTAGGGCCTTCCGGATTGTTTAGCATGATGTGAATCGGAGTCAAAGCCTGGTGTAATCCCACAGATACTAGTGGTAAGAAACCGGCTGACAGGATGTAACCGCCAAAGACACCAAGTTGATTGTAGGCAAAGTCAAGTGCTGAGAAGATCCCTTTTGAAACGACTGCACCAAAGGGCTGAATGACGATAACAGCCACAAATCCACCGATAATGACGGTAAATAAAGGTGTGAAGAATGTAGTCAGAAGATCTGGCATGACTTTTTTCACTTGCTTTTCCACGGTAGCAAAGAACATACCGGCAAACAGTGCTGCTAATAAACCTCCAGCCGCCGGATTATAGGCTGCATTGGTAATCGGCATCAAAATCGGAGCATCTGCGATTTTCATCAACAAAGGCATACCGGCATGTGAAACGGACAAAGCACCGGCAATTGCACCGATGATCGGTGTTCCACCAAATTCCTTGGCAGAGTTCATACCGACGTAAATCGGTAAGAACGTAAATACCGCAAATCCGAGGGTACGGATCAATTGATACCACCAGAAAGCATTGTATGCGCCACCGGTAGAGACATTAATAACGTTGGTTAATCCATTGATCAACCCGGCCGCAATAATACCCGGCAACAAAGGAATAAAAATATTAGCGATTTTACGCAGGAAATTGTGGACCGGTGATTGTTGCTTGGACTTCAATGCGTCCTTGTTTTGTTTCGCAACATCTTCAACACCGGCTTCATCCGACCCTAATTGCAACCCGGTCAGTTTGGCCATCTCTTCACCAACTTTGGTAACTTTGCCCGGACCGAAAATCGTTTGAACGGTCGTACCTTCAACAATACCCAATACACCTTCTAGTTTTTTAATTTCGGCATAGTTGACTTTTGATTCATCAACAACAGTGATACGCAGACGTGTCATACACGTTGCATTGGATTTGATATTGCTCTTACCCCCTACCAGTTCGAGCAACGCAGCGGCTATTTTCTTGTAATCCATAATATTCCCCTTTCCTAGGCGTAAAAAAGAGCCAGAACACAAAAAGTGTATCTGGCTCTTGCTTGTAAATTGCACGCCTTAACTACAACGACATTATATAATCGAACCAATTTGAATGTCAACACCTAATTTTCTAGAATCCGTCCGATGTGTATCATCAGATAGGCCAACTCGTCTTGGCTTAACCTGTGATTTGTCTCTTGTTCGATGATATCCACGATCCGTTCTGCCTGAGGGCGATACTGACTGAGTTGCTTTAAAATCATATCTGTCATGATATTATCCGAGCATTGATTACGAAGCAAACGCATGACCACGAATTTCAAATGTGTCATAAATCTTGCATATATCAAACTTTCCTTATCCAGGTTGATCATTAACTCCCTAGAAATATAATCCGAAGTCATAGCTGCGATTTTGTTCATTACCTTCATCTGCTCGCCACTAGCCGGAGAAACGATATTTTGTAAGTGCAATGCAATATAGCCCACTTCTTCTTCCGGAATAAGAACATCAAATTGAACATTCAATTGATGAGTGATGGACTGAGCTTTCTCAAAACTCTCTGGATACAAAACTTTCGTTTCACTTAAAAAAGGATTCATGATCGACTCGCCTTTTAAAACACGATTAAACATGATGGAGACGTGATCACAAAACCCGACCAGCGCATCCGGACGTATTTCCGTATTGTTTCTTTCCATCAATAACTGCACGGAATTGATGACCAAATCATTGACCTGAAAACTGTTATTTTCAATCAACGTCATAAACCGGCTTGCACTTTTCTTTAAGGCATATATTTTATCAACCTCAAACCCTGATTTTATTTTATCGTTATTTTTTCGACTAAACGCGATGCCACGTCCCAAAAGAACAAGTTCACTATTGCCATCATAGACAAGCATGGCACTGTTATTAAGAATCTTCAAAACGGTAACGTCTTTTTTCGTTTTTTCCATATTGACTTACACAAACACAACAATATCCGTCTGAAGTGCTTCGCAAAAAGACGAATTCAGTTTGACAACTTTTTGACCTGATAGAAATATGATTGGAGTCGTGATGTCATAACCATGCCTTTTGATTAACGCTAGATCCACTTTGATCAATGGATCACCAATCATAACATGCTCGCCCTGTTTAACCAAAGCTTTAAAACCTTCCCCTTTTAACTTTACGGTATCAAGACCGATATGAATCAATACTTCCATCCCGTTCTCGCTTTTTAAACCAATCGCATGGCCGGTAGGAAATACCATCTCCACTGTTCCGGTAAATGGGGCGAAGAAGTATTCACCTTCAGGAATGATTGCAAAGCCATCACCCATCATCCGTTGAGAAAAAACCGGATCATTCACTTTTTCAATCGATATCAACTCGCCTTGTGCCGGCGATGCGAATAGTTGTGTAAACATAACGATACCTCGTTTCATTAATTTCATTTTATCAATCCGAGTTGATATGTCAAGGCATAAGAAAATGAGTATTTTTTAAAAGTTGAAAACAGTACTACCCAAATGTCTATATTTTCGCCATAATATAAGGGTATCATGGAGGTATTACATGAGATTTCAAACTGCAGAACCTTTTCGTATTAAAATGATCGAACACGTCAAGAAGACTACCTTCGAACAACGGACGGAATGGCTAAAAGAAGCACAGTATAATGTATTTAAAGTTAAAGCCGAAAATGTCTATATTGACTGTCTGACGGACAGCGGTACTTCGGCAATGAGTAAAAATCAGTGGGCAGCTCTGATGATGGGCGATGAATCCTATGCGAGCTGCGACAGTTATTTCCGTTTAGAACAATCCATTCACGAAACCTACGGGATGCCCTTGATTCAACCGGTTCACCAGGGTCGTGCCGCCGACTATTTGTTAGCGAAAATTTATACACAGCCTGGCAAAATAGCCATCGGCAATATGCACTTTGACACATTCCGCGGAAATGCGGAGGTGTTGGGCGCTTTGGTTGAGGATCTTGTTTTTGATGAAGGCAAAGACGCGGCAAGTCCCACTTCTCCTTTCAAAGGGAATATGGACGTTGCCAAGTGTGAAAAACTGATCACCGAAAAGGGTGTCGACCAAATATCCGTCATTATTCTAACAGTTACCTGTAATAACAATGGGGGGCAGCCGGTCAGTATGCAAAACATCAAGGATGTTGCGTCATTAGCCAAAAAATACAACATTCCCTTTGTTATGGACATTTCCCGCATCGCAGAAAATGCATACTTCATTAAGACTCGCGAAGATGGTTACCAAGATAAAGACATCGTTGATATTGTAAAAGAACAGCTATCTTATTGTGAGACTGCTGTTATGAGTGCCAAAAAAGACGGATTGGTCAATATCGGCGGTTTGTTTCTGACTCGCAATCAACATGTTTTTGCTCAAGCCAACCAACTGGCAATCGTTCACGAAGGGTTTATCACTTACGGCGGTTTGGCCGGAAGAGATATGGATGCATTGGCTGTAGGTATTAAAGAAGCCTGTGATTTCGATTATCTGCATTATCGCGTCGGACAAGTTGAGTATTTGGGAAATCAGCTCAAAGAAAAAGGAATCCCAATCATAGAACCTCCGGGTGGACATGGCATTTATGTGGACGCAAGAAGATTCTTTCCCCATATCCCCCAACATGAATTCCCAGCACAGCGGTTAGTGGTCGCATTGTATCAGGAATCCGGAATCCGCGCCGTCGAACTTGGCGCATGTGCTTTTGGCGGTAAAGATCCAATCACTGGAGAAGCTACCTGGCCACAATTGGAAACGATGCGTATCGCGATTTCACGTCGCGTCTATACCAACGATCATTTGGATTGTATCGTCAATGCCTTGGATTATATTTATCAAAACCGTGATTTTTATAAAGGATTGACCATGGTGTTTGAAGGACCCATCGTGTCATTACGACACTTTACGGCTGGATTTGAATTATTATAAAGGCCTGCGGGAAACCGCAAGCCTTTTTTTATTTCACTAATGATTTAAGTGTCGCATAGATAAACGCATCAATATCGCCATCCATGACCTTGGCAACGTTGCCTTCTTCCGCATTGGTACGATGATCTTTGACCATGGTATACGGGGCAAATACATATGAACGAATCTGACTTCCCCACTCGATCGACTTCTGCTCACCTTTGATATCCGCCAGTTTGGCTTCTTTGGCCTCAATTTCGAGCTGATAGAGTTTTGATTTTAACATATTCATCGCATGCTCACGATTTTGCATCTGAGAACGCTCCGACTGACATGTGACTACGATATTGGTCGGTTTATGAATCAATCGAACTGCAGAGTCCGT
Organism: Firmicutes bacterium HGW-Firmicutes-19; assembly: GCA_002841515.1. Lineage (GTDB taxonomy): Bacteria > Bacillota_I > Bacilli_A > Erysipelotrichales > Erysipelotrichaceae > UBA2227. The sequence continues at coordinate 3,199 of PGZW01000020.1, read as the reverse complement.
TTTATTGATGTGCTGCCCACCGGCACCGGAAGCGCGCATCGTAAGCACTTCAATATCACCCGGATCAATCGTGATTTGAATTTCATCGTTGAACTGAGGCATGACATCGACGGAAGCAAACGATGTGTGTCTTCGACCGGATGAATCAAATGGTGATATCCGTACTAAACGATGAACACCTTTTTCTGTCTTCAAATAACCGTAAGCCATAGGACCTTCCACCAGAAACGACACCGACTTAAGTCCTGCCGTATCACCATCCTGATAATCCAAGACAGACACTTTATAGCCTTTTTTATCCGCCCAACGCGTATACATCCGATAGAGCATTAACGCCCAATCCTGACTTTCCGTTCCACCGGCACCCGGATGTAGTTCGATGATCGCATTGTTTTTGTCATAGTCATGACTTAACAAAATCTTGATTTCAAACTTTTCAAAGTTTTCTAGCTGCTCTTCATATTCCATTTCGACCAAAGAGCTTAATTCCTCATCAAACTCCAGTTTCAACATTTCCACAGTTTCGTAAAGTTGGGAAAAAGTCGAGAGCATTTCATGATACCCTTCGACGATTTCCTTCATTTGATTCATCGTATTGATTCTGGCCTGTGCTCCACGACGATCATTCCAAAAGGAATCATCCGCCATTTCGCCTTGTACCTGATCGATTATTGCCTGTTTGCCAGGCAAGTCAAAGTGAGTCACCCAACTGTTTTAGCTTATCGTAAACAGTCGTCACTCCTTGTCTTATTTCATAAAATTCCATTATTTCTTCTGCTCCTCTACCTGAATTTGCATGTTCTTACAATAGAACACCGTCTCCTGAGAGATGCGTTGCATCATATCTTCATACATCTCAAATCCTTCTTGAATATATGCCTGAAGCGGATTGCTTTGTGCGTAAGAGCGCAAATGAATACCATCACGCAGTTTACTCATCGTATCGATATGCTCGACCCATGCACGGTCAATGACTCGCAAGACCACATTTTTCTCAATGGAGTAAATGCTTTCGCGGACTTTCTCGGTTGGTACGTTCTTTACATCGATGGCATCGATCTTGTCTTCATATGTCAGCCAAATCGCTTCAGTACACATCTTCTCGATCTCAACCATGTCTTTATCTTCAAAATCCGGTTTTTTCAGATTTAGATCCTTAAAACCAAACTTATCATATGCTTCCAACAATTCTTCAACATTGACCTTCGGATGTTTGCTTGAATGATCCGTATGTGTTCTCAATATATTCAATGACACGCGATCAAACATATCTTTGATGATCGTATGTACATCTTCATTCTCTAAAATTAAGTTGCGTTGTTCGTAAATGATCTCCCGTTGTTGACGCAAAACATCATCATATTCCAATAATGTTTTACGAACATCGAAGTTGACACCTTCAACTCGCTTTTGAGCACTGGAAATTGAACGGGAAATAAGTTTCGATTCGACCGGTACATCACCCAACGTTCTGAATAAACCTTCCATTCGTTCACTGCCGAAACGAACCATCAGTTCATCCTGCACAGAAACATAGAAACGGGAATATCCGGGGTCTCCTTGACGACCGGAACGACCGCGTAACTGATTATCGATACGACGGGATTCATGACGCTCACTGCCGATAACGGCTAGACCACCCAAATCTTTGACACCTTCGCCTAACTTAATGTCCGTACCACGACCTGCCATGTTGGTTGCTATCGTAACCGAATGTTTTTGACCCGCTTTAGCAATGATTTCAGCTTCACGAGCATGGTTTTTCGCATTCAATACTTCATGTTTGATTCCGCGCTGTGTAAACATTTTGCTGACAAACTCACTGGTCTCAACCGCAATGGTACCGACAAGTACCGGTTGGCCTTTTTTATACAGTTCTAAAACTTCTTGGACAAGTGCTTCAAATTTTGCTTTGCGCGTACCAAAAACCGCATCCGGCAAATCATCACGAACCACCGGACGATTGGTCGGAATTTCTACGACACGCATGTTATAGATTTTTAAGAATTCTTCTTCCTCGGTTTTCGCCGTACCGGTCATCCCGGCTAGCTTTTCGTACAAACGGAAGAAGTTTTGGTATGTAATCGTAGCCATAGTCGAAGTTTCCTGTTTGATAGGAACTCTTTCCTTCGCTTCAATGGCTTGGTGCAATCCATCGGAATAAGCACGACCGACCATCAGACGACCGGTAAACTGGTCGACGATAACGATTTGGTTTTCCTGTACCACATACTCAACATCCCGGATCATAACATAATTCGCACGCAGAGCCATGTGCAAGTGATGCACCAGTTGCGTATGTTTCAGTTCATATAAGTTTTGAATACCAAAAGCTTTCTCAGCTTTCGTTACACCTTCTTCGGTTAGCTGTACGGTTTTCCCTTTGACATCGATTTCATAATCGACACTTTCAGTCAAACGCTTAACAAACTTATCTGCCTGTAAATACAGGTTCGCCGTTTGTTTTTGTCCACCGGAAATGATCAACGGAGTACGCGATTCATCAATCAAAATGGAGTCGACTTCATCGATCAATGCAAAATGCAACGGACGTAAAACTCGATCTTTTACATGAGTAACCATATTGTCACGCAGATAATCGAACCCGACTTCCGCGTTAGTCATATAAGTAATGTCGCACAAAAAGGACTCGCGTTTTTGTTGCGGGGTCAATGCGCGGATATTCACTCCGACTTTTAAACCTAAAAAGCGGTGAATGGCACCCATCCACTTCGCATCACGTTGAGCCAGGTATTCATTGACCGTAACGATATGAACACCTTTACCCGTCAGTGCATTGAGATACACCGGCATTACGGATGTCAGGGTTTTCCCTTCCCCTGTTTTCATTTCAGCTATATCGCCTTGATGTAAAACGATACCGCCCATGATTTGTACAAAGTATGGGAATTCACCGATGACGCGCTTGGCAGCCTCACGAACAACTGCAAATGCTTCCGGCAACAGATCATCCAGTGTTTCACCTTTATTTAAGCGTTCTTTGAACTCATTGGTTTTTTCTTTGAGATCATCATCATCCAACCCGGCCATCTGTTCTTTATATGCATCGACCTTCTGGGCAATGACCTCAACTTCTTTAACTCTTTTTCTATCAAAATTAAATAATGACGATAATATATTAGCCATATACAACCTCCGTCCTCACACAGTTTATCACGAAAGAAAAAAGTTGGGAACT
>PGZW01000019.1 GCA_002841515.1 Firmicutes bacterium HGW-Firmicutes-19 | reverse complement strand
AACACCGTCGGTGGTGATGTCTGTTCCTGAAATGTAGGGTTCATCATTCAGCGTTGCGGTTGCATCGCTGAATACCGCAGCTTTTGGCGGATCATTGTAGTACTTGCCATCCTCAACTCCGGTAACCTCCGGATCGATGGTATCAATGGTAAAGGTAATCGTTGTGATATTGCCCGCCAAGTCCGTTACGACTAATGTATAAACACCGTCGGTGGTGATGTCTGTTCCTGAAATGTAGGGATCATCATTCAACGTTGCGGTCGCATCGCTGAATACAGCAGCTTTTGGCGGATCATTGTAATACTTGCCATCTTCAACCCCGGTAACTACCGGATCGATGGTATCAATGGTGAAGTTGATGGTTGTTTTATTAAGCGCTAAATCCGTTACGACCAGAATGTAAGATCCATCGGCCGTAATTGGGGTACCGGAGGTATATGCTAATCCATTCAGCGTTGCGGTCGCATCGCTGAATACAGCAGCTTTTGGCGGATCATTGTAATACTTGCCATCTTCAACCCCGGTAACCACCGGAGCAATCGTATCAATGGTGAAGTTGATGGTTGTTTTATTGTTTGCCTCATCAGTAACAATCAGCACATATTCATCATCAACAGTTATCAGGGTGCTCGAATAGTATGGGAATCCGTTTAAAGTTGCGCTGACCGGTGATGAATCCGTAAACACCGCTGAAACAGAAGTATTGTATATAGCTCCATCAATGACGCCGGTGACTTCAGGTTTAATCGTATCAATCGTAAAGTTGATCGTGATTTCATTGGTTGCCTCATCGGTGACGATTAAAATATAGTCATCATCTTCTGTGATTGGTGTCCCTGAAGTAAAAGGAGAACCGTTTAGCGTAGCACTGACTGGGGATGTATCGGTATACTCAGGCGAAACCTCCGTATTATAGTAATCACCATTATTGACACCCGTAACTTCTGGTATTACCTTGTCGATCCAAAAGTTGATGGTCTCTAGTACCTCAACTCCGTCACTGACGATGAGGGTATATGTACCATCTGCTTCGACCAGTTTACCTGATGTTATAAGTACAGTATTCAAGGTAACATCATAGAGATCATCATTGAACTCAATAGTAACTGATGTATTATAATACTTACCATCTTCTACTCCGCTGATGATGGACGGTGCAGCAAAAATATCTCGCATAGAGATAAAGAAAGTTGACCCAAATATCAAAGCGACAGCCAAAACTAATCCAAGTAGCTTCTTTGTCATGGTTGCTCCTTTCAATACAAAAAAGGCATAGTTAAAATTGCCTAAAAAATTCTATTAACCCTATAGAAACCATCGTTATTCGTCATAGCATTCCCCACGTAATCTAATCTTAGTTTACTCTGTAATGTCAATGATTGTCAATAAGTCAGATGGCTAAATCGTGGTCCCTTTTCAGATATTTCGATTTGCTTTATTGATATACATCCGGGCATCCGCTATCTTGAGCAAATCTTCAAATTCCTGCCCTTCTTGAGGGAATGATGCGATGCCAAAACTAAACGAACAATGGATACGTTCATCAAAAAAATCAATGGGATTCTCTATAAGTTTGTTTTGAAGATTCGTAAATTTCTTATGTAATTCATCGGCATCCGACGCAAATAATATCGCAATGATTTCATCACCGCCAAAGCGCGCGATTATGTCCGATTTTCGGCTGCTCGTCTGCATTTCCAATGCGATCTTACGGATGACCTGATCCCCGATGAAATGTCCGTAAAGGTCGTTTATTTTCTTTAACTCATCCACATCGAACATGACCAGATTGAACGTCTCATTATAACGCTGCGCCTTCTCTTTGATAAATTCATACTGATCTTCAAAAAAATGACGGTTGTACAGTCCGGTCAGACGATCATATTTCGCCAAATGTGACTTTTCTTGAAACAACATATGATTGGTTATTGCGATTTCAATGTTATCCCGCAAAAATTCCATGGATTTTACATCGGAATCATCGAACGCATTGGCTTGCAATGAGTCAATATTGATCATACCGTAAACCTCACCGGAAATGATGATCGGAGCTGACAAACTCGATTTGATGTTTACAAATTCTCCCGTGTCGATTTTTATGGGGTAGTTTAAATCCGAAGGTTGGATATCTTTAAGATGCGTAATACGATCCATGGCTCCATCGGTAGCCCGATATAGAAATGAATGTTGAACGGGTAACTGAAAATCCATCACACTTTCATGGAATCCGATACAAGAAACACATTGGAAATGTTTGTCTCGGCGGATAAAAATCGAACCTAAACTTGATTTTTCAATCGCGGCCAAGGCATTTCGTAAAATCAGACTGTAAAATACTTCGATTTCATCGTTTTTCATGATGGAATTCGTAACTTCCAGCATCAATGAGCGAATCCTCGATAAGCGTCTGATCTCCAACTCAGCAATCTTCTTATCTGTTATATTCAATATATAGGCAAAGATGGCATCCACACCATCAAAATCAATGCTTTTACTGTGAAGCTGATACCATTTTACTTCTTCGGTATTTAACAATTGATAATCATGAGATGTAAAATCAAGTTTTTGCTTTAAATAAAACGTTGAATAACTATTTGAAACGATTTGATTGACCAACCGGTTACAATAATCACAGTCATGATCAGAAAAAAGAATTCCATTCTGATTAAAAACGACCCGGCAATAAGGCGATATATTCTGAGTAGATACAAGTTTTTCACTTGACAAGTACAGTTTATTTTTTGTTGGCATAGTTAAACCTCCGATTGAAACCGAACTTCTGATTCGACTTAATTGTAGCACATTTTTAGTGTTTATGCTTACGTTTAAACAAATCAATCTTATCAAACCTAGTTGGACTTTTTGAAAATTTTCTGAAACGACTTCATTATCATATAGTAAATCATTGACTGAAAACATATAATGAATCTAGTTTATTATTTTGGTATCATAATCATAAAATATCAAAAACAACGGCGAATGTTGGGCCTATGAACAATGAAGTGATCATTGGATTAATATCGAACATTGGACTGCTTTTTGTAGTGCATGTTATTTATCAATGCAAATATTACATCCGTCAACGATTTGGGAAAATCGGTTCTGTTGTCAAAGGAATCATCCTTGGCGCAATGGGAATCTTACTTATGTCCTACCCCTTTGTCGTTGAAGGCGTTTTGGCAATCGATGCACGTTCGGTCTTGATTGCTTCAGTCGCACTGTTTATCTCTTAACCTGCCCTGCTCATCTCTTCGTCGTTGATGTTGATCTATGCAATCTATCTGGGTGGAATCGACCTGATCTTTGGAGTCCTTATCATTGTCATATGTACATTGATAGGAATCCTTTGGCGTAAGTACGTTTACCAGAAAATTGATATTTCTGATTGGCTTAATATTTATCTGTATGCCCTACTGATTCACGGTTCAATCATTGTATTCCTATGTATTTCCTGATAAGCTTATCGATACAGAAAAAAATACACTGAGTCTTCCTATGATTGCACTATATCCGATCACCGTGATCATTGTCAGTGCGTTCTTTCTAACTGAAAAAAAATGAAGATTCGAGTGATTTAATCGAAAAGGCAGATCAGAAATTCTTAAATCATTTCAATCACCAACACACCATCCTTTTGGTCATTGACCAAAAAGACGGACAGATTACCGATGCCAATCCGGGAGCGGTTGAGTTTTACGGTTGATCAAAAAACATACTGTTAAACAACAAACTGGCTGATATCAGTGTATCAATTCCGCATCCGGTTCAAGAAGAGTTAAGTCGGGCACACCAGTAAAGCAAAAGCAAAATATTGACAAAACACCGCAAGGCCAGTGGAGCGGTGGTGGATGCTTGTATCGGACTGTTTGTTGAAGAACGCTATATCCTTGATGATTCTCACAGTGAGATATATACTCCCTTATAACAAATCGGACGATCACATTGATCGTTTTTTTAGGTGTTGTGATTATGAATACTTCCAAAAACCATTAGTACTTTCCGATGAACCATCGTGTTCTTAAAGTTCAATCATCAAGTCGTAAAAAGGCAGAATTTCGCTAGTCTTGTTACAAAAATGATTACAATATGTGTAACGTGGTATAATAAATTCGAGTATTATAAATAGCATGCAATTATGTTGAAAATGAAATGAATAGATGTTGATAAGAAATGCGGTTTTTAGCATTTCAGAAACGCGCAGAGGAAATGGAGTGACTTTTATGGAAATCGGGATATTTATCGGATTACTAAAAAACATTGAACTGTTGTTGATTGTCATCATCCTTTATCAGCTCAACTCTTATCTTGGATTAAAGTTTGGTAAAATACATCCGATCCTCAAAGGATCGGTTATTGGTCTGATTGGCATGTTTCTTATGACGTTTCCCTACGTTTTTCAGGATGGACTCGTCTTCGATGCACGTTCGATACTGATTGCCTCCGTAGCCCTGTTTTTCTCAACGCCCACCCTTTTGATATCCTCAACCATCATGATCGTTTTCCGTTACTTTATGGGCGGCGTCGGTATGGTAACCGGTATTTTCGTTATTACCAACACCACATTGATTGGCTTTTTGTGGAGAAGGTATTTCCTTAATAGTAAAGCTTTTCCCTTTTGGCTGAATATCTATTTTTATGGTTTGTTGGTACATGCGGCTATGTTACTTACCATGTACACTTTACCTGTCCCACTTGCTCAAAATGTGGTAAGCATATTGGGAATTCCGATCTTACTGCTTTATCCCGTTGTTACGATGACTATCTGTATTTTACTTTTGATTCAAAAAAAATACGATGAATCATTTGAACTGATCAATGATGCCCAACAAATGTATTCCAGTTTATTCAATAATCAGCACACCGTTATGATGGTCATTGACCCGAAAGATGGTAAAATCGTCGATGCAAATCCGGCCGCAGTAAATTTTTACGGTTGGACCAAAGATGAACTGCTTGAAAAGAAAATTTCAGAAATCAATACGCTGAGTTCTGATCAGATTAAGACTGAAATGGAAAAAACCAAGAAGTTGAAAAAGACCAGTTTTATGTTCAAGCATCGCAAAGCTAACGGTAAAATCATCGAAGTGGAAATATTCAGCGGACCCATTACCATCGGTAAAAGACAACTGCTATACTCGATTGTCGTCGATATCTCCGCAAGAGTGTTGGCGGAAGCAGAAATGAAGCGAAACATGGATTTATTCCGTACGGTCGTAGAAAATGTGCCTGTTCCAATTTTTATACATCAAAACGGGCGGTTTGCCTTTATGAACCCGGCAGCGTTGACATTTTTTGGAGCTTCTGTGGACGATGACTTGATAAACACGCCTTTTACACGATTTGTTCCGACGCAGGATGTCGAAGAAATCACTCAGAACATGGATCGGATATATATAGACAAAGCCGAAATTCCTCTCCATCAACGCCAGTTTATCCGCATGGATGGCAAAACCGTATTTGCGGAAGTCGGCGCCATTCCTCTGAATTATGACGGTGTGGATAGTGCTATGGTCTTCGCAAGAGACTTGACTATGCAACTGGAAATGCAAGAGAAACAAATGCAATGGGAGATGCAAATCCAGCAGAAGCAGCGGTTGGAATCGATTGGTATATTGGCCGGTGGTGTCGCTCATGAAATCAATAATCCAATCAATGGCATCATGAACTATGCGCAGCTGATCGTAGAAAATGAACATGCAGATTCGAAAATCGAGAACTATGGAAAAAGTATCATCCGAGAGTCCAACCGGATTTCCGATATCGTAAGAAGTTTATTGCAGTTTTCCAGATTTGAAAAAAATGCTCACAGTTATTCCAGTGTGTATGATATCATTGACAATACATTATCGTTGATCAAAGTCATTTTCGTAAAAGATCATATTGAACTGAAAGTTTCCTTAAAAGAGAACTTACCGGACATGAAGTGTCGCAGTCAACAAATCCAGCAGGTCTTTATGAATCTGATGACCAATGCGCGTGATGCACTCAATGAGAAGTATCCGGGATATCATGAAAATAAGATCATCGAAGTGGATGTGAGGCAAATGTTTCACGATGAGCGCCGTTGGATTTATCTTTCAGTGAAGGATTACGGAATGGGGATGAGTGATGTAGTGAAGGATCGAATATTTGAACCGTTTTACTCCACCAAACCCAAAGACAAAGGAACCGGATTGGGATTGTCCATCAGTTTTGGCATTGTAACCGATCATCATGGAACCATTGAAATCGATTCAATTGAAGGGGAATATTCTGTTTTCACCGTCGTGCTGCCAGTAGATAACGGCTGGCATTTGACGTAAGGAGGATTTGCTGATGATTAAAGTTTTAATCGTAGATGATGAAATGAGCATTCGGGAAACGCTTTGCACCTTTTTGCAACATGCCGGCTATCACGTGGATACAGCAGAAAATGCAATCAAAGGGCGCGAGTTATTTGATACATCCGATTTTGATATCGTCGTAACGGACATCATCATGCCACGGATGACCGGGATTGAGCTGATGGAACACATGCGCAAGACAAATTCTGTGTGTCGCATATTAGTCATGACGGGTGAGGCAACCGTGGAAACAGCGGCGCAAGCCGTAAAAATGGGAGCGAACGGTTACTTGAACAAACCTATTTTAAAAGCGGATTTCTTAGCTGAAATCGCAGACAATACGGAGGTCATTCTTGCCCAAAAGTTGAAGCGTCTGGAAGAGATGGAAAAAGATCTTTATCGCGATCAACTGGAAGACATGGTTCTCAGCCGCACGGAATCATTGAATAAGTCGATGGCAAGCATCATATACCTGCTTGCCAATGTGGTTGAACACCGCGACCCCTATACTTCCGGTCATCAACGGCGCGTCGGTAATTTAGCCGCCGCCATCGCACAGAAACTGAAACATCCAAAAGACTTCTGTAATATGGTTCGCGCAATTGGTTACATTCATGATATTGGTAAAATCGTGGTACCTACTGAAATCCTTTCAAAACCAGGAAAAATCAGTGACATCGAATACAAACTGATCCAACAACACTCGCAGAGCGGTTATGACATGTTGAGCAAAGTCGTACTTCCTGAGAATTTCGCGATTGCGGTGGGTCAACATCATGAGCGCATGGATGGCTCCGGCTATCCCAACAATCGTAAAGGTGAAGAAATCCTGATGGAATCCCATATCCTGATCGTGGCGGATGTGGTGGAAGCCATGATGTCTCACCGTCCCTACCGCCCTGCACTGGGGATTGATCGTGCGTTGGAAGAAATCACTATCAACCGCACGACTAAATACCATCCCCAGGTCGTGGATGCTTGTATCAATTTATTCAAAGATAATCACTATACCCTGGATGACTCCTTCGGAGAAGTTCATATTCCACTATAGCACAAAGCCGGCAGTTACCCTGCCGGCCTTTTTTATAGTTTCTCGATCATTCTGGCGAGATATTTGGAACGTATTTGCTGATTGGCCAACAACTGTTTGGCCGGTGGCAGTGCCAATATCGCATTGACGACCCCTGCCATCATCCGATGGGAGGCCAGTGAGCTGTTATCAAACATCAGATCGCCCAACATGCCTTTATCAACGGCCATCAGTACGACCCGGTGTGCACCGTTGACCGGCGTGATCATGCGCGTTTTCTTTTCAATCAGTGTTAAGGCTTCAAAAGCGCAGTTACGCACACAAACCCCGCAACCCAGACACATATCCTCATCCAGAATCAATCGCCCGTCCACAAAGCTCAGCGCATCCATCGGACACACATCCACACATACGCCACACGCGGTACACTTGTCATGATTGACTTGGGGTAAAAAACTGGTGGTGGCGATGGTCGCGCTGGTACCAAACTTCTTGGCCGCCAACAACGCCTCACAACAGCACCCGCAACAGTTACATATAAAAGACACGGAGTTTTGACTATTTTCGCCGATCTGAACCAGATTGTGTTGATATGCGACTTCCAGTAAATCAAGACACTCCTTCTTTTCTACTTTGCGCGCATAGCCGGCGCGGATCAATGAATCCGCCACATTGCCGAAGGTCATGCATATTTCCTTCGGCGCATCACAGTCTTTGCCGACATGTTCCATTTTATGGCGGCAGTAACACACACCGATGCCGATATGTTGTGATGAGTTGATCACATGGGTTGCCCGCTCATGATCCAGGATTTCCATAATGTTGTCCTTGGACATACTGGACCGCAGTGCTTCTTCATTCGCAAAGGCTCGGACGATTTTTGTATCGGAGCCAAAAAATAAATCCCGCACGAAATCTTCTTCGACATTCATATACTGATACAACAGTTGTCCCAGGCTGTGCTGATCGATGTCCTCGCGGATGCGCATCATGGAAAACTCGATCCAACCGGCCATCGGTGGCGGTAATATGTAATAACGCACTCCGTCTTTTACCCAGTCCAACAAGATTGCCCGTGATGCCAATCCATCCAGCAGTGCCTCACACTCTTCCATGGGCTTTTTGGCTCGTTTAGAAGCGATCTGCGCGGTAAATGCCTGAACGGGCAACACAGATACAAATTGTGCTTCTTCCTTGCTGAAAAGCACGCTGAGCAGTTTGTAGAGCGTTTCACTGGGCGGAGCCCCCTGCGGAAAGCGGTTGAGCCGCTCAACCAGTTTGTCATAGTGATTGCGTGATGTGATGTGTCCCATGGTACCCTCCCCTTATTCAGATATCCCATAAGTCGATTTCTTCTTAGAAAATTCTAACACAAAAAAGTGTTGAATTGTAACAAGTTTTAAACTGAAAGTTCAAGATTTATTGTTATTGTACGGTGAATGAATTCAATGTTAGAATAATTAGGAAAGCGGATTGGTTGTTTCAACAACCGGAGGTAAAACCATGGCACTTTTACAAGTAAGTTTTTTCTCACAGACGCTGGGACTGTCCATGCAGATGAACGTCATCTTGCCTCAGCGAGAAGAACCAAGTTCAGATAAAAGATTACCTGTTCTCTATTTGCTTCATGGGATGAGTGATGATCATACCATTTGGCTTAGACGTACCTCGATTGAACGCTATGTGGAGCAAAGAAACATAGCCATCGTTATGCCATCGACCCATTTGGGATGGTATACCGATATGGCTCATGGCCATAAGTATTGGACATTTATTTCCGAAGAACTGCCAAAGATCGTTCACTCCTTCTTCAATAACCTCTCAGACAAACGTGAAGACAACTTTGTGGCAGGTCTTTCCATGGGTGGGTATGGTGCACTCAAATTGGGATTAGGCGCTTCACATAAGTTTTCAGCCGTGGCCTCGCTTTCTGGGGCCCTCGATGTTTCGGCGATATGTTTGGAATATCAACATACTGAAGAAAATCAGTTTTGGTCAGATATCTTCGGAGAGGCTCAAAAAGTCAAAGGCAGTGACAATGACTTGTTGGCCTTAGCCTTAAATTTGAAGCAATCAAATAAACCACTGCCCAAGATTTATATATGGTGTGGCACGGAAGATTTCTTGTATGATCAAAACATGACCATGAAAAAGCATCTTGATGAGTTGAATATTGATCTGACATATGAGGAATCAGCGGGCGATCACAGTTGGCATGTTTGGGATGTTCAAATTCAACGTGTCCTAGAGTGGCTGCCGATTCAGTAGTAGCATTCAAGGTTACACAAACAAACCCGCCTTTTTAAATACCACTGCATAAACATAAAAAGTGATGAGTGGACTCATCACTTTTGACTGAATTGTTTCTGATAGAAAACGATGCTTTCCTTGGTTTTCTTTCGAAACACCGGATAAACCCGAATATCGTAGGTATCGAAGATTTCATTGAAAATCTTACACACGGTCACTTTAAACTCGGCAACAGTCACAAACACATCCGCATCGATGCTTCCCTTTAGCTTTTGGATACGGTTTTGCTTTCTCAGCAACGTAAACAAAGCAACTTGTGCAGTGAGGGAGGCTTTTCGCAGGGCTTTGATCAGACTCGAAGCCCGTTTGGACGGTTTGTATTCACTAAATAAGAAATTGTCCGCCGTTTCCTCTACATGGCAAAGCAGTGAATCAAGTTCTTCCATGTGAATCAGATCCTTCACGTATCCCCGATCCGACAAGTTGACCTGAGACATCTTAATGGCTGAATGCGTGTTGACATAGAAGTCCTCATTTTTAAATTCATGAAGCATTTGTTCAAGCAGGTCTTTGTCCAGTTTAAACTCAATTTCAACACTTTCCTCGTCTATCGGACGATTTTTTAAAAAGAGAACATCTTACTTCCTTAAATCCAGAAAAGGATTTGATTTCATAAAATGAGCGAAGTATTCGACATACGACCCCATCCCCGCAATTTCAAATATGTTGATGAGTTCATGCAAGACCCAGGCCATTTCATATTTATAAACAAGCAAGACATGGGCCAGTGCGTAGTCAATGCCGGTGATATCTGCCCCAAACACTTTGCGATCGCGGATGCGGTCCATGATGTCATAACGTGAACAACGGGAGTACAACATCAGCTGATCCGCATAGGTGTTGACATCATAGAACTCACAGTGAAACTTATCCAATACTTCTTGTACATGTTTCTCATCGGCTTCCATGATTTCCACGATGGGCTCCAGGTTGTAAAAATGCCCGAACTCCCCGTGTTTTTGGCCGTTGTACTGACAATGCGGAATCACATCGAAGGGCTGGTTGTGAAACTCATTGAAAATAAAGCCGTTGACGATGGCTTCGACGATCACTTTCTTCTCCGCCATGTTTTCAGGTGAAATAAAGGCTTTGGGATCTTTGCGATGGCTCAGCCATTCGACGATGCCATCAATATATTCAAATTTATCAAGATCAAAATCGGGTAAGAATCGTTTCATAGCGCTCTCCTTTTTATTCGACATCTGCTAACAACACGTTATCAGGCTCAACATTTTCATTGATTAGTGAAATCAAAAATTCTTGATATTCGACTATTCCCTCGGTTCTGGGAAACTTTTTAAAGATATCATCACTAACTACAATTTTCGTCATATGTGTCTATTGTTACATAGATTTTTATTGTATCAAACAATCCGAATTTTTCAAGAGGCAAAATCAAAAAAGTTGGCTATGATGATTCTCATGTTGCCATCGTGAATGTCATTTTTACAAATCCAACCTTTGGGTTGCTTATTGAAAGAACCGTGTGAACAAGGTAAAATGGTTATATTCTAAGATCAGCATGTGTGCGCATGATGGTCAATGACAGGAGGTTTCGACATGGCTCTTTTACAAGTCAGTTTTTACTCCCATACCCTGGGATTGAATATGCAAATGAATGTGATTTTGCCTCAACAAGATCCAACAAATCCAACCCCAAGGAAAATCCCGGTGCTTTATCTGTTGCATGGCAGAAGCGATGATCATTCGACTTGGCTTAGACAAACCTCGATCGAACGCTATGTCAGTGAAATGAATCTTGCGGTGATCATGCCTTCAGTGCATTTGAGCTACTATACCGACATGGTCCACGGAAATAAATATTGGACATTTGTATCCGAAGAACTACCGAAGATCGTTCACTCCTTCTTTCATAACCTCTCAGACAAACGTGAAGATAACTTTGTGGCGGGTTTATCGATGGGAGGTTATGGAGCGTTGAAAATGGGTCTTGCTGTATCACAGAACTTCTGTGCCGTGGCTTCATTGTCCGGTGCCCTCGATATTTCTTCCCGTTGTTTGTCTCGTCAAAACTCACGTGATAAACAATATTGGTTCGATGTCTTTGGTGATCCACAACAGGTCAAAGACAGTAAAAACGACCTGCTAGCTCTTGCCTCAACACTGGCAACATCCAACAAGCCGCTTCCGAAAGTATATTTATGGTGTGGTACCGAGGATTTTCTGTATGATCTAAACATAACCATGAAAAATCATCTCGAAGCCCTTCCATTTGATTTGACATATGAAGAATCACCGGGGGATCATCAGTGGAAGTATTGGGATGCTCAGATTCAACGCGTATTACAGTGGCTTCCAATTAAGAAATAGCCTAGACTTTCTTTCGAATAGCCAAGGTTTTGTACAGACGTTTGTATCTCTTGGATAGTTAAATACGTCGCTTAAATAGTGTTTCTGTTTCGCTGTAAAAGGTGCCACTTGTTTCGGATTGTCTGTGCCAGTCATTTCGCTCGGATTGTGCCACTTCAAAGACCTTAAAATAACTTGAACAGTCTATTTATTCAAGTCCATTGCAACCGTTGAGCGAGAGCCATCCTCAATCCACTTCAATTCGTTCGCCGGGTTTGTGTTGAATCACATCGGTGAAGCTGTGCGTGTGGATGTAGTCATGAAAATGCTTTTTGAACTGCGTAATCTGGTAATAGAGTCGATTCGATCTCCGACAGCTCGTAACAAACTCTTCTCACAGTAATTGCATCGTGACACCAGGCTTACTCAACTCTTTAACCAATCGAGCATAATCGGGTAATTCGTAATGAACTTAGCGTACCGATTTAAGCTGAAGTTCAACTAAATCGTTGACCTGAAACTCATCAAAATCCTTGATCGAATGATAATCCCAGCCTTTAGAATCTCAAAAATCATAAAACAGCTGAATATTCCGATTGAAAAGTGCAGTGATTCCGATAGTGACTGAGCACAGGATACGATTAAATTGAGCACCCTCTCCGGTGATGTTGAGCACCCAGTTTCTCACTTGTGATGGTGCTTTTATATTCTCTCCTTTTCAATGAAAACGGGTGATTTTCTCGTCATAGTAAGGAGGGAAAAATGACAAATTATCGAGAGATTTTACGATTACATGCATTGAATATCAGTAAGCAGAGGATAGCGAAGATGTTGGGTTGCTCACGAAATACCGTGGCGAAGGTGATTGGACTTGCCTATCAGGCAAAAATGGCCGGTACTTCTAGAGAAGATCTGAGCGACGAAGATCGGATATGGCACCCTCGCTGAAGCCATTCTGGATCGAATTGTTCATAACGCTTATACCATTGTTATCGATGGTAAAGAGTCCATGCGCAAAAGAAACGCAGTCGAATAACGGTACATTTGGCCAACCTAGGATGACCATTTCTAACAATGCTCAAGGCATCGGAAGGGATGCTCAATTCCGTCGGAATAGGTGCTCAATTTCACCGGATTCAGTGCTCATTTTTCACCGTATTATTCAAACAGCTTCACCGTATTCCGTGAGATACAGCATTGCCTCGCGATAGTAAGTTGACTCAAACCCAACAATCGCAAACGTGACACTTCTTTAAAATCTTGCATGATCGCAAACTCCTTTGGAACAAAAAAAGTTGCACGAAGAACTATTCTGTGTAACTACACTTTACGTTATTTATGGGTGGCTCTCAAGCAGCGATATGGTGGCTCTGATTTTCCGACGGAGTGGCTCTCGATTTCCGATGAGGAGGTATTATTTATGCGACGTTAACACATTAAAACACATTTCCTTTAACTGAATATGTCAAGAAGATAAAGGATGATTGAAAACTATCGATAAACACCCTAAATCCGTATCATAGCGTTGGATCTGTTAAACTTTCTAGACTTGCAACTATACTTAACTATATTGATGTGGCTCTCAATACCGATGTCGTGACTTTGAAAAAGCGACACATTGACTCTCTATTGAACGTCGGGTTAGCACTAAATGTACTGTATGCATTCACAAAAAATCTCTACCTTACTTAATAGAAACATGAAATTGTAGTTGATCCTATTATTCTTCGACATAGATATATTTACAATTGGGATAATTATTACAACCAAAAAATCTTCCGAGTTTTCCATTTCGTGGCTCTAATCTTCCACTACCACACTTAGGACATCGGCCCTTTTTAATTCGATCTTTAAGCTTCGAAGCTCTTTTTATTTCCCATTCCTTCTTGCGAACTTCAATTGGCTTCTTGAAATCACCAATTTCAGAAATGTAGTTTACCCCCATACATAACACAGGTTGAACAGAGTAACAGAACTCACAATATAGACAGTCAAGCCAGCGAGCCGATGGTATTCCCTTCCAGTAGTAAAGTTTTAGCGGACAAGCATGTCCACCAAAAAATTCATTTTCTGGGATCACAACAGCATGTTTTCTAAACTGATCGTCATAACCATAAATCACTTTATTGAATATCCATTTCTTATTCTCGACACTTGCTACGACTAATTCAGCCAAATCATAGGATTGATCTGTGTTGTGTAACTCACTTAAGTCAATTTCAATTGCTGAAATCCCTAGATTTCTATAAATCCTGATTTTGTCTTTGTCTATTTCATGGGTAACATATATTTCTATTGCTAGTAACTTATCTTCTGTTTCTATCAGTACATCCGGTCTGACAAGCCCTACATTCTTTTCAACATACACATTTTCTATCGGTATTTTCATAACTTCAAAAACTGTTATATTTTGCTTGCTTGACCCGAAAACTAAATCACCTTTCGGAATCATGAAATAGCCATGTTTCTGAATTTCATATTTTGCACCGTAATGTAAAGCAGACTCAAAAGCTCCTTCGCAGTCTTTTGACTGAAAATGAGCAAAGTGATGAATTTTGATCTTTCCTTTCTTAGCAACAAGTGGAGAATTGCAATTAAGGCAAAAACAGCCACAAGAAATACCAGAATTGACTTCTGAAATGTGGATGGTTTTGCCCTCTTTGAATGCATATGTAACAATATTATTTCTCATAACTTAATTACCTCAATGGCTGAATTCACCATTTAACGATAATCCTAAACACTTAAGTCACAATTTTGCTATCAGAATATCACCAATTCTTTTACAAGCATGTCCATCTCCATAAGGATTGCTTGCCTTGCTCATACGCTCATATTCCACTTGATCATCTAAAAGTTCTTTAAAAGAATTGTATATCATTTCTTCATTAGTTCCAACAAGTTTTAACGTTCCAGCCAAAATCCCTTCAGGTCTTTCAGTTGTATCTCTCATAACAAGAACAGGCTTGCCTAAGCTAGGTGCTTCTTCTTGAATACCACCACTATCAGTCAAAATTAAATAGGACTTAGACAAAAAGTTATGAAAATCTACAACCTCAAGTGGCTCTATGATTCTGATGCGATCATTACCGCTTAAAAACTCATTTGCAACCTCTCTAACAGCTGGATTCATGTGAATAGGATAAATTGCCTTTATGTCCGGATATTCGTCCATAATGCGCTTAATCGCTTTAAACATGTTTCTCATGGGCTCACCCAGATTCTCTCTGCGATGTGCAGTAATCATGATTAATCGACTATCTCCGATCCAGTCAAATAGTGGATGATGATAGGATTCTCTCACAGTCGTTTTCAAAGCATCGATGGCCGTGTTTCCAGTCACGAATATCTTATCTTCCCTTTTTCCTTCGCGAATCAAGTTATTCTTTGAAACTTCCGTTGGAGCAAAGTTATACTTAGCAACGATACCCACTGCCTGACGATTGAACTCCTCTGGATAAGGAGAATATATGTCATAAGTACGTAAACCAGCCTCAACGTGACCGACTAGAATTTGCAAATAAAAACAAGCCAATGAAGTCGCAAAGGTCGTGGACGTATCTCCATGAACCAAAACAACATCTGGCTTGATTTCTTCAAGTACTTTCTTCATACCTTCAAGAATATTAATTGTAACATCAAACAACGTCTGACGAGCTTTCATAATTGAAAGATCAAAATCTGGAACAATATCAAAAGCTTTAAGCACTTGATCCAACATTTCACGATGTTGCCCTGTGACGCAAACAAACGTCTCAAGTTCAACACGCGACTTCAGTTCTTTTACTAATGGACACATCTTAATAGCCTCTGGACGAGTCCCAAAAACGACCATAACTTTCTTCATAAATCCCCCAACTAGAGTTTATAAACTCCTTCAAAAAAACAAATATTCTTAGTATCTAATACAAACTTATTTTTCAATAAATCCATGTTGACCTTAATATGATCATGCCCTACCATAATAACCACAACATCTATATCATTGATGAACTTATCAAAATCCAACACTTGTCCGTGAACAAGGGTTTCTTTAATAAAGGGATCATAAACTTTCAAACCAAATGCAAGATGTTCTTCCATTCTTTCCAACAATTGAAAAGTAGGACTTTCTCTGATATCATCCACATTTTCCTTATAAGTCAAACCATACAATCCAATACGAGAAATATCAGAAATATTGTTATCTTTCATAATCGTGCGGATACGTGACAAAACGTGGATTGGCATAGAATCATTAATCTTACGCGCAGCCAAAATCAAATTAGTCAAATCCGGATAATCACCAACTAAAAACCAAGGATCAACAGAAATGCAATGACCTCCAACACCAGGACCTGGCTGTAAAATATTAACCCGAGGATGCTTGTTTGCAATGTGGATAATCTCATAAACATCCATATTGTCAGCTCGACAAATCTTCGCTAACTCGTTCGCAAAAGCGATATTAATATCACGATAAGTATTCTCAACAACCTTAGACATTTCAGCGGAACGAATATCCGTAATCACTATTTCTCCCTTACAGAAAGATGAGTACAGTTTCTTCACTTTCTCACCTACATCAGGACTGTCGACTCCGATCGTACGTGAATTGTATTCCAACTCATAAATCATATTACCCGGAATTATTCGTTCAGGAGCATGAACGAGATGAACATCTGAACCAACTACTAATCCGCGACTTACAACAAGAGGACGAACAAATCTGTCAATAGTACCGGGTGAGATTGTTGACTCAATTATAATGATTGAACCATTCTCACACATATCAAGGATCGAATTGACAGCAGAAATTACATAACTAGGATCAATGCGTTTACTGGTATTCACAAACGGTGTCGGTACAGCAACGATGTATGTATCCGACCGTTGGTATTCAGTACTGAATGAAATTCCATTCTCAACGGCTGAAGCAAACAACTCGATTAATCCATCTTCCTCAAATGTTAATTCACCGCGATTCAATGATTCAACTAGCTCTTTGTTATAGTCCGTACCAATAACTTTAACTCCACTCTTCGCGAACATTAATGCGATTGGTAGTCCGATGTACCCCAATCCAATTATACTGATTATTGGTAATTTCCTCCATTATTTAATAATTTCCAATTTAGAACAACTTCATTTTTCACAACTAAAAAATACACAACTCCCCATAAAAGTCCTAAGAATACAGATTCGCCAATACTTCCTAGACTCAAATCAATTGTAAGTATCCCTTTCAAATAATAGAAAGCTATACCTAAAACTATATTAAGTAAGGTCAGCAAACCGATACTTTTCCACGGGAAAACATTACTGAACGTTACTTTAGTTGCCTTTGCTGTATAAGCAAGTTGAATCAGGTTAATTACCAATTGACTTAGTAATGTGGCAATCGCAGGTCCAATTATTCCGATAGTTAAGTATAGCAAGTAGTTGAGAAGTACATTCATAAACAGCGAAGCAATTGAACTGTAAAATATGAACTGCGATTTTCCAGAAGCATTTAGCACAATTCCAAAGTACGTACATCTTAGAAGTAAAACCAAACTGTATACCCTAAAAATGGGCACACCGGGCAAATACTTCTCAGAATATAACAAATTCATCACGTCGGGAGCAAAGGCAAAAAAACCAACTGCAAAAAAACATATCACTACATATGATAGAATTATCGAATTTCCCCACAGTTTTAGTGCAATCTTATACTCCTGTTTCTTAATAAGTCTCACAATCACTGGTAACAAAACAGCAACTATTGAAGTAGTGACAATTGTAATTGGCAGTTCTCTACCTGCATTGGCATATATTGCCAGTTGTTCAGTATTGTAAAACTTCCCCACCATCAACTGATCTAGGTTGTAATTCAAAGTGCCCACAACACTTGCAAGTCCTATCGGTATTGAAAAGGTAATAACCTTCTTAATAAGATTTATGTCAAACGATAGTTTAATACCTCCAGATATACTATTTACAATAAAATAAACACTTAATCCGAAAACTATTTCAACCAAAAGAAACATTAAGATATAACTATTGAAAGTCAAACCAAAGATCTGTACTACAAATATTATCAACAATAATGATACGCTATTTGTGATTCTGAAGTACACGAGTAGACGTGTCCTTCTATATACAACAAGGATATTTTCAATACTTGAAGCAATAATTCTCGCCCAAGGATAGAGGGCAAAAAAATAGATGAAACTTCTTATATTTTCATTATCAAAGTAAGATTCTAATAATGGAACAGACAACACCAATACAAATCCAATTACGAAACTGAGAAAAGTGCTCAAAGTATAATAAACAGACAGAAATTTATCTCTTTCAAATGGAGAATCTGCTCCAGCCAAGAAATAATTTATGCTGTTGGGCAATCCTAACATAATCAACGATGTTGCAATACTGACAATTATTAGAAGCTGTGAATAAGTTCCATACTCTCCAAGAGTTCTGAATCTAGATAGTAACATTGCAGAAATCATGGAAATTATCATTGTAATTACTTTTGAAGCAGTTAATCTCAAAGCATCATTACCTAATGTTACTGATGTTTTTTTCATTAAACAATATCCTCAAA
Source organism: Firmicutes bacterium HGW-Firmicutes-19 (assembly GCA_002841515.1). Taxonomy (GTDB): domain Bacteria; phylum Bacillota_I; class Bacilli_A; order Erysipelotrichales; family Erysipelotrichaceae; genus UBA2227. The sequence goes on along the minus strand of PGZW01000019.1, from coordinate 5,816 downwards.
TTGCTGAACAATACTCTCCCAATTATATGAGTTAATAACTTCTGTATTTGGGTTATATTCTAATGGAATCCCTTTAGTAAATAAATTATATTGCTTTATGATATAGTTTTTCAGATTTACATAATCATTCCTCGAACTAACTGATTCATAAGTAACTCCTAACTTAGCATTTTCCATAATCAACTTAACCTCACTGTCAATTATATCTCCCTCAATTACTGCAATGATTGGTTTTTTGATCAACATGTATTCGAATAATTTACCTGGAACAACTCCTTCTTGGTTTTTATAGTTCCAAGTTGACAGCAATAGCATTTTTGATGAGAACTGTAATTTTAAACACTCATCCCTTGAAAGATTGCCATGATTCGTTACTAATTGACTTAAACTAAACTCCTCGGATTGAGCACAAAAGAACTCAAAGTCTAAGCCTGCATAATTAATGGATACTTTGTCTGAGTTTACGAGTTTTTCGTTTATCAAATCTCGAAAAACCTTAAAAATTGGCGAAAAATCTCTTTTCCCTTCATACATAGATCCAACATAGACTATTGAAAAATAATCAACAGTTGAATTACTAAATACTGAAATAGAATCTTCAACGTCAAATCCATTCGTTATTACTCTGATTTTTTCGAGATTTCTTCCCATGCTAATTCGTTCCTTGTAACCTTGTGACACAGTAGTGACAATGTTCGCTTTCTTAATCATTCTATTTTGTAAATATCTGAAGTAAGGTTTAAGAAATGACGAAATTTCATCAACAACCATGGGATCTCTGAAGTCACATATCCACCTAACATCACCAAATTTACGTTTAAAGGCTTCTCCACACATTGCGGATTGAACTGGACCAAATGTACTTATGATAGTATCGTAGGTTTCACCATTAAAATCTTCACTGCTTAATAAGACTTCAAAATTCTTAATAAACTGTTTGCTGTTCATTAAACCTAAAGTTGTTCTATAAAAATACTTCAATTCTTTAAATCTGTCAGTAGATTCATTATTTTTTAGTTTTACACTTTTTGAATGTGAAAGTAAACTAACGTCGATTGGATTTTCCACACTATAATTCTTTAATTTTCTAAATGGAATCCCTTCTCTATTATTGAGTATGACATAATGTTTGCAAATAAAATCTGTATCAATGATTTGATTATTCTCGGTATCTTGACCCAGATCAGCACTAACCACATCAATTTGATGACCATTTCGACTTAAAAATTTTGCTAGTTTTGTGGGTCTTATTGCACCTATACTGTTTGTTGGTGCAAATAGATAACTAATTAGAAGTATTCTTTTTTTCATTTATTCATCACTTCTACCTTTTTTATCTCTGTATTTTAGTACTTTCGCAGGATTACCACCCACTACAGAATAATTTGGAACATCTTTAGTAACGACAGATCCAGCTGCAACTATTGCTCCACTTCCGATGTTTACACCTGGTAACAAAATTACTCTGCCCCCAATCCAAACATCATCTCCTATATTTACTATCTTTTCTTTTTTAACTCCCTGCAAGTTCATAGGAATGTCCGTCATATCAGTAGCGTGGTTAATTGTATATATGACACAATCTGGCCCCATCATAACATTATCTCCAATTATAGTTCTTCCTTGAATAAATGCACGTAATCCAATTCCAGAGTTATTTCCGATTTCTATTCTATTTGAGAATACCGCACCTCTTTCTATATTTACATTATTGCCACATTTCTCTATAATCAACTTTCCACAAAATCCTCTCGCGCTTCTAGAAAAATTCCCAGAAAGTGAAGTGGATGCAGGCAAATATTTACATAATGAGTTGTATAGTACATATCCAATCAATTTTCTCAACATCAATTCGACTCCTTTCTATCATAAAAATTACTGTTCAGAATAAGATAAGAAATAATAATTGCATTCCAAAAAAAGCGCTTGTTAATTGCATCAAGAAATAGTGCAGGAAATAAACCAGTTGCAAGAATTATTATTGGAAAGAAGTTTTTTCTTCTCAAGGATTCAGTAATATTCCTAAAAATTGGGATAAAAAATAGTAGAACACCAATTATTCCGACATCGCATAGCATTGAAAGGAAAGTCTGATGTACAGCAGCATAGAACCCATTATATCCATAATAAGAACCCCAACCAGCACCAACAACCGGAGATTCTTTGAATAGATTCCATGCATTTTTCCATAATAAATCTCTACCCGAACCACCAGAGTAATTACCAAAATCAAATAATCGATCATATATTGGTAATGGCAAAAGAATCCGTAATATAAAATAAATCGAAAGTAGTACAGAGAGTAATAAAGACGTTTTATAGATAAAAGATCTAGTGCTAGATATTGAATTACTCGCTAATATTATAAACAAAAATACTATTCCAATAAAAGTCACTAATCCTCCTCTTGAACCAGTCAAAGCAACTCCATAAGTATTTATTGCAACGATTACAAAATAGCGAATATAGCGTTTCTTCTCACTAATAATGTAATACAGTCCAATTGAAATACCAATCATATATAGAGCAGCTAAGTTATTAGGATCAATATCGATACCATACAATACTAGTACTTGTCTAGTTTCCACGATGTTGTGATACGAACTACTTTGAAATAAAGCGAGGAAACCCATTGTTGCACTAGTATATAGCATAGTCTTTATTAAATAATTAACAAATTTATAGTCAAAGTTTGCACTAGTCATGGCAACAAAAAGCCCAAACATTCCTAAAATCGAGATGAAATGTTGGTTCATAATTGTATTATCTCTACTCCAAAAAGATGAAAGCATGAGCAATAATAACCATGATAAAAGAACAAAATGATACCACTTTAGTATGATCTTGCGATTATTTGACAAAAGCATAATTATCATTATCAGAATTAAATATCTGGTTGAAAACCCAAAAAATTGATTGACATAATTCTCGTAAAAACTCAGAAAAATATACAAACAGCAAAGAAATGTAGTTATTTTCCCAACTTTTGTAACTTTTCTTTGTTCCAAATTCTCGCAATCATTGTTTTCTTGCACTTAAATCCCCTCACATTCATCACTGGTATTTAGTTTTATTTGTCAAGATAAGAATTCCATTTTTCAATTATTTCAGATTTGGAGAATTTTTTAATAGCTAACTCGCATGCATTTGACATTTTGATTCTTTTAGAGTCATTTAAAATCATATGATCGATTGCTTCAACCATCGCAGTAATATCATTTTCTTTTATCAGTAGACCAGTTTGTGCATGATCAATAATCTCAGATGGACCAGTAGGACAGTCGAACGAAACGACAGGTACCTTTTTTGCAATTGATTCTAAAAGAACCATCGGATAACCTTCATAACGTGAAGTTAATACGAGAAACGCGTAATCCTGATAAACGTCATAAATATTGGACACTGCACCCATTAAATTCAGTCTCTCAATATTTAAGTCCTTAATTTTATTTTCAAGTTTCGATTGTAGTTCTCCGTTTCCATATATATCCCAGCTCCAATCAGAATGTTTTTTGAGAACTAAATCGGCTATGTCAATTAGAAGCTCATAATTTTTCGCATATGTTAATCTCCCGACACTAATAATTTTTTTAGAATTGCATTTATAAGTGCCACGGTCGATAAATAATCGATCTTCCATAATATTGGGAATTGAATCAATCTTAGCTATTACTCTGGTATTTTTTAAATAATTCTCTTTGTCTCTATTAGTCAATGTTATAAGAACATCACAGTATTTAGCTGCAAAATTACGCGCTTGTCTTTCATATTTAAAACCAGTAACCGATAAGTAGTTCGAATGATCGCTGCATATTATCTTGCATCCTGTTAATTTTGATGCAATAATTGCTGCTGGAAAATATAATGATCCACTAGCTACAAGAATATCAACTTTGTACTTTAAAATATGTTTAACTAAATAATAAACCACTCTAGGAAAAGCCTTTCTCATACTCATTAATTTTGGGAGTATTATTTCAACATCAATGTGATTTCTTAATTGGTATCCACAGGTTCTGTCTATTTGATAGTAACAAACTATTCGGATATTATATCTTAGTGTTTCTGCAAGTTCGTTTGTTAATATTGAAACTGCTCTTCCTGTCCCCCCCATTCCATTTATTGATCCCAATAAAAAACTAATGTTTTTTTTATGTCTCATTTTTAATACTTCCTTTACTCAAGTTTTAATCTACTCTTAATACTGTTATATCATCTTAATTTTTTCTTTTTTATTCTAAAAAATTCAAAATGTTCGTCAATTAAATCTATGTACCGATTGGTAATATCTTGGTAGTTATACCCATTCAATATATAATTTATAGAATCATATCGCATTTTAACATACTCCGTTTCTTCTGCGTTTAACATTTCTTCAATTCTCATTCGAAAATCCATCAAATCTCCTGGTTTAAAACAGACACCATTTTTTCCTTGCAATCTTCCTCTATTGATATTATTGTCTTCAAAAATCACTGGCAACCCACATGCTTGTACATCATAAAAACTTAAACTACATTGTCTGGGAAAAATAGCAAAATCAGATGCTTGGTAGAATTTTGCTAAATCTTTGTACTTCTGAGTAGGTATTCTAATTATTCGATTTTGAGACAACGTAAAGATGCTTTCGACTGATTTACCATATTCATCACTTGAATTTCCAATTATGAGTAATACGTAACTTCTGTCTGTATTAAATTTATCTGCAATAGCCTGAGCTAAAAAATATCCTCCCTTTGACTCATCCAGTTTTCCTGCATAAATCGCAACCATATCCTCCTCGAGAATATCATACTCTTTCCTAACTCGTTTTCTTATTTGTCTATCTACCCTAAATAACTGCGTATCAGTTCCAACAGAAATCCATGGGCATTGAGCCAGTGGAATTCCGAGATGCCTCTGAACATATATATCATCCTGAGTTCTTATAACTGGAATGCTGTTTTTCACTATTATAGGTGTAATAAGCTTCCTATACAGAAATCTAAAAATCTCACTATACATATTTTTTGAAGCCATTGAAAGCATGTGACTATCCATTACTACAGCAAATTTGATTTTTTTAAGCTTAAGCAAAAATCTAATAGCTGTCAATGTGTCGTTACCATGAATATATAGAACATCTGGGTTAATACTATTAACAAGTCTAAAAATTCTACTTGTGAATATTGCTCTTCCACTATAAAAATAGAAAAGTGGAATTCGGAATATTTTAACACCTGTTTCAGCGAAAAATTTGTTGTCTTTTAGTTCAAGATCATCAATATTGAAAAAATCAGTGAGTGAAGCTGGAATTTTCTTCATCTCTGATGTAATAATATAATTTTCATGGCCTTGCAAACACATGTATTTGGGGAGAATATTTATTTGATATCCTGCCTCTGGATGAAAAAAATCTTCAATGTGAACTATTTTCATTTTGATCCCCTATTAAATCAAATTTTTTGATCCTTCTATAAAATTCTTTATTGTCTGATTCAACTTCAGACATAAACTTGTCACATCTCATTTTGTATTTAGTCCATTCAAGTGATTGATAATAATCATACAATTGGTCTGAAATATCTTCCTCGAATCGAAAAGTGAAACCAATTTTATACTTGTTGATAATTTCGTTCATAAATGTGTCATCAGAAACCATAATAGGTATGTATAATTTTGCAGAATAGTATAATTTATTCGACAAGGCGTAATCTAGTAATGGAGTATTATTCCCATAAACATTATATATAATATCGGTAGATGCATAGAAGCTTATTGTTTGATTAGGTGTAAAACGATTAATTATTTCTACATTATTTATCTTATTCTTTTTA
>PGZW01000018.1 GCA_002841515.1 Firmicutes bacterium HGW-Firmicutes-19 | reverse complement strand
CCGCATCGGCCGTCGAATAAACCGCGACCGTTTCAATACCCATGTCCTTACAGCTTCGGATGATCCGTACGGCGATTTCACCGCGATTGGCGATGAGAATCTTCTTGATCATACCGCATCTCCCAAACGGACCAAGGGTTGATCATAGGCAACCATTTCACCATTGCGACCAAGGATTTCCAATACGACACCATCCATCGGAGCTTTGATTTCATTCATGACTTTCATCGCTTCGATCAGACAAAGTACGGTACCCGCTTTTACGGATTCTCCGATTTGAACAAACGGTGCAGACTGCGGATTAGCGGCTGTATAAAAAGTCCCTACCAACGGAGCTTTGACAACCGTGCCCGAAACTGATTCAACTTGTTCAACGGCTTTCTGTGGAGCGGATGCTGGTACACGAACAAAAGTTCCGGTATCACCGACTTCTTTTTCTAATTTGATTTTCAAATCACCAGATTCGATCTCCATCTTGGATACCGTAGAACGCTCGAATAGCTTGATAATTTGCTCGATATTTTCAATTTTCATAGTTCTCCTTTGAAAAAAGCCAAGGCAACCCCTGGCTTATGCCGCTTTTTTAGCGCTGACCGTATCGATGATGTCTTGAACGGTGATCAATTTGACGAGTTCGGCATCTTCGATTCTCACGTCAAATGCGGATTCAAGTTCGAGTGCCAGTTCAACGGCGGATAAGGAGTCAATTCCTAAATCTTCTTTTAATTTTGCGCCAGGTGTAACCAATGCTTCATCCACATTGATAGCGTCGACTAATACTTTTTTAATTTCTTCAAACATTTCCATACCTCCAAATGCTCGTTTAAGCATATTGGGCAAGTATAACCACTTTGAATATCAAAGTAAATATTGTTTCTGTGAAATTCCTGTGAAAAGAGGCATTATCACAATTTGTAATCGCTTTCATCTGCGTTTTGTATGATTTCTTTGAATTTTCACGAATTTTATTGTAAACTTGATACGTAAACCAGGTTTACAATGAGTTGAGGAATTATGGTAAAAGAGAAAATCAAGTCTGCATTGATTGAAGCGAAAACGGCGTTTGTATCCGGTGAAGCTCTGGCAAAAGTGTTAAATGTGTCTCGGACGACGGTAAACAAAGCAATCAATCAATTGCGTAAACAAGGAGTAAATATCGAATCGCACCCCAAAGTGGGCTATCGAATCAAAAACGGTGATGTCATGGGCGAAAGTTACATCCGTAAAAATGTCACCTCTTTTTACCATTCGGTAAAAGTGCTAGAAACAACACAGTCGACCAATGATGATATAAAGGCGATACAACATACGATCAAAGAGGGTTACGTTTTGATTGCTGATGAACAGACCAAAGGTAAAGGACGAAATGGGCGCAGTTTTCACTCAGAGAAAGGCAAGGGCATCTACTTATCCTTGTTTCTTACACCTGATTTACCTGTACATCAAGCGTTGAAGATCACCAGTGCCACCGCAGTTGCCTGTGCAGAGGCGATCGAGCTGACCTTTAGTGTCAAACCGGGGATCAAGTGGGTCAATGATTTAATGATCGAGCAGAAAAAGATTGGTGGTATCTTGTGTGAAGCCGGTGTAGACATACATTCGGGAAACATTGAAACGATGGTCGTCGGTGTCGGACTCAATGTATTTCATCAGGATTTTGATGAATCCCTATCTGAGATTGCTGGCAGTATAGAAGATTTTACACAACGCAGAAACACGCGTAATGAGTTGATTATTGCTTTTTTAAATCGGTTTGATTATTGGTATAAAAACCTCAATCATCCTTATTTGATCAAGCGTTATAAACAATACAGCAACATCCTTCATGTACCTGTTACTGTCACAGTCAATCAGGAGAGTTATCTGGCTGTTATCAAGGATATCGATGAAAACGGTGCGTGCATTGCTGTGAAAAGCGATGGAACAACGGTAACATTGAGCAGTGGTGAAGTGACCATTCGCAGAAACTATCAGTATACGATTTAAGAGACAATACGTCTCTTTTTGTTTGGTTGAAATTTCCCTGAAACAGGAATACAATAGGATTAAAGATGTAGCATGTGATATTGAGGGTAACCCCCCAGAGGTGAGTGATGAAGAAATTTCGCTTGATCAATATCTGGGCTATCGTTTTGGCATGTGTTTTGTTAGCCCCGATACCTGTACGGGCTCAACCGACGCCATCGCAGTCGGTCATTGTCGTCTTTAAACATTCTGTCGATCATTCGTTGCTCCGCAGTTTGAATGCTAATGTAGAAAAATCATACAAGAACTTCCCGATCGTTAAGCTTTCATTATCACAACGCGCAGTTTTTGCGTTATCAAAAAACCCCAATATCCTATCCATTGAGTCGGAGGTTATCTTTACGATCAATGATGATAGCATCGAGTGGGGCATCGCAAAAGTTGAAGCACCGAAAGCTTGGGCACAGAACTTTACGGGTGCCGGGGTGAAAGTCGGCATCATTGATACCGGCATTGCCTTGCATGAGGATTTGATTATTGCTGGTGGAGCAAATTTCGTGGATACGGCCAATAGTTATTATGATGATAATGGTCATGGTACCCACGTTGCCGGAACCATCGCAGCACTTGACAATGGGTTAGGTGTTATCGGTGTTGCTCCGGATGTTTCCTTGTATGCTATCAAAGTTCTTAACAGTTCGGGCAGTGGATATCTATCGGATATCATCGAAGGAATCGACTTTGCCATTAACGAGCAACTAGACATCATCAACATGAGCCTTGGCACATCCACCGACTCACCTGCCCTACACACCGCGGTTGATGCAGCTTATAATGCAGGAATACTTGTTGTTGCTTCCGCCGGCAACAGTGGCAAGCGGATAACGAGCATGGACAATGTCGGTTATCCGGCAAAATATGAGTCAGCCATTGCTGTTGCGGCTACGGACATCAACAATGACCGCGCAACATTCTCGTCGACCGGTCCGGCCGTCGAAGTCGCTGCTCCAGGTGTTTCTGTTCGCAGTACTTATCTGAATAACGGATATGCATCGATGAGTGGTACATCCATGGCAGCCCCGCATGTCAGCGGACATTTGGCCTTGTTGATACAGGCTTTCCCTGACAAAACTCATACTGAAATTCGCGGACTGTTGCAGTTTTATGTTCTGGATTTAGGAACGGCTGGCAGAGACTGGGCTTATGGATATGGATTGATTCAGTCTTTCTTGACTGAAACTCAACCTCCAGTCACCAAAGAAACATTTACTACGGTAACTACAAACAAGCTCAGTTATACAGCGGGTGAAAAGATTACGATCATTGTGATCGTAGTTGATGAAAATGATGCTTTGGTTTCTGGTGCCAATGTACAGCTGACCATTACACCACCTGTTGGCAAAACAAAAGTTGCAACTGCCAATCTTACAACGGGTAGTGATGGACGAGCAGTATATACCTACTCTACCAATAAGGTATCAACGAAAGGATTGTATACGGTCAAAGCAGAGACGAGTCTGCTAAACTATACTTCAAGCAGTGCAACCACAACATTCACATTAAACTAGATTAACTCCCGCCAAGGGAGTTTTTCTTTATGATATACTTAGAACATTAGGAGTGATCAAATGAGAACAATAATGCACAGCGGGAAAATATATCAGGAAAAAGGAAAGTTTTGTGAGGCTCTTCTTATTGAAGATGGAATCATCATAAAGACAGGCACAAGTGAGCAGATCCTAAAACTATATGAAGATGATACGGATATCATCGATTTGATGGATTCAACCGTCGTACCCGGTTTCAATGACAGCCATTTGCATTTTTACTATCACGGCGTTACCCTGGCTTCTCTCAACGTGTATGGGTGCACTTCGATAGAGGAAGTCATTGAGAAAGGTCAGAACTTTTTACGAATACATCCCGATCATACCGGCTATCTTTGGGGTCGAGGCTGGAATCAGAATCAGTTTACGGATGAGAAACGTATGTTGACGAAAGATGATTTGGATTTGATTTCCACAGACATTCCGATCGTATTGGGACGGGCTTGCGGGCATGTGGCCGTATGCAACAGTAAAGCCCTTGAACTGGCACATATAACCGATGCTTTCTTAGTAGAGGGTGGTGAAATTTTAGTTGGGATGGATAGCAAACCCAATGGATTGTTTGCGGAGAATGCCATCGAACTTCTCGATGTTTTAAAGCCAAGGCTGACAGTCGAGGCTGTTGAAAGAAAAATCGAGCAAATCGCCAAGATTGCAAACTCGTATGGTATCACCTCTGTCTCAACCAACGATCTTCACATTGGGGATGAGAACTCAGACATCATCGAACAAGCCTATCTGCGCTATGCTTCTAAAAATCCGACCGTTCGCATCAACCATCAGATTTGTTACAACTCCCCTCAGATATTTAGAGCTCGGGTATCCGATGGTTTACCTGTTTTAAATGATTTCTTGCGCTACGGTCCTTTGAAGATATTTACCGATGGCTCTTTAGGAGCTCGTACAGCGCTGCTTAGAAATGCATATGACGATGATCCTTCCACTCGCGGAATTGCTTGTATGACGCCCCAACAGATCGATGATTATGTTCAAATTGCGAGTGAACATGGGATTCAGGTTGTCGCCCATGCGATTGGAGATCAAGCCATGGAGAATGTTTTGGATGCATATCAAAAGGTTTCTGAATTTAACAAAGCATTGCGTCATGGAATCATTCACTGCCAGATTACGGATCATGACATCCTAAATCGAATGAAAGAGCTTGAAGTTCTGGCGTTGGTTCAACCCATCTTTCTTCATGCAGACATGCATATCGTAGAAGATCGCATCGGGAAAGAACTTGCTTCAAGCAGCTATGCATTTAAGACTATGGAAGACTTGGGCATTCATGTCAGTTATGGCAGTGATGCACCGGTAGAAAATTTCAATGTGTTCGAAGGGATTCATTGTGCGGTCAATCGTCAGGATTTATTGGGATATCCTCAATCGGGCTTCTATCCTAAGGAGAAAGTAGATGTTTCAACAGCTATTGATAATTTTACGTTTGAAGGATCTTTTTCCAGCTACGAAGAGCATAAAAAAGGCCGGCTGATAGCCGGGCAATTTGCTGATTTGGTCATTCTGTCTGATGATATTTTCTCCATCGGAAGTGATGAGATCAAAGATGTTTTTGCTTTAAAAACAATGGTTAATGGAGAATTTGTTTTTTCAAAGCAATAAAGTTCTATTTGCAAAATATACGAATCCGCCATCGTTAGCCGTGTTATCATACCACTGCTTTAAATCGATGGTTTTCTTTTTGCCATTATCCAGAATCGTCACGATGGTATGGCTATTTTCTTTATCAAGAAAACTCTCAATGATCAACGTCCAATGCCATGATTCCAGATTTACGACTTTTCCGTTGTGAAGATTTAGAAACGCTACCGGGCTGTCATGAATGAGTGCATAGTTGATAAACTCGATGATTTGATCAAAGCTAGGCCGGTGCGCTTTCTTTGGCACATTGAGATAACGATATTCCATCGGATAGTTATTGTTGGAAAAACAGCGTGCTAATCCACGATAAAATATGCTCGTTCTATTCACTCCGCCAATCGTAGGTGTTACATACTTTCGGACATCTCTCATGAGTTCAACATATTCATTCCTGGATGAATATTGTTTTTTCAGGATGTAGAGAACCATATTGGTCGCAACCGTCGGTCCACATCCGGATACACGTTGCCATTTTGTCGTGTACCATTCTTGGTCGCAGCCATAAACGATTTTATTGGTCTTTGAATCCAATATCTCATAAATTTCCGGACGTTGAATCGCGTAAGTCATAGCAATCACCTCTAGATGAATTATGGTGGATGTTATTAAAAAATGCAAATAATTCGACTAAAATTTAATCCTCACTTGTGTTATCGCTGGTTGTTCTGTCTCATCGTTTCTTGATGACCACACAATATAAAAGATCGTCCTTTTTACGACGATCTTTTATAAACTCAGTATGCCAAACGCACCACAATTGCTTTTCTACAAATTGATAAATCCATAATGAATTGAGTTTCCTCACAACGATTGAAATCTGTATCATCATTACCGTCACTCAATTCATTATTACGACCCTTTAAATCACTGAGTTATCTTTACTGATTGTTATTTGAATCGTTCGAAGATTGGTCAGTATTGTTTTCTGTATTCGTATTTTGATCTGGTTGAGACTGGTATGGATTCGTCGAAGGAACTTGTTGATTCGAGACGTTTTCCTTAGTTCTTTTAACTTGGTTATATTGAGTCTGATCAGGATTAGTAGTGGTCACTTGAGTGTTACCAGAATTTACTTCTGTTCTTTTAACTTGACTGGTCGAACTCGATGACATCAGTTTCATCACTGCCCATGCAATTAATGCGACAACAATGATTGCGATCAATGTGGCCGGTTCGAAAACGGCTTCGGTTTCTGCTCCAGGCGTTGTCGCAACTGAGAAGATGCCTTCAAAAATTCCTACGAAGAATTGTGTAAATGCATATAGCCCTTTTACAAATACATTACTCGGGTTTGCACCGATCAATTTAAAGAAAAATCTGAATCCAAGCATTACTTCAATGAGACTGAATATTACGGTAGCAATTCTTCTGCCGATATTCCCCTCTGTTACTGTATGTCGTGTTTCTTGTTTGTTGTTCATAAGGTCTACCTTTCGTACGGTTAAGTACATTTTATAGGATAAGAATTCTTACTTATCTATAACTATTCTTTATGTCGATAATTTGTGGGTTGCGTCATCGAAGGAACTCGATACTATTCCCTTGATACTTATCACTATACGCTTATTTATACTATTTGTCAAATTATCATTATAATTATATGTTGTATAAATATTATATTTTAAATCCAAAGTACTTGCCCTAATATAAAAAGGTCCGAAGACCTTAGTTAGTATATTCATCCATGATTTCGTTGATCTGGTCCTCAGTAAGGCCGACTTCTTTCAACATATTGCGAATATCCTCTTTTGAATACCCTTGAGAGGTGATCCACTGTTTGACTTTATTTGTGTCGTCAGCCGTAATTTCCACGCCGGTATACGCCTTAGCCAATATTCTGGCAATCTCTTCAGGGATGCCCATTCGAATCAGAATATCAATCAATGAATCCGTATCTTCTTCATTCAATTCTTCACCTCTGGAGATTTTATCCAAAAGTCCGTCAGGATCAACCGTTTTAACGATCGTTTCCGAAACACTGTCACCGATGGGTGCCAGGGGGGATAAAACAGTAGATGATACGATTTCTTTTCCATTTGCAAAAACAGGCAACGACAAGACGGATACGAGTATGATGCCTACGATTATCGGTATGGTAATTGAAAGTGCAACTCCACCATATCGATCGATGTTCTTATTCCAAGGTTTTTGAACATTTCTTAAAACCAATATTCGGACAATCCCAACCAAAATCATAAACACAACAAACAGTGCGATTATCCAGAGCGTACTGTTGATGATCTTTCGGATGATTGTCGAAACAACTGATACATCGCTTATTGAAAGATTTGGGATCAGGTCGATATTTTTTGCCAATAATGGCGCAACTAATGTCGACAGCCATGCAATGAAAAGCATTGATGCTATATCAATTCCTTGTCTGAACAATCCCCTAAAATAACCGTAAACACCAAAACCAATAAGTAAAAGAATAAATGTGACATTAATGATCATTACATATGTTTCGGATAGTTGTATGGTTTCCCCTCCCTTAATCCTCTAAAGTAATTGAGTCTATTTTGCTCATCATGACCAGTCTTCTGAAGAGTGGTGTATACAATACGATGCTTTTTAATTGTTTCAGCCAAATTTTAATTTTCAATTTGCGGCAGTTCGCTTTATATACCTTAGTAACATTGGGTCTACGCAGCGCTTTTGCCAGTGCTAAAGCACTTTCTAGTGCATAACTTATGCCTTCTAGTGAGCTTGGGCTGATAAATCCCGCTGATTCACCAATCAGAAAAACGTTATCTTCACCACACTCTATTTCCCTGATCGATTTTGGTGAGTTCACCAGACAAGCCTCAGTAGAAAGTGGTTGACTCGTATCAAAGTCATATACTTCACATCTTTTCTTCAATAACTCGAAATTCTTGCGACTGTCTTGTAAAGGCAATGCAGCACCAAAGATCAACTCATCATCTTTGATAAGTCCCCACCCATAACTATCTGTCAGGGTGTGATCGAAAAGCGATGCATACAACGGTTTTGTATTTGAAGCACTAAACAGTTGCTGAATCGCCATATATTGACGAATTCTTCTTTTGAAGAAAGTTTTTCGAACGATTGAATCAGCACCATCCGCTCCGACCAATATCCTGCCTTTTTCAATATATACATTATCGTCTTTGATGTATGTCACATCATATCCGATGGCTGTTTTTTCTACTTTGGTTACACGGGCATCTTCGATTACATTAGCATCTGTAACCAGTGACAACATCCAGCTATCAAATCGGTGTCGGTTGACATTAAGATAGAAACGTTGATAATGCGTGATCAGTTTCGACTGAAGATCGATCGTTTTGACCGCAAAGATTTGTGGATTTGCTAAAACTTCGGTAGGTATCTGCAGTTGAAAACGGGCAAGTGCACGCTGGGCATCAGGAGCTATTAATCCTCCACACGGTTTCTTGAAAGTTGTCTTTTCTTCATCTTTATTCTTTTTATCAATTAAGACGACATCGAAATCTTTGCCGATCAATCGGGCAAGAGTTGATCCGGCCGGACCACCTCCAATAATAATTACATCTCTCATGTCAGTTCCTCTGACTGAAATTGTAACATGATTGTGAGCATAAAAAAAGCGTATCCTTATGGGACATGCTTGTTTCGAACTACGCAGTCAATGCTTCTACTTAAACCATAATTCAATTTCTTTATATGCATTCTCATCACTATCCGAGGCATGAATGAGATTGTGAACCAATCGCTCTTGTTGCTTTGCCAGTTCCATAGAGTCATTACTGTACTTACCCCGGATCGTGTCTGCTCCTGCCTTTGAAGGATCCGTTGTGCCGATCAATTCTCTGACTTTTGCGACTACGTTATTTTCCTTGGATTCCATCTCGAAAATTCGAACCGTCTTCCCGACGAAATACGCTCTGATCCGATTCGGAAAGTCCGGTAAGTTCAATCTATCAATAATTTCCTGATAATGACTCATGATTAAAGGTTCGTCCACTGTCACTGTTTTCCAACGTACGACCTCAATTCCGTAATCTTTGAAGAAAGCGAGAATCTCATTTTCCAAACTCTTCTCGATTGCATCCGGTTTTAACATGATAAACGTCCGACTTGCCATAAGATACCTCCGATGTATTTGACAATATTATACACACTTGTGCCCTAATGGTTCAATCTTTGTTAGCAATATCAATAACAACGTACCATTTTTGCGTTATAATTAAGTCAACAGGAGGTCTGATTATGAAATTTGAATTTATGACAGCCAACCGGATCATTGTCGAGCGTGGTGGACTAAAGCAAATCGGAAAACTGACAAAATCATTTGGTCAACGCGTTTTACTGGTAGGGCGGCTAGCTTCTGATGACACAAAAAAAGCTATCGAATATTTGAATAGTGAGAATTGTATCGTGACACCGGTCAATGTCAAGGGTGAGCCCAGTGTTGATTCCATCAATGAAATACTGACTGTTTCCCGTAAAAATCAATGTGAAGTCGTTGTTGCGATCGGCGGGGGCAGTGTTTTGGACAGCGGTAAAACCATAGCTGCCTTAATGACCAATACGAATGACATCATGGATTATCTGGAAGTCATTGGTAATGGTGTACCGGTAAGCAAGAAGTCACTGCCGTTTATTGCAGTTCCTACCACATCGGGTACAGGTGCAGAAGCAACCAAAAACGCTACGATTTTATCTGCAACCCACAAAGTAAAAGTGAGTATTCGAAGTCCGTACATGTTACCGGATGTCGTACTGCTTGATCCCGAACTGACGGTCAGTGTTCCTAAGGATGTAACGGCTAGTACCGGATTGGATGCCTTAACTCAGGTTTTGGAACCCTATGTTTCCAAAATGGCCAACCCGATGACGGATGCCTTTGCGAAAGAAGGTTTGACTCGAGCATCCCGTTCACTTAAAACGGCTTATGACCATGGCGAAGACATCGATGCCAGAGAGGACATGGCAATCGCCAGTCTGTTTGGAGGTATTGCCTTGGCTAATGCGAAATTAGGCGCTGTGCATGGCTTTGCGGGGGTGTTAGGCGGTATGTACCCCATTCCTCACGGAGTCGTCTGTGCCCGTTTGCTGCCTTATGTTACTCGTAAGAATATTGAAGTATTAAATACACGTGATGCACAAAATCCTGCTGTCAATCGCTATGAAGACGTTGCAAAGATTTTGACCCGAAATCCCGATGCCAAAGCGTTGGATGGGGTCGCTTGGTTGGAAGAATTGTGCAATCATCTTGATGTTGCTTCGCTAAGTCACTTTGGTGTGAAGGAAGAACATTTTGATGAAATCATCAAAAAATCAATGAATGCGAGCAGTATGAAGGGAAATCCGATCGAACTTACATACGATGAGCTCAAAGACATCTTACAACAAGCACTTTAATGAGAAAGGGTTGATTCAATCAACCCTTTAAACATTTTTAGCCACATAAACAATGTGATTGCTGAATCCCAGACATTCAGATTTCTCACAGGTATGAAAATGAAAATTCAGCCATTCACGATACTGCTCCTGTGACATCGCATTGATTTTATCGCCAAGTAGCTCCGAAAGTCCGTCTGCCGCAAAGTGAGAAACTTTTTCCAAGCCACATTTTTTCATCAGTTGCCGCATCTGCCCGACAGTCATAAAACAGAAAGGTCCGTCTTTAACTTTGAAAGCAGGCTCATATTGATCACTGTTAAGAAAGTTCGGATTGTAAAGCATCGTTTCAGTCACAAATACCATATCATTACTTATGTAAGCAAAGAAGATGATTCCACCCTTTTTACATACCCGTTTCGCTTCATTTACACATTGCATCTTGTCCTTGACTGAAGATAAATGATATAAAGGGCCCATACACAGAACAAAATCGAAACTCCGGTCTTCAAACATAGATAAATTCAGTGCATTTCCTTCAAAGATCGTTACATTCTGCATCATCCCGATTGCATTCATCATCTTAATGACATTGGGTTTCGCCAACTCAACCGCAGTTACATCGTATCCCTTTTCAGCGAGCCATTGTGTATAGACACCTGTACCAGCCCCGATATCCAATACTTTATCATTTTTACGAATGTATTTTTTAATATAGTTGAGGGTCGTATAAAATTCAATGCGGCTTGCCATGTTTCGGCTTAAACGCAATTCTTCATTGAACTGCGAGTATAGTTCATTTAGTTCCATGGATGATTCCCCCTTATGATTGCTTGACTTCATTATCTTAATTTACTGGATCAAAGTCAAATATCGATGCGAAAATAGTGCAAATCTTCGATAAAAGATATACAATGGACATATATTAAATTGTATAAAATTTAATTGGAGGAAAATTATGAAAATCGGTAAAATTATCGCAGGTTTAGGGATACTGGCAATGACGGCCGCACTCGTCTACGGATTTACAATGGGTGATTTTGGCGCGGATGGCGCATTGATTTTAACAAACCCCTGGGGAATCGTATCTTTGGTTGATTTATATACCGGTTTTGTTTTGTTCTCTATGTGGATTTATTTTAGGGAAAGTAACATTCTAGTAGCTATCTTGTGGATCGTTGCCATGATGATTTTGGGGTTTTTTACAGGGGCGGTATACGTGCTCTATGCATTTTTAACAAGCAAAAACGACTGGCTCACCTTTTTCTTAGGTTCACGCAAAGCAAAGCTAGTATGAACAAGGGAAAAGAAATACTCGAAGAACTAACTTCAGTCTTATCCGGTAAAACACTGGACGCCATTGTTCCTCCGTTAATATTTGTAATTATCAACTCAATGTATGACTTAACCACTGCTATTTTCGTTGCATTACTCATTTCCGCATCCTTTGGCATATATAGGCTAATACGTAAACAATCAGGGTTATACGCATTCGGAGGTTCTTTAGGAATCATTTTAGCAGGTGGATTTGCGTATTTAGCCAATAACGCCACCAATTATTTCCTACCCGGGATCGTAACCAATGCTTTTGTGTTGTTGCTTTCTCTATTCACACTTACCATCGATAAACCCTTAGCCGCCTACGCCAGTCATTTGACTCGAGGTTGGAAGCTGGATTGGTTCTGGCGTAAAGATGTCAAGCCGGCTTATCGGGAAGTAACGATGTTGTGGTCGCTATTCTTTCTGATCCGAACGATCATTCAAGTGACCTTGTTTCTATCAGATAATGTTGATGCATTGATTTGGGCAAACACGATCATGGGATTACCGGTCACCATCGTGGTGCTGGTACTCAGTTACATATATGGTATTTGGCGGTTAAGGAATCTAAAGGGACCTGGAATCGATGAATATCTGGAAAACAAAAATGCCCCCTTTCGGGGGCAGACAAGAGGATTTTAAAGTGACTTGCTATACGTAAGTCGTTTTTTATGCTGTAACTAACTTGTCTCTCTTTCGAATTCTAAATAATTGATAGAAGATAACAATCGCAATCAAACCAAACCCAATCGTATCGGTCGTTAACCCCGAAATGATAAGTGAGATTGAGGCTGCTGCTAATAGTACTCGATCAATCAAGTTCGTGTCAGTCAGTAAATAGCCCTGCATTACCGCAGAGAAGGCAAGTACACCAATTAGACTGGTGATAAACGCCCATAGAATCTGACCCGGTTCGCCTACCCACATTAGATATGGAATATAGACAAACATCAGAGGAACATAGTAAATCGATAATCCCATACGTAGTGAGTACCAGCCTGTTTTCCACGTGTCTGCGCCGGCAATAGCGGCAGCTACATAGGCTGAAAGACAAACAGGTGGTGTAATTACAGATAACTGGCTTGTCCAGAAAACAAAGAAGTGAGCCGTCAACAATGGTACGCCCATTTGCACAAGTGCCGGTGCAGCTAAGGTGACCAACACTAAGTAAGCAGAAGAAACATTCATACCCATACCAAGTACAAAGCTAGCGGCCATAACCAGTACCAATGCAATTGGTAAATTTCCGTTTGCTAATTGAAGAATGATAGAACTAAACTTCATTCCTAATCCCGGCAGTGATATCGCTGCAACCAGGATACCTACAGCCCCAGCAGTCGTTGCTAAAGCGAGTGAACTTTTGCCTCCATCGGCCAAAGCATTGAACAAGTCCTTAAAGGACATCCGTGTGTCTTTTCTGACTAGAGAAGCCAAATAGCAGCTAACGATTGCCCAGAAACCTGCCATCGACGGTGAATATCCATTCGATAAGAAATACACGATAACTCCGATAGGAACAAAGAAATACCAGCCTCTGAGGAATACTTTCGAAAAACTTGGAAGTTCATCAACCGGAATTCCTTTTAAGTTAGAGCGCTTCGCTTCCAAATAAACCATAAACACCATGCTAAAGAAGAAGAGTAACGCAGGCAACAACCCTGCCTTTGCAATCGTCATGTACGGTACGCCAACAAAAGCGGCCATTAGGAAGGCTGCAGCGCCCATGACCGGCGGCATGAACTGACCACCGATGGAAACGACTGCTTCTATTGCGGCGGCAACATGAGGCTTATAACCTCTAGATAACATCATTGGAATCGTGACAGATCCTGTGATTGCCGTGTTTGCTGTGGAAGATCCTAAGACCGAACCCAGTAACCATGAGGATACAACTGCCGTCTGACCTGCACCACCCGTATATCGACCTACAGCCGCTTTTGATAAGTCCACAAAGAAATCTCCGGCTCCGGATGCCTTAATAAAACTTCCGAAAATAACAAACAAGAAAATAAAGGTTGAAAAGACATATACGACTGAGCCAAAGATGCCATCTGTACTTGCATACAGTACGCTAATGATTCGGCTGATACTGTAACCGCGATGATAAATCACAGTTGGCATGTATTTTCCAAAATACGTGTAAGCCAGGAAGATGATTGCAATAATTGCTAATGAATTACCTACCGTTCGACGACTTGCCTCAAGAACAAGCACAACTGCCAGAATCCCCATCGTTAATTCAACCGACGTTAACGGAATCCCTGCATTACTAGTGAATCGATCGAAGTTTATGATGAAGTACGCGATCGTTGCCGTTGACAACAAAACTAAAACATAGTCAAATATCTTTACGGGTAAAGTTGCTTCTTTTTTCCGATTTGGATTGATCAGAAACGAAAGAACCAATGCAAACCAGATATATAAACCACGCGTGTATTGTACTTGCCAGAAACCAAAAGCAGCCTGATAAATAAACACTATTGAAAATGTGGCTGCCAGAATACTAATCAAAAGAGCCTTTTTGTTCTTTATTTCCATTGAAATATCCTCCCTCTAAAATGAAACCATCTATCGATATAAGAATTTTAGTAGGGATTGACCCTACTAAAATTGAAGCATTGACTACTTTATGATACCGGCTTCTTTATAATACTTAATTGCACCTGGATGCAAAGGCAGCGCGATTCTTTCGAATCGATCGATGCCCGGAGACATTTCCCTAAATGCTGCTTGAACATTTTGTAAATATTCTCTTCCACTTGTACTAAACATGGTTTTTAGCATTTCATATATGACCCATTCAGGAACATCTTCATTGGCAACCCAGATAACTGAATATCCTACTGTTAACAATGGTGTTTTAACACTTGTATAAACCCCTACCGGTACAGTATATGACACATGATAAGGATAGTCTGTCAAAAATTTATTAACACGTGCTTGATCAACCGGAATCATTCTCATCGGATGAGAAGCTTCAAGTTCAATCAAAGCCGGAATCGGTGAAGTCCCACCAATGACCAACGCATCGATATGACCATCACGAAGGGATGAAGTGGAGTCATCAAAGCTTAAATATTCGATATTGATTTTGTCAAATAAACCCACGGAGGTTAAGAACTCGGTTGCGACTGAAGCACTTCCAGAACCCTTAGGACCAATGGATACTTTCTTACCAATCAAATCATCAAGTGTGAAAATGTTGTATTTTTCTAAAGTGACAAAGTTCAAAGCTCCATCATGAATGTTTGCGACTGCACGTAAACCTTCATATTTTTGATCGACAAACTCTGCCAAACCTCTTGAAATATTGTATGCTGTTGAACCATAAGCGAATCCCATTTCAGTTTCGCCCGATGCCATCAAGCGAACATTTTCAACGACACCTTTGGTTACTTCAGCTGTTACTGTAAGACCTTCTACTTCTGTTGTTACCAGGGATGATATGCCAGCACCTGCAACATAGAATGTTCCGCCTTGACCGCTAGTCGCGAAGGATACATCGGCTCTGCGATTATCCGTGTCACTGGGTGCTCCACACCCAATCAACAAACCGGATATCAGGATGATACTTAATAATCTGATTGAAAATCTTTTCATACTAGATCCTCTCTTTCTTTACGTATAAATACGTGCAATCGTAGATCATGAGAAATCAATCTATACCATTTGAATATAACTAGTCTCTCACTTTCAAACATTATCTTTGAATAAACAACAAGCAAGCGCTTACAATTCTTTAATGCAATAGCATTATATCATTGCACTTTTTTAGATACATTGACCATACTGCATGAAATTCTGCATATTTTATTGTGCAAAATGCCTAATAATTCCAAAATAGACTACAACCACTCAATAAGTCTTCGATATAGCTCCGCTGATTCATAACTTGGCTTTTGATCAAATTCATGCTCACTTGATATAGAGAGAAACAGCTCATTGAGTCTGCTTATTTCATGAATCATCATTGAATGTTTATAGTTTACATCTCGATCATACTTGCTTGTGGCCAAAAAAATCCTTGAAAACCTTAAACAATCAATATCAATAGTATATTTCTCGAAATCGTTATTAATCCCAAGTAAGTGCAGCCATTTTCCCGATTGTCGTGCATAAATATACAGTGGATAACGTTTTAGAAGATTGCTTTGAAAAACAGGTCGATCTTCTATGGCGGTTTTTACATCAGCGAATTGCATATTCGGATAACTGTTATAGTAACTGTTTGAAAAGCTAAATTCAGAATCATCGAAAGTTGAATAACCATAGAAGATAATCAGTTCCAACGGTTTTTTTACTTCTAAATCCATCATGCGTTTTGCTAAATACAGTGCCAAATACCCTCCGGCTGACCGGCCGAAAAGGATATAATCATCCGACAAGTTCATTTTGTGACAGTTTTTTAAAACCCATAGCAACTGTTTTTCAATGAAGTCGCGAATTTGTGATAACTTCATCTCCGGTGCTTTCGGATACTCCATACATAATAAGTCAAAGCCAGCGGCAGTAAATTGTTCAATGGCATACGCAGGAAGGTCATCTTTGCTTCCAAAGATGAACCCTCCACCATGATAATATACGATCGTTTTATTCACACGATTGCTCATCGCCCGGTGCAAGGAGGCCTGATGATGAAATCCGTTTACTTCAAGATCGATCGTTTCCATATGTGTATTACGAAAATACCAATCCGTTACGAACTAAAAAGACAGGTGCATTTTGATAGGCGATTACTTCATTGACAGTCAGGGCATCCAACACTGTAATATCAGCTCTTGAGCCAATTCTAATACCATAGTCCTTAATTGAAAGGACTTTTGCGCCACCGGTTGTAATCATCTCGAAAATCTGATCAACTTCTTCTTGCAAGAAGAAACGTTGAAGATAACTTAAAAGCAAAGCAACTTGTTTAACATCACCACTTCCCAAAGGATTGAAAAAGTCGCGCATGTTATCACTTGCCAAACCAACCGGCACTCCGGTTTTGAGAATACGCTTGGCAGGAGCAATATGCCTTGTTGAGATCGCTGTCGGTGCAATCGTAATCTTCAGTTTTGATTCTTCAATATATCCCATAGCTTCTTCAAGTTCTTGCGGTGTCAATGCACTCAATGTACACAGATGAATACCGTTCACTCTGCCTTGCAAGTTTAACTCAATCACTTTCTTTGCAAGATATGGCAATAGATAATGTTCTCGATTCCCTGATTCGTCTAGATGGAAATCTGCTTCTAAATCATATTTCTTTGCTAATGCCAAAATAAAGTCAATATGTTTCTCTCCTTCACCTTTGGCAATCGTATGTCCTCCAACCAAATCAGCACCAAGTTTAACTGCTTCTTCAAGCAACGACTCAGTCTCACCATCCCAAAACACGCCTTCTTGAGCGAAAGCAGCAACTTGCAGATGGATTTGATTTTCATATTTTTTCTTAAGTTTCAACAAAGCTTCCATGCCTTTTAATCCGACACTGCCATCGACATCCACATTGGTACGCCAATGAAGTGTTCCGCCCTTTATTGCCTTATTGATCATTTTCTCAGCTCTTAAAGTAATGTCTTCGACCGTAAAACTCTTCTTCATTTCATAGGTCAACGCACCTTTTTGTGGGCCTGTGCCTTCTTGATAAGGTTGTTGCTCATTTAGAAGACACTTATCAAGATGGGTATGACAGTCCACAAAGCCAGGTATAGTTACTTTGTTTTGAGCATCGAAAACAACGGTGGCATCGCCATACACTTTGTTATCGATATCAATGATAAGGCCGTCTTTGATTGCAATGTCAACGATCACACCATTGACATTTGCACGACGAATCAATATGTCTAGCATACTAGTCAGCCTTTACGATGGCTGCGACCAGATTCGAGCCTAATGGACCTTGATGTTCAAAACCAGCGGAAGCCAATATCATGGTATCACCAATCATTGCTCCAACGATTGCATTAATGACCGCTTTCGCAATGATACCCTGATAACCAGCTAAGAAGTCCGATTTCATCGTTGTACGTCGACCACGAATCGAACCCATGGCATCTGCTCCTGCATTAATGAAAACAGTAGCAATACGGTCCCGTTGATCTTGAGGGATCACTTCATCAAAAACCAACCCTGCAGATTTGAATGCAGCTTTTGCACCTTCGACATCCAACGTGTCTTTCATGACGCCCGAGCCAATCTTATACTTACTTACTGAAGTTTTTGAATTACCCATTACGATGACTTTGCATGCAACTTGTTCATTGCCTGCGGAAGTTGATGCTACTTTTGAATATAGGTTCCAATTAGAGCAAATAGCCGCATCTGTAACATCTTCATCGCTGATCTCACCTAAAGCTAACGCAACACCTAATGCAGAAGCCCCTTTGGACTTCGCTCCAGCATCCGCAAAATTGGTTGATACGACTTTTTTACCTCGGCTCACGGCATCAGCAACGCGTGCTGCCGTCAAGTTTGGACATTTAACTTCAACACAATGAACATCATTTACATCTTCAATTCCAGCTTCTGCCATTGCATTTTTAACTGCCTCAGCAACCAAAAGTACCTGAGTACGGGTTCCGTATTCTTCTGGCAGTAACACGCGTGTCAATTGAATGCCTAGTGACAAACGTTTTTCGTTTGTTTCGACTGTCTCAACTTCTTTACGTGTAAAAACAGTATAGTGCGGACTCATCAAGCCTCCGGTCAACCCAATCATCAACATCGGGATTTGATCAGATACTTGCTTGCGTGTTCGATTCATTTTTTCAGACAGCATCAACTCGAAATTCAGTGCACTATACCCGCGAGCATAACCATCGCCTTCGGTTTGTGCAATGATCGCACAGATTTCATTCGGATCAACGGTACCGTTATCAATCAACTTTGCTAATTCAGAGACATCATCCGGTCCTGCCATAGGCAGACGAAACACATTTACATCTTTCATGTTATTCCTCCATTTGTTTATATAGTGTTTTTAAAGCTTCTTTAAACATTGGCAATGGTGCCCGGGCAACGCCTGCACCCACCATACCACCACCCGCTTTTTTACTGGCGATGGCTGTATTGATGACAGGTAAACTACCTGACTCTACTACTTTAACGATATCGATACCGAGTGGGGATCCGCGGAAATCCATAGTTGGAATTGAGTACATCGCACTCTCTCCTAAACATATTTCATACATTTCCTTTGTATAATTTAATGCATCTGAAACAGAACCTGCACCTAAGAATTTGACGATTGCCGGAGCTGCCGCCATTGCGAATCCTCCAACACCACCTGTTTCCATAATAGCACTATCACCAATATCTGGATTTGCGTCTTCTTCAGTATAACCCGGGAAATAAAGTCCCACGACTTGTGCTGCGGGAGCAATAAACCACTGATCTTTTAATCCGCTGACCCGAATACCGATGTTGACACCATTTCTTGCCATCGCAGTAACCATCGTGGAATATGGAATGTTATGTGCCGAATCGGCCGAAACTTTCATAGCCGCCATTGCAAAGTTCAAAAAGAATTGGTCATTGTTTGTGGTTAAGAATCGGGCGATTTCTGGTAATTTAGACATTTCCGCTACTTCGCAAAGTGCTGACATAATAGTTTTTAAAAATATCGATGTTGATGAATTATTGCGCATGTGGAGCTCATCACCCATGTTCAGTGCTTGTGAAATAAGAACTTTCAAATTGATCGGGTCTTTATCCACGACTTTCTTCATCGCTGGCGCAAGCACATTTTCGATCCACTTCAACCGGCGGACCGTGTTTTCGCCATAAGCCCCAAATCTTGCCACATCCCCTGCACCTTCATTGAAAGTGGAGTATGCCATATTTCCTTCGTCAAGATTTTTTACACATAAAAGAGGCATAGAATAAGATATGACTCCTGTCATAGGACCTACACAACCATAATGATGGCATGGTTCAAAGTGAATCTTCGTTTCTGCCAAGTGGTGTGCCTGCTCATCATTTTCAGCCAGTCCTTCATACTTGAGTGCTGCGTAAACTGCCCCTTGCATTGGTACACACATATCTACGAATTTGATCGGCGGTCCGGCATGCAGAAGAGTGAAGCGGTCGATCGAAATCGCTTTGTATGCCGGTGTGACATCCACCCAAACGGGAGATGCATTGTTGATTTTGTTAAATGCATGTTGATTCGCTTCAATTACGCGAAAATCATTTTTCAAAGAATCCACGAATTTGATGATCTCTGGATCTCCGCCTGCACGAGGCTTCCACTCAACATGACCCGCCTCTACATTCTGTTGTTGTAATGTCAGATAAAACTGTTCCAATCCAACATTGAGTACATTCAATTTTGATCCAAACAGATCTTTGACTGAACTCATAATATCACCTGCTTTCTTACTTCATTCGACAGGACGAATAAATCTGTTCATGCCGATATCCTTTTTAATTTCTCGAAGATACATTTCTCTAAAATACGGGTGTTGTTGCTCTAACCGAACGAACGCTTCTTTCGTTGTAGCACTTTGCCAGTCAGGATCTTCTTTATAATTTCAGATAGCAGCTTTATTTATGTCATGTACAATGCAACCATGACTATCTATCCTTTAGCACAAATTACTTAATCCGATACGATCTTCCACTTTTCGGCATGATTCTACTCTTCATTTAAAATACTGCGTTTCTCACAAACATCATCTTCGGATAGATATGTAGCATCTTTCGAGTATTTTATAAACACCTTATAAAACTTGTGTTATAAATAATATTGCTCCAACGATGACTGCTGCTGTTAACGTAATCGGCAACACCTTCTTTAATACGATTCCTTCTTGACCTAAAATCCCAGCGGTCGTTGTACCCAAAATAACGTTTCCCGGGCATATCGTATTACCGATAGCTCCACCAGCAGTTTGTGCGCCTAGAATCGCTGCAACATTGAGCGACAACAATCGAGCGGTTGTTAATTGAAATTCGCCAAATAAGATATTTGAAGCCATGTTGGAACTGGTCATAAATGCACCTAACATACCCACGACAGGAGCTAGGATAGCATAACTTTTACCAAATGTTGCTGCAATTCCTTGAGCCAGAATAACTGTTTGTCCGGTACTTCCCATAATTCTTGACATTAAAATGAATCCTAAAACTGCTAATGCAGAAGGCAGTGTTTTTTCAAAGGATCTTCTTAAAACTGCCTTGCCTCCCTCTTTTTGAATCCATCCATTTTTCTTGAAAAATAAATATCCAATGAAAGATGAGAAAAGCAAGAACATTCCAGCATGAGTCAGAGGTGAAAATGGTGAAAAAGAAGCTGTAGCAGCATTTATGTAACCATACCCCGTCATCGTTTGAGGGAATGCGAAGCCAATCTTCACTTGACCTAAAAACGCCTTGATCGGTTGAATCAGCAAAATAAATAAAGTTATGAAAGTAAGTACGTAATATGGTAAAAACGCCTGATGCATAGACATATTTTTAGGATAATCATGTACGACGCCATTGTTCTGACGATTCATGACCTTACTGTTTTCAATACGCCATGGTTTTCCATACATTTTCGTCCGACCAATCAATAGAATGGCAACCAAAGAAATTACAGCGGGTATAAAGGCTGCTAATGTCTGATTTACTTGACTAAGCAACAACTGCCCTCCACCTTGAATTAGAGAGATGACGATAACAACAGGCAACCCTCGAATCAATCCCTCTTTTTTGCCATAGATCCAGCTAATGGCAATACCTGTGATAAAGTTCCAAACCCAAATGAAGGTTGCTGCCCACATTGCCGTTTGTAACAATAAGGCAGGATCTGCAGCTAAGTTGGTTTGTAACACTAAGGCATCCCAAGCGACCGCCAATGTGCCGAATGTGTTTGCCCAGGCATGTCCAATCAAGGGAATAAGAACCGCCCAAATCGGCGTTACTCCAATTCCAACAAGCAATGGGGCACCCACTGCGACAGGAACACCGAACCCGGTGATACCTTGTAGAAAACTCATAAACACCCAACCCAAAGCAATCACTTGAACCAATTCATTGGGTGTATACTTTTGTAATCCATTTCTAAACACGATAAATGCTTTTGCTTCACTCACAACCTCAAATAACAAGATTGCTGGCCACACAACGATCAATACTACAAGAGTGCTCCAAACACCTTTTAAACTTTCGATTAAAACCAAAAATAAATCAGCCTTATAAAATAAAAGTCCGCTAAATAATGCAATTGCAAAACCAATGGGCGCAGCCTTTGTTGCGCCCCATTGTAAACCTGCCATTAATATAAGCAATACTATGATTGGTAAAGCGGCTAAAAGCCACATTCCCAAGTTTAATGGAATATTCATACTCCCTGTCCTCTCTCTAAATCTAAAGTCTTATGTAAACATTCATTTAATCAAGTATACGTCTAGTTCTTAATCTTTCTGCTTTCTATAATCATTTACAAGTTTCGATGCAAATTTTGCTAAGGCTAAATCGGTTCCACGAGTACTAATCAAAGTCAGGCTTAATGGTACGTCATGTTGTTTTACCAGCGGTACAGTAACTTGTGGTGTCTCCGTCATTGGTGATATGCATAAGAAATTAGTTGAAATAGCACGCGTACGATTTATCTCCTCAAGTGATGTTGTTCTCAATGGAGCAACAGTTGCAGTTGTTGGCAAACATAAGATTGCATCTTTTGGCAAAAATTCTTTAAAATCGTTTGCAATTCTCTGTTTTTCACTCAATGCATCTTTGTACTGATTTCTTGTTATAGTTGAAGACCATTCCAACCTCTCCTTTGGACCGCGAGATAATCTGGGGCGATACTTTTGAATCCATCCGCCATAACTCTCCCACACTTCGTAGCCCTGAACAATTCGGAACGCTTCAATCCAGACATTAAGTCCCTCAGGAGCTACTCGCACATGATGAATGCTATCTAGTTTTGAACCAACAAAATCTACTGCCACTTTCAGTGCCTCAAAAACATCTAAATCTAAAGCTTCAAAACAGTCATCGGCTATATATAATTTCTTGAACTCAACATCTTCAAGATCATTTCCGAGTAAAACTTCAGATACCTTTTTAAACACATCTGGTTCAGATGCTACATAACCCAGAACATCCATGCTCGCGCAATAAGGGGCTTCACCATCATTCGAAATGCGTTTATATGAAGGTCTCATGCCAAGTAGTCCATTATAAGCTGCAGGTACTCGTACAGAACCAAGACAATCACTTCCTATTGCAAAATCTACCAATCCTCCGGCTGTAGCCGAACCTGATCCTGCTGAAGATCCTCCCGTATATCTCCGGATATCATGTGGGTTAAATGGTGATCCATAGTTCCAGTTTTCTCCACTGATGCTAAAACACAACTCGTCACATACTGTTTTTCCAACCAAATCAGCTCCAGCGTCCAACAATTTCAGAACTGCACTTGCTGTATAAGGATCTGGTTCATGTGTTTTTAACCAATCTGGATGTCCATTTCCGAAGGTGCTTCCTTTTATCATAAAAACATCTTTAGCAGCATAAACTAATCCATTAAGCGGTCCTGATTTAGATCCTTCCAATGCTATATGATTATCTCTGACAAATGCTTGTAGTGGATCATAGGGTGGCTGATCAGAAACTGTTAATCGAGGTAAATCAAGTAATTTTAGTTTTTCCATCTCTATCTCCTGTTATTTAGTAATTTGCATGTTCTCTTTGTCTAGTCATTAAATTGAAGCATTAGGATATCCTAATGCTTCAATTAAGCATAAATTAAATTCAGAATCCAATCAGGGCTTTCAACGCATTATATAAAGTCCACATCCCTAATCCAAATGTTACAACGACCGATAAACCACTTAGTAGATTTTGAGTTAAAGTATTTTTAAATTTACCAAGGAAACTCTTGTTAGCGGCAATAACAAACAAAATTGATATAAATGGCAAGAAGATTCCACTGGTTGCTTGCGCAAATACGATGATTGATGTTGGTCTAGCCCCAAACATTGCAAAACCGGTCCCAATTAATACAGCAATAGCTGCAATCAATTTTGGACGATAATCATTATTTTTATTCCACTTGAATACTCGACCGAATATTACACCAGTCATATAAGGTGTTGCAATTGCGGATGATAGACCGGCGAAAACCAGACCTGTGCTTCCAAAAATTCTTGCCCAGCTTCCTAATACCGGCTCTAGGGATTTAGAATATACCAAGGGACTGTTAACGATTGTACCTGACCCAAATAAAACTGCTGAAGTAGTAATGATTAGAGCTAATGTCATCAAAACTCCTAATGAAACATTCAACTTTGTATCGAAATAAGAATCTTGCAGATCTTTCTCATCACTCCACTTATCTGCACTTGCAATCGAGTGGAAAACTAAGTTAATCGCAATGATAGTAGTACCGATCAATGCTACTGTGTTTACCAAGGCTCCATTGGGAACAGACGGAATGAAACCTTTCAAAACAGCAACTACATCAGGTTTCGCTACTACTGCTGTTATAACGAAAATAATACCCATTACTCCGACAAACGTCTTCATAACTAACTCAATAATTTTGGGAGTCGAGAATACAACAGCTGCTAATGAGACTAGGCCCATAATCAGTGCTGCTAACCAGACTGGTAGTCCAAAAATATCACCAAATCCAGCCGTAGCACCGATGAGGTTTCCAGCCTCAAAACCCAATGCCGTTAATCCAATTGCAACCGCAATCAATAGCATGACGAATATCTTCCAAGC
This sequence comes from Firmicutes bacterium HGW-Firmicutes-19, assembly GCA_002841515.1. Lineage (GTDB taxonomy): Bacteria > Bacillota_I > Bacilli_A > Erysipelotrichales > Erysipelotrichaceae > UBA2227. The sequence goes on along the minus strand of PGZW01000018.1, from coordinate 590 downwards.
TTTTGAATCGAATAATTCAATTGCAGCATCTACAATATTCTTTTTGCCAATTATTGCTAATCGAGATGCCATATTCATGATAATAACTAATGAAATACCCGAAAACAGAACTGCCCACAAAAGTGCATAACCGAAGTTAACACCGGACAGTGTAGAGGTTGTAATCGTTCCTGGACCTATAAAGGCGCTGGTGATTACCGCTGCCGGACCGGCAGCCTTTACTCTTTGCCAAAACGTTTTCTTTTCCACTTTCTTTCCTCCTTATAGTGGTTAAATACTCCCCCCTGAAAATCGGATGCTCAATCTACAAATTTTTCACCAAAGGCTTCCAGTGCTTTGATGAAACAATCCAGCGGCGCACGTACGATACCAGCCCCCACTTGACCGATACCCGGTTTTTTATGCGCCATCCCTGTATTGATGACAGGCGTACTACCTGTTTCAACCACTTTGCGAACATCGATGGCCGTTGCTGTACCAACGAAGTTCATGGTCGGAATGACGAAATGCGGACTCAAACCGACACATATATCTTGCATTTCTTTTGAATAGGCAATCGCCTCGTCAACCGAACTTGCACCAACAAATCT
>PGZW01000017.1 GCA_002841515.1 Firmicutes bacterium HGW-Firmicutes-19 | reverse complement strand
TTAGGTTTTGCTAACACGACGTTCTCCGATGCTGACTTTACAGCTGTCGGTATCGTTATGGGCAATATCGCCAACTACGTTCAAGGTTATGGTTTATTGGCTGTTTCCTTGTTGATCTTCGTAGCTCCGATCGCATTAACTCTACTGCAACCTAAAAAAGATAAAGTTGCACAAGCAAACTAAGTAAAGCTATAATAAGGTGAAGAGCGAACCGCTCTTCACCATCATTTATTTGATAAGGAGGTAGTCAGTTGGCGATTAAGAAAATCATGTGTGCTTGCGGAAGTGGGCTGGGGTCATCATTTCTCGTTGAAATGAATGTAAAAAAAGTATTGAAGAAATTGGGCGTGGAAGGTGTCGAAGTCGGACATAGTGCAGCGACCGATATCTACAAGGGTTCGGCGGATGTATTTGTCTGCGGTAAGGATATGTATAATATTTTATCCGCCTATGGTCCATGTGTGACCTTGACCAATATCATCTCGATGACTGAACTTGAAGAAAAATTAGGTGCTTATCTTAAAGAGGTTGGTGTTATCTAGAGATAACACCTTTTCAAATAAAAAGGAGGAATCATATGTCTGAGAATCTACCATTATTTTCGGCTCAAATACGTTTGGAAACATGTAAAATGCTGGCCCATCGCGGGTTTGGTCATTTGGGTGGCGCGCTTTCGATCGTTGAGACGTTGTCGGTTTTGTTTGGTGAGAAGATGAACATCGATCCAAAAAATCCAAACTGGGATCAACGGGATTATTTCGTATTGTCGAAAGGTCACGCCGGTCCTTCGTACTATTCGACACTTGCTTTGAAAGGTTATTTCCCAACGGAAGTTTTATATACATTGAATGAAAATGGTACAAATCTGCCGTCACATCCCGATCGTTTAAAGACGATCGGTGTCGATACAACGACCGGTTCATTGGGTCAGGGGATTTCTTTGGCGGTGGGTATCGCGAAGGCATTGAAGCTTGATAACAAGCCCAACAAAGTATATTCGATCGTCGGGGACGGGGAGTGCAATGAAGGGCAGGTATGGGAAGCCTTTCAGTTTGCGGCTCATCAGAAACTGGACAATCTGATTGTGTTCATTGATGAAAATCACAAGCAATTGGATGGTTTGACCGTAGACGTCAGTAATCCTTTTGATTTACGGGCGAAAATGGAAGCCTTTGGATTTTATGCGCTTAGAGTTGATGGCAGTATTGAAAAAGCTATATCCGAAGCAATCGATGATTGTTTTGCACATCAAGGACAAGCTCTGTGTATCGTTTTAGACACAATCAAAGGCCAGGGAGTCGAGTTCTTTGAGAAACTGGTTGATAATCATCACATCCGCTTTGCGGCTGACAGTAAGAGCGAGTTGGATAAAGCAATCGTCGAACTAGAAGAAGTTGTGTCAAAGGGAGGTGCCGTATAATGGCAATCGTATTTGCGAAAGAGCAAAAACCGATCGAAATGCGCGCGGTTTATCAGAATACTTTGTTTGAAATATTAAGAGATAACCCACAGGTCGTCGTTATGGATGCCGATTTGGTCGGTGCTTCCGGAACGGCAAAAGTGTTTAAGGAATTTCCGGATCGCTGTATCAACATGGGAATCAGTGAGGCCAACATGATTGGTGCGGCTGCCGGGATGTCTCTGGTAGGGAAAGTCCCAATTATCCATACCTTTGCGCCGTTTGCGACGCGTCGGGTATATGATCAGTTATATCTTTCCGGAGCTTATCAAAAAGCGAATCTGCGGATATATGGTTCTGATCCGGGTTTTACGTCGGGTCACAACGGGGGCACACATACTTCAGTGGAAGACTTGGCGTTGATGCGCGTCATGCCAACCGCAACGGTGTTAGCTCCGGCGGATGCAACGCAGTTTGCCTGGTTGCTTAAAGAAACATCGAAGAATTACGGGATTTTCTACATCCGCGCCAGCCGTAAAGGATTAAGAGATATCTATGATTCCTCATCAACGTTTGAAATCGGTAAAGGCGTGGTTCTTTCAGAAGGATCGGATGTCGTGATTTTCGCGATTGGCGAAATGATTGCGGAAGCACTGAATGCAAAAGCAGAATTGGAAAAGGTTGGATTAAGTGTTGCGGTCGTTGATATGTTCACCGTCAAGCCGATCGATGTCGATCTGGTCAAGAAAATGATCGTCGGTAAGAAAGTTGTCGTTACAGCGGAGAATCATTCGAAAATCGGTGGTTTGGGCAGCGCGGTTGCGGAAATCATGTCCGAAGAGGGCAGTGGAGTCAAATTGCGTCGGGTTGCGATCAATGATCGTTTCGGCGAAGTCGGATTGCCGAACTACCTTCAAAAGACGTATGGTCTGACGGCCGATGATATCATCAATGCTGTAAAAGAAGCGCTATAGTTATCAAGAGATGGAAACATCTCTTTTTTTATCAACATAAGTAATATATTACACAAACGTATTGACATTCGTTTATTAATGTAATATATTACCTATTGAAAGAGGTGAATCATGAAACGCTTTCCTCATATCCCTGATCGCGAGTATGCTTTCGGGATCATCTTCAATGTAGCAAATCAGTGTCAATCGGTATTGGATAGTCACTTAGCTCCGTATGACATCACCACCAAGCAGTGGTACTTATCGGTAATCGTCAATGCCTTGTTTGACTCACCCCCACAAATATCCGATGTTGCGAAAGTGATGAATACCAGCCATCAAAACATCAAGGTCATTGCCGAGAAGCTTGAGAAAAAAGGACATCTGATTTTTATGTCAGATGATGCGGATCAGCGTAAAGTGCGCCTGAAGATGACCAGACAAAGCATGGATTTCTGGGAAAAACTTACTCCGCAAAGTGAAGTGGCTATGGCAAATATCTTTTCAGGGATTGAACCAGAACAACTTCGTCTGTTTAATGATACCTTAACGAAAATGCTCGATAATCTCGATCGAATGAAGGAGAATGGAAAATGAAAAATGTATTTAAAATCGTAGCCTGGATATTTCTAGGTGTAATGATCATTGGATTTGGTTTTATGTTTTTCTTAGGAAAAGATTTGGATTCCACGACCAATCTTGAAGTTACCCCTGTCAATCTGAGTGCGATTGCGGATGGTGATTATGAAGGTCATTTTGATCACGGACGTTTCACAAATACGGTCGTCGTAACGATCAAAGATCATAAAATCATTGACATCAAGTTTACAAAGACGGTTGATTTTGATTGGCCGGAAGTTCGTCAGGCACTGGTTGAAGCGGTCATTGAAAAGCAAAATGTCGATATCGATACGATCACAGAGGCCACCGCAACATCCAAGGCTTATTTGAAATCGATCGAAAAAGCGCTTCGCCCATGAAAACGGCCATCATTTATGCTTCGACGTATGGCAGTACTCGAAGAGTCGCTCAGATTTTAAATCAGAAGATTTTAAACTCAACTCTCGTTGATATTAAGAAGCAAAGCATTGATCCAACCAATTTTGACACCATCATCCTTGGATCAAGCATTTATATCGGTCAAATCGATAAGCAAATGAAGAATTTCATCCATGGATATAAGGAAGTACTCAAAAACAAAAAACTAGGGATCTATTTCTGTTGCGGCTTTGAAGAGAACTTGCAGACATATCTCGACACCAACTTCGATGAGGAGATGGTCAACAATGCCACCGTGATGACGATGGGCGGGGAAATGGATGTAAACAAGATGAGCTTTGCGCATAAGATGATCACGCGCATGGTTCAGAAATCAGAGCAAGGGAAAAACCGGGAAGTCGTGCTGCACCTGGAAAAAGCCGATGAATTTGTAAGACAAATGTTCAGTCAGACGGAATGACCTCCGTCTTTTTTGTGCTATAATATTCAAAGTGAGGTAAATTATGGAACATAAAAAAGATATTCCTTTACGCAGTGAACTACGTGTAGAGGACACGTGGAATCTGGTGCCGATTTATGCGGATGATGCCGCTTGGGAAGCAGATTTCGTTGAAGTTGATGGTAAAGCACCGAAAGCTGCGGACTATCAAGGGCGTTTGGGCGAGAGTGCTCAAGTACTGCTGGATGCTATCAAATTTCAGGAAGAAGTTTATTTTAAAGTAGGTTTGTTGTATGTATACGCGCATTTGAATTTTGATACCGATACGACCAACGCCCATTATCAGGCGATGTTTAGCCGTATTGAAAGTCTTTATGCAAAGACCAGTGCTGCCTTCTCTTTCTATCGTTCGGAACTGATGGAAATCGAAGAAGCAAAAATCTGGGGTTATGTTGAAGAAAAAGAAGAACTGAAACTGTACAAACATGAGTTTGAACAGATGTTTGCAAAACGGGCATATATACTTTCTGATAAGGAAGAACGCATCTTGGCGGAAGGTACGGAAATCTTCTCGGCTCCTTCAACGATTTTCGGAATGTTGAACAATGCCGATTTGAAACTGCCGTTGGTCAAAGGGGAAGACGGGGAAGATTCTCAGTTGTCTCATGGCCGTTATGTGCTGTTTTTGGAATCGCGCGTTCGTGAAGTACGTCGCGGTGCTTTTATGGGCATGTATCATACGTATCGTGATTTGAAGAACACCTTTGCGACCACGTTGGGCAGTATGATCAAAGCACACAATTTCAATGCTCGTATCCGTGGATATGAGTCAGCACGTCATGCTGCATTGTTTGCCAATGCCATTCCCGAATCGGTGTATGATTCCTTGGTGGAAGCCGTGAATTCGCGGTTGGATCTGATGCATCGTTATGTGGATTTGCGTAAAAACGTACTGAAACTTGATAATATCGCGATGTATGATTTGTATACGCCGTTGGTTGAAGAAATCGATGTGAAGTTTACCTACCAGGATGCTCAGTCCTTGATTTTAGAAGGGTTGGCCGTGTTGGGGGAGGAATATCAGGCAATATTGAAGGAAGCCTTCCAATCGCGTTGGATCGATGTCTTTGAAAACAAAGGCAAGCGCAGCGGTGCTTATTCATCGGGTACCTATGGTACTTCACCCTACATTTTGATGAACTGGCAGGACAACATTGACAATGTCTTCACCTTGGCTCATGAACTCGGTCACAGTGTGCACAGTTATCTGACTCGCAAGTATCAGCCGTTTGTTTATGGTGATTACTCGATCTTCTTAGCGGAAGTCGCCTCGACGACCAATGAGATCCTCTTGACGGATTTTATGTTGAAGAAGTTCGATGATCCGAAAATCAAGGCCTATCTGATCAATCATTATTTGGATGGCTTTAAGGGCACGGTTTTCCGTCAGACGCAGTTTGCTCAGTTTGAACATTTGATTCACGATGCTCAACAAAACGGTACGGCACTGACGGCGGATTTCTTGACAAAGAATTATTTTGAACTGAATAAGAAATACTATGGCGAGCAGATGACCTACGATGAGGAAATCGGCTATGAATGGGCTCGCATCCCGCATTTCTACTATAATTACTATGTATATCAGTATGCGACCGGCTTCTCGGCTGCGTCTGCGTTAAGTGCGAAAATTCTTAATGAAGGTCCGATGGCCATCGAAGCCTATTTGAACTACTTGAAGTCGGGTAGCAGTGATGTTCCGATCGAAGTGTTAAAGAAGGCGGGCGTCGATATGACGAGCAATCAGGCGACCAAGGATGCACTTGTGGTATTTGAGGATCGTTTGAAACAATTGGAAGAAATCTTATTGAAATAGGCGCATTGCGCCTTTTCTTTTGTTGCAAAACCAGAAACACTTTGTTACAGTATAATTGGATACAGAATCCAGAATGGAAATTATGATAAATCTACTTCAAGAACGTGAGAATCGCGCAAGTCTTCAAAAGCAAATCTGCCGTAAATATCCATATCCGTTGGTCGTCGTTAAGGCCAATATACCGGGTGAAGATAAGCGCAGCCTGATTGAGACCATCGTTGCATGCGAGGGTTATTTTGCGCTGAAAGAACTAGACATAAAGTATTTGCACACGACGTATTCTATCGAAGGTCTGATCTTTTATCTGTCAGTTGATTTTCCGATTGAAGTTCTAAAAAGGTTTTGTGTGGATATCGAAGAAAATCATCCCTTGGGACGTCTGATGGATATCGATGTCTTCGTTAGCCAATCTCAGATTTCACGAAGAGACCTGAACATGAATCCTCGACGTTGTTTTCTGTGTGATGAAATTGCGCATGTTTGTGTTAGACAACAGACACACGCAGAGGATGATATCGAACATTTCATTGTAGATACATTTAAAAGATACATTAAGAGCAATGATTTTTATGATCGTTGGCAACGAATGATTCAAACTGCATTGATCGGTGAGTTGATCAAGCCGTTGGGATACGGATGTGTGACCTTAAGTGATTCGGGCAGTCACTCGGATATGGATGCGTTGCTCTTTATTCAAAGTGCCCATGCTGTGAGCAAGAAAATGGCATATGCCCATGTTTATTCGAACGATTTTGATCAGTTAAGAGCAATCGGGAAAATAGCTGAGCAACAAATGTTAAAGACGACACGAGGAGTCAATACGCATAAAGGCGCAATCTTTCTGTTGTTGCTGGTGATGGCAGGATTACAACATCCCGATCCAGTAATGCACATTTCATTTTTGTGTAAGGATATCCTCCATGACTTTGACACAGATGATCAAAGTCATGGCATGCGATTGTTTAAGCAGTTTGGTGTAACCGGGATTCGCGGATTGGCGAAAGAGGGGTTTAAGGATTTGTTCAAACGGTATTACCCTTATTTTCAATCTAAACCCATCGATGATACCTTTTTATGGCTGATCGGTCAAAATCCGGATACGACATTGATGTATCGGGGTGGGATGTCGTTGTATAATGAGTGTAGGGAAAAAGCAGGAAATACTGATAAACTACAAGATCGGATGGAGTTTGACCGTTGGATGAAAATTCAAGGGCTTAGTCCCGGTGGCAGTGCCGATATGTTAAGTGCGATCATACTGATTGATTGTTATTTGTGGATCATGGAGGAAAAAAATGATGAACAGACCGATAAAGACCGGGTCCGCCGGTACCTTGGAATCAAATGACTGTTTAGTGACCATCGAAGTAAACAGCGATGACAGCGTTATCATTCATCTGGAAAGTGTCGTAAAGGCACGTTTTGGCAAGCAAATCGAATTAACGATCAAAGAAACGTGTGAGCAGCTCAATCTTGTTGGAGCCATCGTTTCCGTTAATGATAAAGGGGCTCTTGATTTTACAATCAAGGCACGTGTGGAAACGGCGGTGAAGCGCAGCTTATGAGTATACGTTCCGCACTATTTGTGCCCGGAAATTCCGCAGCCATGGTGTTAAGTTCGCCGATATTGGATGCGGATGCGATCATATTGGACTGTGAAGATGCCATTGCGATGGCATCGAAGGACAGTGCATCGCTTTTGATCAAGCATACGTTGATGCATTTGCCAAGACGTCAGAAACAGTTTTGGGTCCGCATTAATCCGTTGGGCAGTGATTTTTTCATGGAAGATTTAAGTAATATCCTGCCATCGCTTCCGGATGCACTGTTGATACCCAAGGCCGATGGGGATGATTGGGATGAAATCATAAGTGCAATCGAGAACATCGAAAATCAGTTTCAGCTTCAACCGGTGGCGTTGATTGCTTTGATTGAAAGTGCCAAAGGGGTACTGACATGTGAGAAACTGGCTCGTCATCCGCGTACCAAGGGATTTTTACTGGGTGGGGAAGACTTTGCTTCGGATATGGGCATTGTGCGCCGTGAGGATAATCGTGAGTTACTATTTGCGCGATATCAACTCGTGACTTGGGCGAAGGCTTTTAAGCAAATCTGCCTGGATACTCCCTATACTGATATCGACAATCTGGAAGGATTTATGTTGGATTGTGAGTTTTCCGCATCCATCGGTTTTGACGGTAAGGCGTGCATTCACCCCCTTCAAGCCGAAGTGGCCAATGAGGTGTATTCGGTCAGTGATACACAAATCCTATGGGCGAAGGAAGTTTTGGATGAGACCGAAAAGCATAGCGTGGGTGTTTTTTCCTTTAAGGGAAAAATGATTGATCGACCCGTCATTAACAGAGCGAAGCAGATCATAGAAAAAGCGAAGAAGTGGGGGTTATTGCGATGAAGTATGAGCCGAAAAACCCCTATCAATATATTGGAAGTTACAATCCGAGGACTTATCAAGAGAATAAAAGTTCACGAGTGAGTCATATCGTCAAACAAGTTGAAACGATGGATGAACTTTTCAATCGGATTCAGTTGCGAGATGGCATGACGATTTCCTTTCACCATCACTTGCGCAATGGTGATGCTGTGATGAATCTGATCATGGATGAAATATTAAAACGAAACCTCAGAGATATTACTGTAGCCGCATCTTCCGTATTTCCCGTACACACATCCTTGGCAACAGCGATCGAAGCGGGGGTTGTAACTCAGGTTGTGAGTGCCTATATGTCCGGTTTTGTGGCGGATGTGGTCAGTGAAGGCAAGTGTCTTTATCCCTGTGTCATGCAGACTCATGGCGGAAGGGCATTGAGCATTGAGTCAGGAAAACTGAAAATCGATGTGGCATTTATTGCGTCTCCGGCGATGGATGCATCCGGTAATATCAGCGGACGTCAAGGGAAAGCAGCGTGTGGTTCGCTGGGTTATGCGATTGCGGATGCATATTATGCGAATGTAGTTGTAGCGATAACCGATACGATCGAGCCGCTCAATCATATCGATATCGCAAAAGAATGTGTGGACGTGATGATTGTTGTGGATAGTATCGGAGATCCTAAGGGAATTGTTTCCGGTACCACCCGCATTACCAAAGATCCTGTCGGATTGGCCATTGCCAAGCGCACCATCGAGCTGATGGATGCCGCCGGATATATTAAAAACGGAATGAGCTTTCAGACAGGGGCCGGCGGGATATCTTTGGCCGTTGCGGCTCAGTTGCATCAAAAACTGAAAAAAGAGAGTATCCAAGGATCCTTTGCTTCCGGCGGGATTACCGGCTATCTGGTTGATATGTTTGAGGAAGGATTGTTTGAAAGGCTGTATGATGTGCAATGCTTTGATTTGGCTGCGGTTGCCTCGATTCAAAAAAATGAGAATCATTACTCAATCAGTGCATCGCAATATGGCAATCCCTATAACCCCGAAAATATCGTAGATCAGTTGGATGTTGTGATTCTTGGTGCATCGGAAATCGATTTGGATTTCAATGTCAATGTGACTACCGGCTTTGATCATCGGATACTGGGTGGTTCCGGTGGACACGCAGATACGGCGTATGGCAGTAAATTTGCGATCATAGTTTCCAAATTGGTGAGTTCGCGGATTTCGGTAGTGGTCGATCGGGTAACGACGATCACAACCCCGGGTGAAACGGTGGATGCGTTGGTGACGGATTACGGTATTGCCATCCATCCGCGTCACAGCGAGCTCATTCATCAATTGAAAAAAACCACGCGATTACCGGTGGTTTCGATGAAGGAATTGTTGGATACGGCCAATGAACTGTGCGGTTTACCGCAGATCATTGAACCAAAAGAGAAAATCGTCGCTATTATGGAATATCGGGATTTAAGCGTGATCGATGTGATCCGTCAATTTGATCCGTTGTAGAGTTTTTCGAAATGTTCGATGATGGCATCGCGGGTAGAAACGATGTGTTCGCGGACCAGTTCGATGATTTTGGGTTCATCTCGATTCATCATCGCATCAAGTAAGCGTTTATGATCATCAATTGAACGTTGCATCGCTTCAGAGAAGTAGAGCAATGACAGAGATGTGATCCCGCGCCACAAGTAAGCACACGTCGACTGTAAAGCCGCATTATCGGCCAAGCGCCAGATTTCACGATGAAAATCGTCATTGAGTTTACTATAGCGCTGACGGTCCATGGTTTCATCGAGATGTTCACTTTGCTTGAGGATGTGCTGTAAGGATGAAAAATCCGTACACTTGCGTGAAGCTTGCAAGGTGGTTTCCGTTTCAATCAGAACTCGCGTATCAAAATGATCCGTCAGTGTCTTTTTGGACATACCCAACACCAAGACGCGTTTGTTGGGCAGAATGGAAATAAACCCTTCGGCTTCAAGCATCAAAAAGGCTTCGCGAATCGGCATACGCGAGACCTGATATCGCATTGCAATGGTTTCTTGGCGGATTTGTTCGCCAATAGCCAATTGACCCGTAAAGATTTCGTGTCTGAGTTTAAGGGCGACTTGGTCGCGAATCGAGGTCTGTTGTATTTCAAGCATAGATGTCCCGTCCTTATGATTATTGTAACCTAGGGAGGTTGAGGTTTCAACCTCGTGGTATAAAAGGAGAAAAAATTATGTCAAATATCTATGAGCGTTCGTTGATTAAGCATGTGGAGTGGAAGGGTAAAATTGAGACGCGATTGAAAATGGAGGTCAACACCAGAGATGACTTGTCGTTGGCGTACTCTCCGGGTGTGGCTCAGCCGTGTCGGGAAATCGCTAAAAATAAGGAAGCGGTTTATGATTATACGTGGAAAGGTAACACCGTTGCAGTGGTTACCGATGGTACGGCCGTGTTAGGTTTGGGCGATATTGGTCCGGAGGCAGCACTTCCGGTTATGGAAGGGAAGGCGTTGTTGTTTAAGAAATTTGGCGGGGTCGACGCCATTCCGATTTGTCTGGATACCAAAGACCCACAGGAAATCATTAATATTGTCAAAGCGATGGCTCCGGGATTTGGCGGCTTCAATTTGGAAGATATTTCAGCGCCGCGCTGTGTGACCATTGAGAGGGCGTTGATTGAAGCGCTGGATGTCCCGGTCTTTCATGATGATCAGCACGGTACGGCCATCGTGGTCATTGCGGGATTGATAAATTCGTGCAAACTGATTGGAAAACGTCCCGAAGATCTGACGGTGGTAGTATCAGGTGCCGGTGCGGCGGGAAGTTCGATCGTGCGGATGTTGAATGCTTTTGGGGTAAAGGATATTCTGGTATTTAACAGTAAAGGTGTGATCACCAAGGAAGATGAGGCGAAGTATGATTTCCTTCAAAAAGAAATTGCACATACAACCAATAAAAACAGTCGTCGCGTAACCTTAAATGAAGCGATGATTGGCAGTGATGTGTTTATAGGTGTGAGCATTGCCAATATATTGACCAAGGAAATGGTGGCTTCGATGAACAAGGATGCAATTGTATTTGCGTTGGCAAATCCTGAACCAGAGATACCGTATGATGATGCGAAGGCTGTTGGAGCTCGAATCGTCGGTACCGGTCGCAGTGATTTCCCCAATCAGGTAAATAATGTGCTGGCGTTTCCAGGGTTGTTTAAAGGTGCGTTGGCGGTGCGGGCACGCAAAATCAGTGAGGAAATGAAAATGGCAGCAGCCGTCGGGATCGCTTCACTGTTAAAAGAAGATGAGCTGAATGATGATTATATCATTCCAAGTCCCTTTGATCCGCGGGTGGCGGATGCGGTCGCAAAAGCGGTCAGCGAACAAGCCATCAGACAAAATCTTACTCGATAAAGTAAAAAAGGGCGAAAGCCCTTTTAGTTTTTCTTGAACAGTCCGTAAGCAATGACACCTGTGTAGAAAAACAGATATGCCTGGAATGCCGCCATGGTAAACAGATATTCGTTTTGATAGTTTGCGAAGATGATGAATACAAAGCTGATGATCGTTAACAAACCGAAGGTCATCAGTTTGTTTCTAAGTTTGGCCTTATCCTCACTGATTTGAACATTAAGCCAACTGACACTTTGAGCATCGGCTTTTTTGACGGTTACTTCGGGCAGTTTTTTGAGGAAATAAATCCGATACAATAACTCCGATGCGACCAAACCGCCCAACGCTGTCAAAGCGGCGATCCACCAGTCAATCTGAAGCAAGCTGAATCCGACGATATAGACAAATAAGGCTATCAGAAAACGTAATGAAAAGTTTCGCAGAAAGCTCAAATCTTTTTGACCGATCTGGTAACCCTTCTTGGTAAAACGATCAACATATACATAGCGTTTGCGTTTATCAACAAATATACTGAGTGTGGCGAGCGCACGGGTTTCTTCCGGTGTTAAGTTTCTTGTCATCTTCTTCTCCTTAAGTGATGTACTCATTATAACGAAAATCCACAAGATGCTCAATATAAAGTGTGATATACTTTGTATCGGAGGATTTACCTATGAAAAAAGCACTTTTACTTATCTTTATTTTTGTATTTATTTTATCGGGATGTAACGTTCAAATCATCGATACGACGTGGAAATATGATAAAGCATACATCAATGTCGGTAACGAGACGATCATCTGTGAGATCAGTTCTTGGAAAGACTATGAGAACAGCGATATGATTCAGGTTCGTTGCAAAGACGGTCGCAGCTTTTTAGGTCACAGTTCCGCGATTATTTTGGTTGACGAATAAGATGTTTTTTTCGATTGGCGATCAACAGATTCAAGTTCATATTGTACATCAGAAGCGCAGAAGTCTGACCATTCAAGTCAAGGATGACCAACTTTTTGTGAAAGCTCCGATGTCGATGAGCGAAGATACGATAGCTTCTTTTCTGATAAAGAAGAAGCGCTGGATTAAAAACCGGATTTCTCAGGTTTCCTTGCCGGAAATCGATATTGAAGAGGGTTATGTTTTTCTGTTTGGAAGAAAAACAGACATCCAAGAGAATCAGAGGAAAGTCATATTGGATCCAACCTATTTGTATCAGCGTCTGACCTTCTGGCAAAACCATCTCAATCTGTATCCGAAGAAGGTCAATGTGAAGAAGATGAAGCGTAGCTGGGGACGCTGTTCTTCAACAGGTACGGTTACGTTGAACATTCGCTTGTTACATTATGATAAGCGTTTCATTGATGCGGTGATCGTGCATGAGTTGGTTCATTTGAATCATTTGAATCATTCGAAGTCATTCAAAGATGCGTTGGTTGAGGCACTTTCGGAATACAAAGTGTGGATTAAACTCAACCGGCTTGCATAAAATGTGTATTTGACTCAAAAAAAAATATGTTACAATTTATTTAGTACTGGGGGATAACAAAAATGAAAAAACACATACTAGTCTTAACATTTATCACTCTTTTAAGTTTGAGTGGTTGTGCGATCATCCAACCAAACCCGACAACATCAAAACTTGTGGTATATGAGTTGGAGAATGATCGTACCTTAAAGATGCGATTTGAGAAAGGTTCGGATGACCGCATTGAAACGATCATGTTTCGCATCGTTTTTAACAGTGTCGATCTTCGTGAAGAAGGCGATACCGATGACGAAGCGGCGTATGACCGTTTCGTTGAATCATATGAAAGTGATGTTGCTTATTTTACTGACTTACCGGATGTCTTTGTGTCCAATCGAACACCTGACATTGCTAATCTGCAAGGTGTGGATGGATTTGCGATTTCCGTCTATGTTTCGGATGATTTCAAGCCGACTGCGCAACAAAGCGGTTGGGATGTCAGTTATGCACTGACGATCATTGTGGACTTTACCGATGACATGGATGATCAATCGATTGCGAGAGTCCTGAGCTATGTAGGGCTTGATGACAGTGTATGGTCAGGTAAACAATTGTCGTTCGATAAGATCAGCCGTTCGCAAAGTTTCTTGTTCTTTGATGTCATCAAAGATGGTGTCAGAGCTGAGTTTACGGATTAGTAAGAATTTGAAGTGATTTCCTGCAGGAAGTCACTTTTTTTTAGATCAAAATTCAAACAACAATAAAACTTACTGTGCGATACTCATTGATTTTCGGGGGGGGGGATTATATAATTAATCCAATAAACAATACAAATATCGGGGGAGATATATGAACAAAGCGATCCAACTTATTCTTGTGGTATTAACGCTTTTTTTTACGTTGAGTGGATGCACAGTAAATCTGAAGAATGAGCAGCTTGAAGAGGATATTTTGCGAAATGCGGTACTGATTCGAAATTCGTATACGGATAAAACCTTTGAGGAAGTTGAACGAATTAAAGTCGGGGACAGATTATACGTGACTTTCAATATTGCCTTACAGTGGGATAAGGCAAACATGGAGGGTACGGCGAAACTTGAATACCTCTTAAAGGACAACAAGTACAGTTTCATTAAGAGTGAGGTTGAAGTTACCAAGCTGATTCCGGTCTCTGAGATTGATCTTGTTGAGATTGGTGGATTAATCAGCGAGAGAATGAGAAACGGATTGATGTATGAGACCAAGAAAATTACGGGTGAACTGCCTATTGAAGTAATCAATGTTACAAATATCAGTGATACCCAACAAAAAATCGAGGTCACAGAGAAGTATAACGATGAGATATGGAGTTATCAAGCGAACTATCAGGTTCTTGCTACCTTTTCGATCGATAAATATTGGGAATATCAGCTAATCGATGCTACTGTATTTGAAAAAGTTGATTGGAATGGGGATTATCGTATCGTTTTCGATAATCCGGAAAATTTTAGTGATTATGGTGAACGACAGAACGACTATAAAATCAATGAGGTTATCGATCTGTCGATCAGTGGAGAGTATTCACTCAAACAACGATTCACATTTACAGACGATAATAATATGACCGTAGAAGTTCTTGAAATCAATGATGACTGTCAAAGTACCTTGATCAAAGATGGAGTGACGTATCAAAGCAAACCCATTGTTAACAATGTCATACTCCTCAATCAATCGCCTAGAAGACTGAGGTTGTCACTGAATGAACGAGTAACCTTGAATGTCGCATATGATTATTGGATGGATTACTCGAATTTACGTTTTATGGCGGATAACTCATACGATATGTTTGCGACGATGACGAAAATACAATGATCAAAAAAAGAACACTGCGCCGAAGTAGCGCAGTGTTTGTTTATGCTGATGTAAACTCAAATTGACTTTGATACAGTTTGGCATAGAAGCCGTTTTTCGCCATCAATTCAGTATGAGTACCTTGTTCGATGACCGAACCCTGATTGATGACCAGAATGTTATCTGCATCACGGATGGTGGACAGTCGGTGGGCAATGATGAAACTGGTTCTGCCACGCATCAGTTTGCTCATCGCTTTTTGTATGAGAACTTCCGTACGGGTATCGACCGAACTGGTCGCTTCATCGAGTATCAGTATCGCCGGATCGGCTAAGAATGCGCGCGCGATGGTGAGCAACTGCTTCTGACCGGCTGAAATATTACTGGCCTCTTCATTGATGACCATATCATAACCATCAGGTAGGGTCTTGATGAAGTGATCGGCTTTTGCGTTGTCTGCAGCACTTATGATTTCCTCCAAGGTCGCTTCGTGGTTAGAGAAGGCGATGTTCTCACGGATCGATCCGTTGAACAGCCAAGTGTCCTGAAGCACCATGCCGAAGATCTTACGCAAATCTTTGCGTTTTAAATCGCGGATATCGACACCATCGATCTTAATACTGCCCTGATTGACATCATAGAAACGCATGAGCAAGTTGATTAACGTCGTCTTACCGGCACCGGTCGGACCGACGATCGCAATGCGCTGACCCGGCTTGACATCAATGTTCAACTGTTGGATAAAGACATTGTCCGGCGAATAGCCGAAGGATACATTTTCAAAGGTAACCGAACCTTCGACTTGTTCGAGGGTGGCTGGTGTTGTGGTTTCCATGGGTTCTTCACCTTCATCCAAAAACTCAAACACCCGCTCCGCCGCAGCAACTGTCGATTGTAATACATTGGCAATCTGGGCGGTCTGATTGATCGGTTGAGAGAAGTTACGTGTATATTGGATAAACGATTGAATATCACCGACCCGGATCTTACCGTCAACAACCAGATAACCACCCAAAACCACCACTGCCACATAGGACAAGTTGGATATAAAGGAAATGATCGGCATCATCATCCCGGAAATAAACTCCGCTTTCCAGGTGGTTTCGGTGAGGGAGTCGCTGAGCTTATCAAATTTTTCGATAGAACGGGTTTCGGCGTTAAACGCCTTCACAATACTGTGAGCCCCGAAGTTCTCTTCAATCATCCCATTGAGTTCACCCAGCTTGGCGGCGCGCTGACGGAAATAGTTTTGACCGATCTTGACGATCGATCCGATTAATAACAAACTGACGGGCAAGCTGATCAAAGAAATCATAGTCATGGGAACATTGATAAGTAACATCATAATAAGAATACCGATGACGGTGGTCACGGAGGTCACCACCGAGGTTACGGACTGTTGTAAGGAGTTGGCAATCGTGTCGACATCATTGGTAATACGGCTTAAAATATCTCCGAAAGGTTCACTGTCATAATATTTTAAGGGAACCTTACTGATTTTTTCAGTAATCATCCGTCGAAACGTATAGGTAATCTTTTGGGCAACACCGGCCATTAAGAAGGATTGAAAATACGTAAATGCGGAAGATGCGATATACAAAGCCAACATGATTAATAACATCTGGGAAACATAGCCCATATCAATGGAAGCTCCCGGAATCCCCATGGCCATCATCATTGCACCTTCAAATATTTTTGAGGTAATTTCTCCTAGCAGGCGGGGAGAGAAAATAGAGAAAATCGTTCCGGCGATGGCAAGCAGGAAAATGAAGATTAATTGAAGCCAGTAATCCGAGGAAAAACGGACAAGGCGCATCAAGGTCGATTTAAAGTTTTTCGCCTTGGCACCGCCATGCATCGCCATCATCGGACCACCGCCCAACCGTGGACCGCGCGTCATGCTAATTCCTCCTTACTCAGCTGCGAAGCAGCAATTTCCAGATAGACCGGACATTGTTCTAATAATTCATGATGTGTGCCGCTACCGACGATCGTACCATTTTCAAGCACGATGATCTGATCGGAATGGCGGATCGTACTGACTCTCTGACCGACAATCAATACGGTCGCATCGGCCAGTTTGTCTTTGATGGCTTTACGTAATAGCGCATCGGTTTTATAGTCCAGTGCCGAAAAACTATCATCAAAGATGTAAATTTCCGGCTTCTTGGCTAAGGCACGTGCGATGGAGAGACGTTGTTTCTGACCACCCGACACATTGGTCGCACCTTGGGCAATCAAATATTCCAAGCCT
Organism: Firmicutes bacterium HGW-Firmicutes-19; assembly: GCA_002841515.1. Lineage (GTDB taxonomy): Bacteria > Bacillota_I > Bacilli_A > Erysipelotrichales > Erysipelotrichaceae > UBA2227. The sequence goes on along the minus strand of PGZW01000017.1, from coordinate 8,500 downwards.
TCGGCTTTCTCTGCAACAATTTCCTTGGCTTGAGCGATTTCCAATGCTTCAACAATATCTTCATCCTTCGCATTTACCGTTCCATAACGGATATTACTGTCAATCGACCCGGAGAACAACACACCCTTTTGAGGGATATAGCCGATTTTATCGCGAAGCGTCGTTTGTTTATAATCGCGAATGTCAATGCCGTCGATTTTGATCGATCCGGCCGTAACATCATAGAACCTTGGAATCAGGTTGACGATGGTGGATTTCCCGGAACCGGTCGAACCGATAAATGCGGTCGTCGTTCCGGCTTTGGCCGTAAAGGAAACATTGCGAAGCACATCTTCCTGCGCATCCGGATAGCGGAAGTACACATTTTCAAACGTGATTTCCCCGCATAGTGAACAGTCATTGGTCTTGGGATATTCGGGATCGTTGATCTGGGGTTCAATCGCTAAAACTTCGGCGATACGCTTACCACTGACGGCAGCACGGGGGTACATGATAAAAGCCATCGATAACATTACAAAGGAGAATAACATGGAGGTCGCGTATTGAATAAAGGCCAACATGTCACCGACGTTCAGAGTTGAGGCATTGATACGATCAGCACCGACCCACACAATCAGAATGGTAGATAAGCTCATGATCAGCATGATGCCCGGGAACATAAAGGACATGATCTGTTGCAGTATCGTACTGTTTACGCGCACTTGCTCACTGATGTCATGGAATTTCTCTTCTTGGGTTGACTGGGCATTGAATGCGCGGATGACGCGGATACCGGTCAGATTTTCACGGGCAGCCAAATTGAGTTTGTCAATCAATGTCTGAACCAGTTTATAGCGTGGTGTGACCAAGGAAAACAGCGTCACGATCATAAAGACGAGTAAAGGTATAACCACGGCAAATATCCAGGACATCGATGCATTAAGTGCATAAGCTTTGGAAAAGCCGATGATCGCATACAGCGGTGCGGATATCATCATGCGCAGCATCATCGTAATGATCATCTGCACCTGTTGGACATCGTTGGTATTGCGGGTAATCAAGGAAGCTGTAGTGAACTTTTCAAATTCGATGAGGGAGAAATTCTCTATTTTAACGAATAAATCTTTTCTTAATCGGTTGGACAAACTTGCGCCGATGCGCGCCGAAATGAAGCTGACCGTGATGGCCAGTGCCGATACGGATAACGCGATTAAAAGCATTTGTGTGCCGATGTCAATGATCAATGGAACATCTTTTGTCAAAATCCCTTCATTGATGATGCGACTCATATAGTCCGGCAGTTCAAGTTCAAGTAAGGTTTGTGAGAACACCAATCCGAAGATCAGCGGGATCTGCCACCAGTAAAATTTTAAATAACTAAATACTTTCTTCATCCGTATTCTCCTTTATTTGATTGGATAAGATGGTATTGGCCTTTTCCATCAGTTGTAACAACAACACAAAATCGTCTTGCATCTGAACTTTAAGCAAGTTGATCTGCTTTTGATACATACTGCAATTGGCCCGAAAGGCTTCCATGGCTTTGTCTTGAATCACGATGCGCGTTTTACGGCGGTCAATCGGGTCAAACTGGCGGGTGATATATCCCATTTTTTCCAGTCGATTGAGAATCGGTGTAATGGCTGGCCGTGAAAGATTGAGGGCTTTGCTGATCTGAGAGGGAAAGGGAAAACTCTTATTTTGCTCGACAGTATGAGCAATCATCATCAGCACCATGATCTCACTTGGCCGCAAATCGCTTTGTCTTGGACGCGGTTTGAAATTGTGCATGAAACGATGAATCACTTCGGTGTCTTTGTCTTTGTGAAACTTAATAAACATATCCACCTCCAATATAGTTAAATAAACTTAACTATTAATCAAGATGTATTATACTACCAACGGATACAATGTCAATCAAATAACTCCAATTTACAATTCTTTAGTGCGTTTGACATCCCCATTGATTTGTTCTATACTTTTAATGTTATAGGGAGTAAACACCCTAGTGGTTCAGTGTTCGTCAACACGGCGTTTTGCCCGGATACTGTGTGAAGCTAAAGACTTTATCAACGGGTAGAGTCTTTTTTTCTGCCAACAAGGAGAAACATGGAAAACGAAAAACAATGGCATACCTTATCAATCGAAGAATCTGTGAAAGACGTGGATGTTCATCAGGGATTGAGTGAAAGTGATGCGAAAGAGCGACTGAGTACCTTTGGTTATAATCAGTTGGATGCAGCAAAGAAAAAGAACTTATTAATGACGATTCTTGATCAGTTTAAAGATGTGATGATCATCATATTGATTATTGCGGCTGTGATCAGCGGTCTTTTGGGTGAAGTCGTTGATGCGGCCATCATCATGGCGATTGTCATCGTCAACGCCATTTTGGGATATGTTCAGGAAGCGAAGGCAGAGAACGCACTCAAAGCTTTGGAAGATTTGTCTGCTCCAACTTCAAGAGTGTTGCGAGACGGAGAAGAGAAGGTCATAACGAAGAATCTGGTAGTTCCCGGAGATATTCTTATTTTGGAAACCGGGGATTTGGTGAATGCGGACATGCGTCTGATCAAGACGAGCAGTCTTCAAATTCAGGAAGCCTCGCTGACCGGGGAGTCTGTACCGGTAACCAAAGACGCTTCGAAAATCATTAATGAAAAATCGCCGTTAGGTGATCGTTTGAATATGGCGTATGCTTCCGGTCAGGTGACCTATGGCCGAGGTATCGGTTTGGTTACCTCGACCGGCATGAAAACGGAGGTCGGACGCATTGCGACGATGCTCAGCAAAAGCGATACAGAACTGACCCCGCTTCAAAAGCAGTTGAATACGTTGGGCAAAGTATTGGGAATCGTGGCCATACTGGCGTGCGGTGCGATATTTTTCATCGGAGTCCTACAAGGTAAAGAACCGTTTGAAATGTTTTTGACCGCCGTATCCTTGGCGGTAGCCATCATTCCTGAAAGTCTGCCAACTGTGGCTACGATCGTGCTGGCATTGGGTGTTTCGCGGATGGTTGAGCGCAATGCCATCATCAAGACGTTGCCATCAGTAGAAACCTTAGGTTCTACGACAGTGATCTGTTCCGATAAAACCGGTACGCTGACGCAAAATAAAATGAAAGTCATGCGCACCTGGGTCAGTGATGAGCAACATTTAAAAACGTTGGCATTGGCCAATCGATTGTGCAATGACGCCCGTTTGGTCGATGGCGTTTGGCTAGGAGATCCTACCGAAACCGCGTTGGCTGATTGGGCAGATGAGTCGATTCTTGAAGATGTGTTTAGGCAGTATCCAAGAATTGCGGAAGTGCCGTTTGATTCCGGTCGTAAACGCATGACGACAGTTCATAATTATAAAGAAGAAACTCTGGCCTATATAAAAGGCGGTGTCGATGAGATTTTAAATGTTTCAACTCATATCCTGGAACATGGCAATATTCGTGCAATCAATGATGAAGATAAGAAAATGATCCATCAACAGAATCAGACGATGGCACAGGATGCATTGCGCGTCTTAGCCGCAGCGTTTAAGCAGGTGAATGGTGAAGTCATTGATGGTGATGTGAATTTGGAGAGCGATGCCGTATTTATCGGTTTGACCGGTATGATCGATCCACCACGTCCGGAAGTGACGGAGGCGATCGTTAAGTGTAAGCAAGCCGGAATTGATGTAGTGATGATTACCGGAGACCATGCCTTGACCGCTAAGGCAATTGGCAGGGAAATCGGCTTGTTAACGGATGACCTGACGGTCATCAGTGGCAACGATTTGGATGAGATGAGCGATGATCAACTGTTTGGACAAGTCAAATCCATCGGTGTTTATGCAAGAGTTTCTCCTGAACATAAAATGCGCATCATTGCGGCTTGGAAACGTCATGGCGATATCGTCGCGATGACAGGCGATGGAGTCAACGATGCTCCGGCTTTGAAAAAAGCAGATATCGGGGCGGCGATGGGAATCGTGGGTACTGAAGTTGCGAAAAGTGCAGCGGATATGGTATTGACCGATGATAACTTTGCAACGGTAGTCGCAGCGGTTGAAGAAGGGCGTCGTATTCGGGACAATATCACCAAAGCAATTTCCTATTTGCTGAGTTGTAATGCCGGCGAACTGTTTGTGCTGTTGTTGGCGGTTGTCCTTAACTGGCCACTGCCGTTATTGGCAATCCATATATTATGGATTAATTTAGTGACGGATTCACTTCCGGCGTTAGCGCTGGGTGTCGATCCGGCTCAAGAAGGGATTATGAGTCGTAAACCCGACACATCGAAGTCATTGATGGGTAAATCGATGGTCATTCGGATCTTATTGGGTGGCACATTGATTGGCGCTGTAACGACGGTAGCTTTCTTATTAGGCAATCAAATCAACATTGAAAGCGGCCGTACGATGGCCTTCTCAGTGCTTGGATTCTCGCAGTTATTCTACTCATTCTACGTGCATTCCGGTGCTATGACCTTGTTTAAGTCTCTGCTTACCAATAAATACTTAGGATTGGCAATTATTGTGAATATGGCGATGATGTTTGGGGTCCTATTGATTCCGCCGATTCAAAGCATATTTAAGCTGACTTCGGTGAGCCTGGAGAATTGGGGTTGGATCATGGGATTAGCCCTGTTACCGTTATTGTTATTTGAGACTGGGAGGTTAGTTTTCAATCGAACCGCTGAATAAGCGGTTTTTCTTTTTGCCCGTCTGTGATAATTGTAAACAGAATAGAACGGATCATTTCAGATAAGCGATCAATAATCACATTGACGGTTGATTGGATGTATGATATTTTTTAGAAAAGTAAATACAGGGGGACTTTCAATGAACCATTTTTGCTAAGCATGGTGAACACGAACGTTGTCAAACCATGTTTTTTAGCGTTATTAAGTGGATGGTACTACTTTGTAGATATGAGGTGAAAAATAATGGATAAATTTATTACATTATCTTTAACTTATGCCATTATCGGAATCGTAATGTATTTTTTGGCTGATAAGATTTATGCGGATAACGGAAACGAAATAATAAAAAACCTTAAAGAGGAGCACATCATTATTCGTCTACCTAAAGTTTATAGATGGGTAGGGCTTATCGGTGCAATGATAGTCTCAATAGGACCTATCATAGTGACCGCTTTTCTAAATACTACTGGTTCAGATGAACCTTGGGTCATTGCAGGATTTGGATTGTTTACATTGTTTGGTCTCTATATAGCTTGGGCTCAAATCTTCTGGAGAATCGATGTTTACAGACATGGAGATCACTTCATTCTTGTTACAGGACTTAGAATCAAGCACAAAATATATTATTCAGACATCATTTACTACAAACTTGGAAATAACTATATACATCTCAAAACTAATAGGAAATTTTTTTTCATTGATAATAAAGCTGTCTGTATAGAGTTTTTAATGGCCGCACTCAGCACGAACAAAGTCAAAGAAATTAAGATTAAAAGGTAAAGCAACTATTTCCATTTTAGTTTCAAATATACTATGTAATCCTTAAGGAGTATCATATGCTCCGTAGGGCAACTATGGAATCAACTATTGACATGAGGTATGAGGAATGCAAGATAAGATTCTCACGTTATTATTCATAAATTTTGGATCTATATTCCTTTTCGCAATGCTCTACCTGGGACCTTTTGGAGTAATGCTTTCTGATGATATTGAGATATATCACGGAAAAAATCTTGCGAGACATCGATGGAAATTAAGTAAAGGCAATTTCCTTAGTAAACTTCTTTACTTAGAACACAGGAAACATTTGGTTAAGTGGCATTATTACTTGTTTATATGTTTTCTAGTATCATATATTGCATTTGTAGTTTGTTTTAATATTATGATTTTTGTTTTTACTGAAACACTTCAAACTATCACATTGATACTATCAACTATTTGTTGTATCACAGTTGGAATCTCTTTTAGTGTCCGTTGGTCTCTTTATAGTGGTAATATTGTTCGTAGAAGACCAAAGAAAAAGAAAAAATTAAAGTAAATACTAAAATTTGTGTTGTGAATTGCACGTATGGATAGCAATAGAAACATCATCTGAAATTGTTAATAATTGTTAAGTGCTAAGGAGAATTAAAATGAGTATATTCAGAAAATCTAAAGATAATAATCTGAAAAAAAAGCTTATAGTTGAGGTTATGAAAGATTTTCTCGAAGCTAGAATGTCAGTTTTTGAGTTTTTGGAAATTTATAAAGTAAATGAAGACTTAAGGCAACTTCTTATCTCGGATAGTCTGAAGGATCGAAAGTTTCAAACATATTATGATCCTGAACATCTTATCCAACGCGCAAATCTATCCAGATTACGCGATAGAGTTGAAATATTTTGGGCTGTTAAAAGATATTTCACAAAAAATAAAATATCATCGATGCCAAAAAATGCAGATGAAGAAGATTTTATTTTTCTTACAAGCATTCAACCAGAATGGTTGGATGTGAGTGTTGAGTTTCTTGTTGAACTTGCGAATTCTGCACCAGCAGGCATGACGAAGAAAGATAAGTCAGAATGGTGTAAAACACGATTAAAAGAACTATTTATCTATGAGAACAAACCACCGAAATGGCTTCAGAACCCCGAATGGCCGATAAAAAATGGTAAGCCATTAGTTTTTAGGTCTCAGTCTGCTGAAGATTTGGATTATTCGATCTCAGAAATTAAATATTTCTTCTATGATCCAAAGACCAATGAAGTAGTGTTCATTGAACAGCATGACTAACGAACAAAGAAGAATAACCATCGTGTGGGTAGCATGGAATCATACACACAACAAAGCTCATTCGAAATAAAAAATAGAAAGTTGAACTTAACTTTCTATTTCCTTTGCAACCACGACTGAATCAGACTTGCATCCGGATCAATGAAGATGGTTTTATAGTTTGAGATCCTTACCAAACCGGCAACCGATTTAGGGATCTTTTTTATGTTTTTGACCTGCGTGTAATTCACCGGCACACTGGAAGAGTGGCGGGCTTTGGAGTAGTAGGCGGCTAAGTGAGCGGATGCCCGGATAACCTCTTCATCAAAGTTATCGGTTGCAACGATGACATGAGCACCATGAGTATCTTTGGCATGAAACCACCAATCATCCTTTCTGCCAAGTTTGAAAGTTAAGTAGTCGTTTTGAAGGTTGTTTTTACCGACATAGATCGTAGTATGGTCATTAAACTTAATGGTCAGGTAATTGGGCTTGGTTTCCTTTTGCTTACGAATTCTGGACACCACGGCTGGCATATAACCGCGCTTCGCCAGCTCAAGGCGAATTTCCTTGGCATCCTGCACATCCGCGATCTCGAGCTGTTGTTGAAGGGCTTCGAAATAGGTGATTTCCTCTTGGCACAGATCGATCTGATGTTGAATATGAGGCTGACCGCTGTGACCTTTTTGATACTTTTGAAACAGTTTCTTCGCATTGGCTTTGACATCCAATTTGGGTTCTAGGGGAATCGTAATCATTCCTTCGCCATCAAAACGTTCAAACGTCACTTCTTTTGCGCCTTTTGAGACTTGTTGAGGGTAGGTGTACAGATAGTCACCCATCTCACGCCATTTCTCACAGTCCATTGCTTCATCCAACGCGTGATACAGTTTAGGCAATTTTGCCCTAAATTTTTTCAACTCGCGGTTGACCAGTTTGAAACTGTCCCCGGTCTGTTGTTTGATGCGTTCTTTCTGTTCGGACTGATAGTACACTTCATCCAATCCTTGCATCAGCGGATAGGCAATGGAGGGAAGCTGCTTGTGAGTCAGAGGGATGCAATGAAACAGATGATGATCAATGACGTATAGAAGATCACTTGTTTGTATTTCTTTGAAAATATCCTTAAAAGTTTGCCCGTTTTGCATTCGATACTGAATCTCAGATGACAAAATTGGTGATATCCCGTGATAGCTCTTGGAAAAGTCGAGATGAGAGTCATCGGTGTTGCTTTGAAAGGGATCTTCCTTATCTCCGGCATCCGGCAACTTATAGATTGCGCCGGGCTGAATGGTGCGCTTGGTATTTTCAAACGGTGGGATCCGTTTGAGCGCATCCAAAATCCGATCTTCCTCTAATAAGATCACATTGGCATATTTGCCCATCAGTTCTACCGCGATGGTACGTGTGGTCAGATCGCCCAAATCGTTGCGCGTTTCAACGGTTAGGTGAACGATGCGGTCATAACCGATCTGCTCGATTTGCTTGATCAAACCGCCTTCAATGTGCTTGCGTAACAACATGACAAAATGGCTAGGCTCTTCCGGAGTACTGTAGGGCATATCTGAAAACTGCAAGCGGTTGTACACCGAATGGCAGGAGATGATCAGATTGTATTTCTTTTGGTTAAAGCATTGGAAAATGATTTCCGTCTGCGATACCTGATAGATTTTATTGATGCGCAAGGGCAATGCGGATTTTAACTGCATCGTCAGCCGGTTTAAAAGTATTCCATCCAAAGCCATAATTGTGTCCCACTTTCTAAAAAACATTATAACATATTTGACATACCGGGTGGTTGTGAGTATC
>PGZW01000016.1 GCA_002841515.1 Firmicutes bacterium HGW-Firmicutes-19 | reverse complement strand
GCTATCAATCCAGCCAACGCTGTAGAGATTTCTTGATTATCAATCATCCCGTAATACCGCAATAATGAACTATTTACAGTCATACTCATATTTTCAGAGTTTTTATATACTTCTTTCATTTCTACCAAAGTACTTCGACGCAAGGGAGTGAGTTTGATAGAAACTATAGGATCATAATGTGCAGCTAGTGATGAATCATAAAAAGTGTAAGCATTAATCGCCGGTATATAGGTTTTTGAACTATCCTCAATGATACCAACGAGTGTGAATCGATAATCAACCGCTTGTTCAAGAATTTCAACGGTTTCTGTGATAGTACCATCACTTGCGATGTCTTGCGTTCTCATGTATCCAAACTCTGCCGGAACTACCTCTCCATTAAGTGTTCTCAACGATAAATTCAAAGCGATTTGATCACCAACTTTATACGCTTTCGCCTGCTCTTCGGTCATCACAATCTCACCTTTAGCTAGAGGTAGCCGACCTTCTAAGACCTTAATGCACTGTTGGATGAATCCAAGGGAATCAATTGCCGTTACCTGCAAATATGGCTTACTTGACTGCCTTGGATCATTGATTTGAACAAATCCCAAGACTTGCTGCCATGATACTGTATCAACAAAAGGCTGATCGATCTTCATCTTAAGTTCGTTTTGATCAGGATGTTGCAAACGAACATGCCAATCACCATTTCCAATCTTCTCATTTTCAATAATGTACGATAAAAAACTGGATGTTAATGTTGCGATAGCACTCAACATTGCGACCGAGATAATAATTCCGATGGCTGTCACAAGGGTCCATCGGCGATTATTCTTCATGCTTGCTATAGTAAATTTCCTGATGATGTTCATGCTTTTCTAACCTCATCCGAAATAATTTTTCCATCTTCTAAAGAAATTATGCGATCAGCATTCTGAGCAATGGTTGCATCATGGGTAATAATCAAAACCGTCTGTTTATACTTTCGGTTCAAGAGTCTGAAAAGACTGATGATCTCTGAACTGTTTTGCCTGTCAAGATTGCCGGTTGGCTCATCCGCCAATACCAAGGCTGGCTGATTGATCAGTGCTCGGGCAATGGATACACGTTGTTGTTGACCGCCGGAAAGCTGATTTGGTAAGTGAAACAAACGGTTGGAAATAGCCAATGTAGCCACCAGATCATCGAAATGCTGTTGCGACGGCCGTTGTCGGTCAAGTAAAGCCGGTAACATGATATTTTCCTGAACATCCAAAATTGGAATCAGGTTATAAAACTGATAAATCAATCCTAAATGCCGCCTTCTGAAAATAGCCAACTTTGACTCATTTAGTGCATAGATATCCGTTTGATCCACAAACACTTTTCCAGATGTCGGTCGATCTACCCCACCAAGGATATGTAACAACGTGGATTTTCCAGACCCTGAAGGTCCGACAATTGCGACAAATTCTCCTTGTTTTACACTGAATGAGACATTATTGAGGGCAGTGACTTGTGCTTCCTTGGCACCATATATCTTTGAACAATTTTCAACTCTTAGAATTTCCATAAGTAATCTCCTCTTCACTTTAATTTTAACCAAAGAAAATGACGATTCGATGACTTATTAAGTGACTGAATCGTCATTTTCTAATTGAAATGGCAATGTAATTGTAAATGTTGTTTGGTTTCTCTGACTGGTTACATCAATAAATCCATTTTGTTGTTCAATGATTTGCTTTGATAAGGATAACCCAATCCCAACAGAATCATAAAACGCATCTTTGCTCTTGTAAAATCTCGTGAATATCTTATGGTGATCTTCGGGTGCGATCGTGTTGCCGACATTGGTGATTTGTATCTGATAACCCAACGAACCTTTTTTGATGACAAAGCTAATCTGATGGTTCGGCTGGCTGTGCTCGATGGCATTCTTAAGAATATTATTAACTGCTTCCTGAGTCCAGTTTTTATCACAATAGATCTTATCAGTCAGAATCTCTGTATTGATACTCGTCGATTGGATATCCATCAGAATATCCAAAGAGCTTTGCGATTCTATCGCTAACTGACTGGCATTCACCCACTCTTTGATAAACTTAACCGTCTCCGATTCCAATCGCGACATCTTTAGCAGCGAATTGATCAGGCTTTTCATGCGGTGTAACTGTTGTAAAGATTGAGACATAAATAACTCTCGCTTTTGCTCGTCCAACAATGGATTTCTCATCAAATCAAACATCATATAAAGAGATGTCAGCGGTGTTTTCAGTTGATGGGATATATCCGCAAGTGATTTTGATAAAGACTCCTTATCTTGTTGTAACTGTTGATTCTGTTGGCGAATCGTTACCGTCAGTTTATAAAGTTCGCTTTGAAGAATTGAAAGTTCGCCTTCTAGAAGATCTTCAAATGAAAGTTTTGTATTTCCAAGACTCAATTCTCTTAAATATTGATTGAGTTTCTCTAATTTCTGATATCTGAAAATGGATAAAGAAATAAAAAGAGTTCCGATTGAAAGTGAGTATATCAAAAGAATGTATATGACATAATCATTTATGACAATCATGGAAAAAATCGATAAACCCGTAAGTATAACCCAACCGATTAAGAATATTCTGATTTCAACATTCCTCAAAATTTTCATAGAATCTTATATCCCAATCCACGTACAGTAAATATGACTTTTGGCAAAGACGGGTCATCTTCGATTTTCTCACGCAAACGTTTGATATAAACTGTTAATGTATTGTCATTAACAAAACTGCCGCCAATATCCCAAATGCTTTCCAACAGCTGATTTCGATCAAGCATCTGTCCGCGATGAGTAGCCAGAATCATCAACAGACGATATTCCAGTGCGCTGAGAAATACTTCTTTTCCAGCTTTTGTGACTCGTGCAGCTTTGGTATCAATCAAGATGTCCTCAATGTGAATTATAGACTCTTCTTTTGGTTGATTCCGGTTAATCACATTCTTGACCCGCAACAACAATTCTTTAAGTCGGAAAGGTTTTAAAACATAATCATCCGCACCGAGTTGTAAGCCCATCACGATATTCACTTCATCATCAGCGGCACTTAAAAAGATAACCGGCGAGTTGGATTCGGATTTTATTCTTCTGCAAAGATCATATCCGGTACCATCAGGTAGTGATACATCTAAGATTGCAAGATCAATGTTTGCATTATTTAAATATTCATTGGCTTGTCTCACGGTGTTAAGAACCATGGCATCATAACCTTCTTGTTGTAATGAAAACTGCAATCCTAAGGCAATCGTGGCATCATCTTCTACAATCAGTATTTTTTTCATCTCGACCTCCACACAATTCAAAATAATCGTAAATTCATTATAACAGTGATATCAACTTCATTGAACAATGCACCAAATAAAAACTCCCTTGCGGGAGTTGGTTTTTACTGAGAGCGATGGCGCATGTGCGGAAACAGGATAACCTCACGAATGGTTTCGGAATTGGTCAGTAACATGACGAAGCGGTCAATGCCAAATCCCAGTCCACCGGTTGGCGGCATGCCATATTCCAATGCTTCAACAAAGTCGATGTCCATTTCATTGGCTTCTTGATTACCCAAATCTTTCTCTTTGAGTTGTTCCTCAAAGCGTTGGCGCTGATCGATTGGATCATTAAGTTCACTAAACGCATTGGCATATTCGCGACCGTCAATAAATAATTCAAAACGATCGGTAAAGCGTGGGTCTTTCTCATTTTTCTTGGCTAATGGCGAAATTTCGATGGGATGTCCAAAGACGAACGTCGGTTGAACCATCTTCTCTTCCGCAAAGGCTTCAAAGAATAAGTTGACGATATGACCGAAGCTGTGTTGATGTTTCAACACCTCCACATTATGTGCTTTGGCAAGTGCTAACGCCTCATCAAGACTGGTAACAGCATAGAAATCGACGCCGGTTGCTTCGTTGATTGCATCGACCATGTGTATACGACGATAAGGTCCTTTGAGTGAGATTTCCTTTTCACCCCATTGGATTTCCGTAGTTTTCAGAGTCTGATTAGCCACAAACTCGACCATGCCTTCAATTGTATCCATCATGCCTTCCATATCAGAATAAGCCACATAAGCTTCAACCGTAGTAAATTCCGGATTGTGTTTCGGGCTCATGCCTTCATTGCGGAACAAACGACCAATTTCATATACACCCTCAAGTCCACCGACGATCAATCGCTTTAGAGGCAGTTCCGTAGCGATACGAAGGTAAAAGTCCATATCCAAGGTATTGTGATGAGTAACGAACGGACGTGCAGCTGCGCCCCCGAGAATCGGCGTGAGTACCGGCGTTTCCACTTCGATCAATCCTTTACTATCAAAATAGTTTTGAATCGCACGAATGATTCTCGGACGTAAAATCGCAATTTCTCTGGCCTTCTCGTTGGTAATCAAATCGACATAGCGACGACGGTAACGTTCTTCAACATCGGTCAAGCCATGAAACTTATCCGGAAGCGGGCGAAGAGCTTTGGTTAAGTGCGTGATGGTTTCGGCTTTTACGGATAATTCACCGTGATTGGTACGGAAAACATCGCCTTCAATACCGACCATATCTCCTAAGTCAGCGTCCATAAAATATTCGAACCAAAAATCCCCGACAGTATCTTTGCGTACATAGACTTGGATTTGTCCGTCACGATCAAGAATATGCATGAAACCGGCTTTTCCCATCAGCCGTTTGGTCATGATGCGACCGGCAATTTTGACCCGGACATCCGTCATTTCATGGATTTCTTCCTTACTGAAAGCATCGAATTTCTCGATGATGTCCTTGCTGTGATGGGTTTGTTGGTAAGCCGTACCAAAAGGATCGATCCCTTTGCTACGCAAATCCTCCATTTTCTGACGTCGAATGATTTCTTGCTCGCTCAATCCGTTGTTCATATGTTTACTCGCTTTCTAAATCAAGTCTTCGATTTCTTTTTGATAATTCTCTATAATATTAACAAATTGTTGATAGGTCGTCATCTGTGAAAACAGATTTTTAACTTTGTGACTGCTTGGCATGCCCGCAACATACCAACTGGCATGACTTCGCATCTCTCGCATCGCGACATCTTCACCTTTCAAGGTTACCAATCGCTTTGCATGTGTCAGTGCCCACGTAAACCGTTCATTACGTGCAAACACATAATCCGAGTTGCCGTTTTCAATGGCAACCAGAATTTCTTTGATCAGCCACGGATTGCCCAATACCCCGCGAGCCAACATAATGGCATCACAACCGGTATATTTTAACATATCCAGTGCGTCTTGTGCGCGGAAAATGTTGCCATTACCAATGACCGGGATCGACACGCTGTCCTTGACTGATTTGATCAGATCTAGATCGATATCCCCTTGATACATTTGTGAACGCGTACGGCCGTGAACCGCAATGGCGCTGGCACCTGCCTTCTCAAGACCGATGGCCAATTCCTTTGCGACGATACTGTGTTTATCCCATCCGGTACGAATTTTGACTGTGACCGGTTTTTTAACGGCTTTAACGACCTCTTCACAAATCCGAATCGCATGATCCGGAGTTTTTAACAAAGATGCTCCGCCATTTCCTTTAACGACTTTGGATACCGGACATCCCATGTTGATATCGATAATATCGCAATCGGTTTTTTGATCCAAAAATACAGCTCCAGCAACCATGGTATCGATGTCTTCACCAAAAAGCTGTAAGGACAGCGGATGCTCGTTGGGATCGACTTCACACATGCGAATCGTTTTTTCATTCCCGTAAAACAAGGCTTTGTCTGACACCATTTCCGTATAAATCAAACCAGCCCCAAACTCCTTCGCGACAGAACGAAAAGCCAGATTACTGACTCCGGCCATCGGTCCGACAACGACTTTATTGGGGATAATGATATCACGAATGCGCCACATGATCTGGCCCTTTCAACGATAAAATATCTCTTAATTCATCTTCTGAAAATGTATATGTCATGTTGCAAAAATGACAAGTCAATTCACATCCGTGATCTTCAAATATCATATCCTTCAAATCCATGATTTCCAGTGTGGAAAGCGCTCTAGCCATTCGTTCTTTATTACATGAACACTCAAATTTTACTGGTTGTTCATCCAGGATTTCAACATCATCATACAAAGCCAATGCGATCTCACTTGGCGTCATTCCTTCATGAATCATTTGCGAGATCGGTTTTAAATGGGCAACGACATTCTCAGTGATCATAACATCGGCATCATCTGCATCCGGCATCATTTGAATGATGAGTGCACCGGAAGCAAGTACGGATGCATCGGTATTGACTAATACACCGACGCTAACCGCCGAAGGTGTTTGCTCACTGACTAAAAAGTAATAGGCCAGATCATCGCCGATTTCTCCGGTTTGAAGTTCGACTGACGAAGTAAAGTCATTCTTCATACTCAAGTCTTTGACAACGTTTAGCATTCCATTCCCAACCGCTCTGCCTACATCCAATTTCCCGGTTTTATCATTGGTTAAATTGACATAGGGATTTCCGACCAAACCACGGACATTACCCAGGTGATCGGCATCAACGATTATTGTTTTTAGTGGTCCATCGGATCGGATCGTCATTGATATTTTCTCTTGATCACTCTTCAACATGCTTCCCATCAATACACCGGCACTCAACAGTCTTCCCAAAGCAGCGGTTGCTGTTGGAAAGGTATCATGCCGCTGACGTGCATATTCAACCAGTTCTGTCGTTTTACATACAAAGATACGAATGCGCCCGTTATGGGCCAAAGCTCTTACCATCGTGTCCATGTTCTTTGTCTCCTTTGTTTAAAACACCCCTGTGACCAGGGGTGTGAATTATGCTTTTGGTTCTTCAACTACTTCTTTAGTTATAATTTCTTCTACCGGAGGAACAGGTAATGGCTTTGCCTCTAGCTGCTTTCCATGAAAGAGCAACATGATTTGCTCATTAGTCAATGTATCATATTCAAGCAAGGCTTCCGTAATACGATTGAGTAAGTCCATATTTTCAACGATGATTTTCCTTGCGGCTTCATAACTCTCATCAATGAGGCGACGAACTTCCTTATCGATTTCAAATGCGATTTCACCGGAGTAATTCCGTTGGGCATTATAATCACGACCCAAGAAGACATTACCGCCACTGCGTTCGTATTGAATCGGACCCAAATGACTCATACCATAAACCATGACCATATCTCGTGCAATCGAAGTTGCGCGTTCAATATCATTAAATGCACCTGTTGAAATTTCTTTTAACAAGACTTCTTCCGCAACACGGCCGCCAAGCAAACCTGTGATTTTTGCGGATAGATCGGTCTTCGTCATCATCATGCGTTCTTCACGCGGTGTCATCAAGTTATAACCACCGGCATTACCACGCGGGATGATTGTCACTTTTTGAACCATGTCGGCCTCTTCCAACATCAACCCGATGATGGCATGTCCGGTTTCATGAATCGCGACTAAGCGACGTTCTTTATCTGTATATGTACGCGACTTCTTCGCCGGACCCATAATAACACGGTCGATTGCTTCATCTAAATGATGCATGCGAATCAACGTATCATTCTCACGGACCGCCAAGATAGCAGCTTCATTCAATACATTCTCTAAATCAGCTCCCGAGAATCCCGGTGTACGTTTTGACAAAGCATCCAAATCTGTATCGTCAGCCAGTTTTTTATTACGTGCATGAACTTTCAAGATTGCGGTACGACCTCTACGATCCGGTAAACTTACCGTGATCTGACGGTCAAAACGCCCCGGTCGTAACAATGCCGGATCCAAAACGTCGGGACGGTTGGTAGCTGCAACGATGACGACTCCGGAGTTATCCGTAATGCCATCCATTTCAACCAGCAACTGGTTCAAGGTTTGTTCACGTTCATCATGACCACCGCCTAAACCGGTACCACGTTGGCGACCGACGGCATCGATTTCATCAATGAAGATGATACATGGAGCGGTTTGTTGTGCTTTCTTAAACATGTCACGTACACGCGATGCACCAACACCAACAAACATTTCCACAAAGTCAGATCCGGAAATCGAGTAAAACGGAACATCCGCTTCACCAGCGACCGCTTTAGCCAACAATGTTTTCCCTGTACCCGGAGCACCTACCAATAGGACACCCTTAGGAATACGAGCACCCATGCGGGCAAACCGTTTCGGATTTTTTAAATACTCAATTAATTCAGCCATTTCTTCTTTTTCTTCATCACAACCAGCGACATCATCAAAACGAACTTTGATGTTGCCTTCTAGACGAGCTCTGGTTTTACCAAATTCGAAGGCCTTATTGTTATTACCCGAGTTCATGCGTGTCAATAAGAAAAATGCAAAAGCACCAAACAATAAGAATGGTACGATTTGTACTAAGGTGTCAACCAATAGGTTGCTTTCATAGGGATTGATAATTTTGACAACAACGCCATTAGCTACCAAATCTTCAATCAGTTGATTATTTTGAACTTCAGTGTTCGCAATCGTTGCTTTAAATACGACTTCATTGCCATTTTCCATGTACTTGCCACGGATGTCGATGACTACATTGGACACACTGACGTCTGCCTCTGTAATCACATCTTTACGAACAAGCTCCATAAATTCGTTATAATTCAAGTTTTTAACTTGTGCATTGGATGTGAATAATAATAGACTCATCATCGCAATCATAACGATTATATACGGGAGCATGTTCAATGCTCTGTTTCTGTTCACGTTTTCACGCTCCTTACTTACTAATAAAATTCATCTTTCAATACCCCGACATAGGGCAAGTTACGATACTTCTCATTGAAATCCAATCCGAATCCGACAACGAATTCATTAGGAATCTCAAACCCAACATAGTCAGCACTGATTTCAATGACGCGGCGGCTGGGTTTATCCAGCAAACTGACGATCTTTACTTCAGTTGCCCCCTTATTTAATAAAAGGCGGGTAACTTCTTTGATCGTCCGACCGGTGTCAACGATATCTTCAACCAATAAAATGCGTGTTCCCTTAATGGAACGGTCTAAGTCTTTAATGATTCGGACATCTCCGATAGATTCTGTTCCTTCATAGGAAGATACATCCATAAAATCAAACTCGATATCTAAATCGATATGTTTGACTAGTTCGGCTAAGAAAGGGACCGACCCTTTCAAAACCGCTACCAATAGCGGATTTTCACCGATGGCACGATAGTCATGACTGATCTGAGTACCCAGTTCTTTGCACTTAGCAACGATTTGCTCTTCACTGACCAGTATTTTCTTTAAATCTTGATGCATGATTTTCTTATCCTCCTGAAGATTGTTTCTATTTTAGCACAAACATATTGGGATTGTCAGAATAATGAACCACATCGCAACCCATCTCTGGTACAAGAATGACTTTGTCATCTTTATTGCATACAACAGGCCAACTTTTTCGTTGATCCGCTGGAATCTTGCGGTCAATAAACCAACGCGCAACTTTCTTTGTACCAAAGCGCATTTCAATGGCATCACCGGGATGCCAGTTACGGATGGTAATCGGAAAATCATCTTCACCGACTGTTAGCGCACACATACGAGGCCCTTGTTCTTTGATAGAAAACCAAGGGGTATGTACGCCCTCTATTTTATCAAATGTTATTGCATATTCATAGGACAAATTTTCCTTAAGTGAAACTGTGGACTGATGAATCTGCAAGTAATACTCGTTTTTTAGTGGGATCATTCCATTATTGATTGCCTTAAGTTGTCTGATAATCTCCTTTAGCCATTTTTTCGACATGATGGATGGATATCCCAAAGAGACCAACCAAAGTTCAAGGACAGAAATATCCCGCTGGTGTTCGATGATCGAATTCTTATGGACACGATCACCCAACTCCTCTGCATATTCCTTGTCCATCGCCCGATCCATCAATAATTGCTGATTTTTCCACTCCATCTCTTTATACACTGCAATCTTAAACTCCAGAGACTTCGTCGACAATTGTTTGCGGATGCGATTTCGTAAATATTTATTTGAAGCATTTGATTCGTCTTCCCCAAATTCAACATTGTTCTTCTGACAATACTCTACTAAGTCCTTTTTATATTGTTCGAGCAACGGCCGAACGATCTTTACACCGTAAATCTCAACTTCCTTGCCGATGCCATAGCGTTTTACCCGATGGCCGCGTTGATTTTGCCAAAGGTAAGTCTCTAGAACATCATCTCGGTGATGAGCCGTCAACACACCTTTGCTTTCTGTTTCCTTAACGACTTCCCTAAAAAAACCATAACGATACCAGCGAGCCTGATTTTGAAAATTGCCGATCAACGGCTCATCAAAATGCTTTATATATATAGGAATAGCATTGGTTTCACAATAATCACTGACGATTATTAAATCACGGTCAGCACTTTGTCGTTGGTGATAATGGACGGTAGCGACGACAATATTCAGTTTCGCTTTTTTACACATGTCTAAAAGAGCCATGGAATCGGCTCCTCCAGAAACAGCAACTACCCATCTGCCCGACAATCGTTCAATCATGTTATCACCATTGTCATTTTACCATGATTTAGTAAAGTGTGGTTGATTAAGGAAAGATTGAATCTCTAACCCGTTCGACAATTTCCGAGAATAATTCGCCATTGACATCGATATGTCCTTTAATTGCTATGATTCTTGCTGTATTTATAAACTTACAGTCGTTCAAAAAGGCCACCGACTGCTTATTCAATCCATCGATCCAGCCCAACTGATACAAATGGTTTTTACCATGTTCTATTCGCGAAGGATCATTGGCATATTGATACGTCGTTGAATTGGATGTCATCGGTAAAACAAATGCTTTGTGATTGACGATCGACAATACCAGACCAAAGTGTTGATATCCTGCTTCATTGATATATACCTGACCAAAATCTATATAACACACATCTCCGACTTTGATGTGAATGTTTAACTGCGATGACGATCGCAGACTCTGTCTTTGCAGACGATTGATTCCACTGATACACTCTCTGGACATTTGCTTAGTCGAAAGCGATCGTAAATACTGTTGGTATTGAAAAATATACTGCTGGAAAATCTCTTCACTTCGATAGAAATCATCATTTTTAACATAGGCATCACTGATATTCATCATGTTTTTCATAAATTAGCTCCTTCTATGTTATATATGCAACAAAAGAAAAGAGTCCTTTACAAAAGCAAAATGGTTCAAATTCCCAGTTTATGGTTTACACTATAGAAAAGAGGAAATTGTTATGAAAAAGTTCATTTCAAAAATCGTGAATAAAACGAATGTTATTGCTGTTATTCTATCTTTGCTTATATTTATGTCATTCATTATTTTTATCCTGCCCCAAGAAGCAGCCAAAAGTGAAGCTTTCGGACTTATGGAAAGCATTGATACTTCTTTTATTTATACGGCGGATGATTTATATCGTATCGCCGATAGTTATGGAGAAGAGGGACGTGCCTTTTACATTCGCCAGCGATTTACATTTGATCTGATTTGGCCCGTAGCTTATACACAGTTCCTGTTGATCTCATCCGCCTATTTCTATAAGAAAACGAAGCTGTTGAAAGCTTCGTACTTACTCTATGCCTCACTGATTGCGGCCGGATTCGACTATCTTGAGAACATCATGGCATCAATAGTTCTATTTCGATTCCCACAAACTACACCCATCATTGCGGATATGACAGGAATCATGACTCTTCTGAAATGGTCAACGTTGTCCGTATCTTTTCTGATACTGATTTTCCTGATGGTCGTCGGTACAGTCACACAACTTAAACAACGATTTACTCAATGATCTCGATTTTCTCAATTTCCAATGATTTTAAATCAACGAAGTAAAATCCATGAAATGACAGTTCTTCACTCAATAATGTTCGTATCGCCAGGCTGACTTCAAGTTCAGCGAGAATGTTGACAGTAAAACTCAGATTACCAAAAATCTGTTCTACACCTTTGTTCATATATGAGCACAGGTGTTTTATATTCTTATACCCCGGTTTACTGATGGTTAACCAACCATTATAACCCGCGACGGCCGCACTGATGATGGGAACAGGCAGATTAGCATCCTCAATAATCCGCCGAGTAACAAAATTATCGAGAGCATCGATGACTAGGTCGCATCCCTTAGTCAACAAGGTAATATTCGAGGAGTCGATATACACTTTTTTCGCAACCACGCTGACTTGATCATTGATATCAGAAAGTTTTTCTTTAGCTACTTCAACTTTCGATAAACCAATCGATTTAAGCGTTGAAAAACGTTGACGATTCAGATTGCTTTCCACAAAAACATCATCATCGACCAAGGTCAGCTTTCCGACACCGATACGAGCCAGCGACTCCGCAATTGAACCGCCTAACCCACCACATCCCAAAACGACAACATGTCGTTGCGCGAGCAAGTCTTGTTGTGATTGTGTGATACTGCCTTTATTGCGTAAATAACGTTCCATTATCCGCCGGCGACTGGTGGAAACAAGGCCACAATGTCATTTTCTTTTAGTTCGTGCTGCGCATGCGTATGCCTGCCATTGACAAGTAAAATCTGAACATCACTCAAATTGATGCCTAAGTGATCCAATATCATCTGCACATTCGAGTATTGATTGGGATCTACGTAAACGATTTTTCCGCGATTATTACGAAAATAAGCAAATAAACGAACTTCAACCATGAGTACCTCCAAAAGAAAGGGAGAATTTCTTCTCCCTTATTCTATCATAATAATTCCAAACGTTTAAGCGTTGCTTCTGTCGGGAAGGCATTTTCCCAGCCTCTCAACTCATAGTATTGAGGTAACAGGATATGCAATTTACTGACTTCACCTTTCGAAGGGCCATCCGGAATTGGTTCTTCCAACAGACGTTTCGGCAATGTGTCATCTTCCGGTTTCATTCCGGCAGCTTTATTGAATTGACGTTCGATATTATAGATACGTTCGCCAACGACCAACAATTCTTCCGGTGTATAGTTTGTGCCGGTAGCAGCATTGATCATTTCCGCATACTCAGCTGCACCTAAAGCAAAGGATGTAAATAAGCACATACCTGTTGAATCGATAACAGCTGTAAGATCTTGGAAAATCTTCGTCCAAAGAGCTTTGTCTTCAGTGGCAAAACGATCCAACGGTTGTGGTAATCCCAAAATTTCCGGAGAAATCATATAACCGCGAACATGACATCCGCCACGGTTTGAAGTAGCATAAGTTAAACCGATACCTTGAATACCACGTGCATCGTAAGCAGGCATGTCTTGTTTCTTAACGGACATCGACAACTCAGGAACTCCGTAATGCTCGCATAAACGATATGAACCTTGTGCCATCAATTTTGCTAATGGATTAGAATTCAATCCCATACGTTTGGTCCATTCGATGATTGCCTCTGAACTTCCCCACTTCAAAGGAACTCCATCGCAATCCTCATCTGTAATAAATCCTTTTTGATACAATTCCATCGCCGTTGCAATAGTCGTTGGAGCACCGATAGCGTCCAGGCCCATTTCATTTGCCCAGTAATTGGCAATCGTGATCGCTTCTAAATCATCAAGACCACAGTTTGCGCCATACGCCCAAAGCGGTTCGTATTCCGGACCACCGACGATTTTACCATTCATGTTAATTACGCGACCGCAACCGATCGGACAACGGTGACAGAAACCTTGTTTTACCAAGAATTTTTCTTTCAGCATTTCGCCACTGATTTCTTCAGAAGTAGCAAACTGAGATTCTTGCCAGTTCTTCGTCGGGAAAGAACCCACATTATTAATGATATTTACCAATACTGCGGTTCCATATGTCGGCAATCCGGTTCCGGTGACGCCATTATCTTTTAAAAGTTTAAGATTCTTAGCAACGGTTTCTCGTAAAGCTTCTTTATCATAAGGTTCTACGACTGTCCGCTTCGAAGAACATACGACTGCTTTTAAATTCTTTGACCCCATAACGGCACCAACGCCGGTACGGCCTGCAGCACGGTCGGCTTCATTGATAATACAAGCCAACAAAGATAAATTCTCTCCTGCCGGACCGATATTCAAGACCGAGGCGTTTTTACCATATTCTTCCTTCAAAACTTCTTCTGTTTCCTCTGATGTTTTGCCCCAAAGTGCAGCTGCATCTTTGATTTCCACATGATCATCATCAATGACCATGTAAACCGGAGCGTCCGCTTTCCCTTCAACGATCAACGCATCATAACCGGCATATTTCAAGCGCGCACCCCAGACACCACCCGAGTTTGAGCTTGCAATCATGTTATTCAACGGAGCCTTCGTTACCACCATATAACGACCACCCGTAGGAACATTCGCACCGGTCAACGGACCATTGATAAAAATCAGTTTGTTTTCAGGTGATAGCGGATCCACCGTCGCAACACCTTCATCATAAAGAATCTTTGTACCTAAACCACGACCACCCAGAAACTTCTTTGCCAATTTTTCATCGAGATCTTCCGTTTTAATGGTACCTTCCGTCAAATTGACTCTCAACATTTTCAAATTATAAGTTGTTGACATATTTCCTCCTTTTGTCAATAAAAAACCAAGGGGCGACCCTTGATAGTTGGTGTTGGTATATCAGGGCCGCATTAAATGATGCAGTCCCTTTCCAAGGAGTGGGAGGCCATACCGTTTCCAGCATGACCCATCGGTTAAATGACCTAGATCGGGTCAGATAACTCGGAACCTGACTTAATTATAAAGCGCTTACAAATGTTTGTAAAGGTCAAATACACTGAACAAAATCACGGGTCCAAAGACAATCGGCACACGAAGGATTCTGTCCGTTACAATCACACAATGAATCATTGACATAGTCACAGGCATCGACCAAATCACAGTCCGGGCAAGATGGGAAGCGATTACGCAAGTTCTGTAAACGCAAATCCGTATACAATCGGGTATTCCAAATCTCATCAATACTCTTCTCTTTAACATTGCCATAAGTGAACGCATATACTTGTTTCCTTCTGCCAAAAACATACTCGACTGAAGGGTGTGCAAAGCGATAACACGGCGCAATATTTCCATCGCTGTTGATCGTCATGGTACCATCATAGACGAAATTACATCTTCTCTCTGTCTTCAATTGAATGTTAGGGAATTTCAACTGAATCTGATTGGACATCGCAATATTTAACCACTCTTGCCGATATTGTTTCATGCGTGGATTTTCATATAGTGTATATAGTATTTTATCCTTGTCCTCCTCATTTTGAGGAAGCAGATTTGATAAAATGATTTTCATGATCCCAAGTTTGGCAAGTCGTTTGATCAATTTACCGACATCGTCAACATTGTATTCACTAATAACAATCTGAGCATACACAAAAGGCTCATGCTGTTCTTTTCTCTTGCGAACTTCAATCAGTCTCGCAACATTTTTTTCCAATATGCCAAGTTCAAAGTTTCGAATGAGTCTAAATTCTGCCTCAAGTCCATCTACGGAAACGACGACACGATGAAACCGCTCAGCCAATAATTCAATCACTTCATCGCTCCAAGCATAAGCGTTGGTTGTTACGGTCAATTTTACATCGGGTAACATTTTCACCCATTCGATAAACTTGGGATGTATTGTTGGTTCACCAATTCCACCCAAAACGATTTCCTCCAGTGTTGAAGTGGTCTTTAACCCTTCCAGACAACGATTAAAGACTTCTTCACTCATTTGAGTCTGTGGGAAATCCCAATTCTGTCGAAAACAACTGATACAATTCAAATTGCATCGTTGCGTCAGTTCAAGATATACTTTTTTAATGGTTACATCATCAGGTGCATGTTTGTTCATAGTAATTTAACTATAAAACAACGAACATAAATGTCAAGAAATTTCCCAAACGTATTTATTCCGCCTTTCAAAATATGTTATACTTTTATCAATAAAGGTGTTGGTGGTTTTTTTATGAACCTATTGTCAAAATATGAAACTATTAACAGTTGAATCGGTCGAACAGGCCGTTTTGCGCTGCATTTTACACATTCAAAAATATCATAAAATCCGTACAGAAATCATCCCGATATCGACAGCTTTTCAACGGATAAGTTCAAAACGGCTTAATAGTCCCGAAATACTGCCCAACTTCAATCGATCCACCGTCGATGGATATGCTCTTAAAGCTCAACAGACTTTCGGTGCATCCGAAAGCATTCCAACCATGCTCTTGTGCATCGAACGTCTAGAGATGGGACAGAAACCATTGAAAAAACTGGATTCAGGAGAGTGTTGTTATGTTCCTACCGGAGGAATGATTCCTGATGGAGCAACGGCTGTCGTTATGGTTGAATACTGTGAGGCGTTCAATGACAATCAGATTCTGATATACCGACCCATCGCTCACCATGAAAACGTGATTTTTGCCGGTGAGGACCTCAATATGAATGACATCGTTATCGAAAAGGATGAAACATTCACCCACCAAGCCATTGGGCGTTGTGCCGGTGTTGGTATATCGCACGTTGAGGTTTATTCACCCGTGAAGGCAGCAATCATATCTACAGGTGATGAAGTATTTCCAATTGACAGCATAATCAAAGAAGCTCAAGTTCATGATGTTAACAGCGCGATTCTGACTTCGATTTTGAAAAGCATGGGTTTTGAAGTAATAGAGAATCACTTGATCCAAGATAATGAAGAGTTATTGTTTACAACCGTGAATCGCTTAAGGGAAACTGTCGATCTGATTCTGATCAGTGGCGGAAGTTCACAAGGCGAAAAGGATTATACCGCAAAAATCATCGACCAATGTAAAAATCCGGGTGTATGGTCGCACGGATTGGCAATAAAACCTGGAAAACCAACGATCCTTGGATCAAGTGGATCCTGTCTCATCGTTGGTCTGCCCGGACATCCGGTCAGTGCGATGACGGTGCTTCTAAGAGTCATAAAAACTGCCTATCAACAGGCATACAATATAAACCGTCCACCGACTTTTGCCATATTGGATACCAATGTGATGAGTTCAGCCGGTAAAGAAACCATTGTATATGTTCAATTGCGAAATGTGAATAATCAGATGCATGCAAAAGTCTTGTATTCAAAATCAGGATTGATTTCAACCATGAAAGATGCCGATGGATATGTGATTATTCCGGGAAATCTGGAAGGATATCAAAGAGATGAGGTTGTCGAAGTAATTTTACTCTAAGGGGGATAGACAGTGAAACGTTCGATTTACTTAAAAAGTACAGATATCGAAGATGCAAAACGCATTTTTCATGATGCGCTAAATAGTGTTTATCAAAAGAAGCATACCGAAACCGTTCAAACCGAATACGCTTATGGACGGGTCATTGCCCAACCGATATATGCGCGGCGCAGTGTACCTTTTTACCCAAGTTCCGCCATGGATGGCATCGCGATTGACTCCGCAAAGACCAAAAACGCCAACGAACACAAGCCGTTGCTTCTAGATCCTTCTGATTATATCGAAGTAGATACTGGTGATCCAATCCTTGATCCTTATGACTGTGTCATCATGGCTGAAGACTGCATTCATTCTGATTCAGGTGTTTCCATCATCAAACCTCATGTCCCATGGGAAAACGTGCGTCCGATCGGCGAAGATGTGACAGAAGGTGAACTGTTGTTTTCGATGGAACATGTCTTGCGACCAATGGACATCAGTGTGCTGATAGCCGCAAACCAGCTTTCCATCGAAGTGTATAAAAAGGTATCCATCGCAATCATTCCTACCGGAACAGAAATCCGAAGTGCATATGAGCCCATAAGTGTCGGAGATATTGTTGAGTCAAACTCCTATTTGTTTACTGGATTGGCTCTTCTAGCTCAGGCTCTTCCAACCACATACCCCATTGTCAAAGATGACTTTAGTGAAATCAAGCACACTGTTGAAGATGCTGTCAGTAAACATGATGTCGTCATAATCAATGCCGGATCTTCCGCCGGACGCGATGATTATACCGTCCACGTGATTTCCGAATTAGGAAAAGTCTTGGTTCACGGCTTATCGATCAAGCCCGGCAAGCCTGCCATCTTGGGTTTAGTCGGTGATGTCCCTGTGATTGGTATTCCAGGATTTCCGGTCAGCGCTCACATTGTATTTGAAGAGTTTGTGACTCCACTGTTATTGAAACTTAATCATTATCCAATTCCACACGTTGATCGTATTGAAGCATATAGTACCCGACGCATCGTATCCAGCTTAAAAAGCAAAGAGTACATCCGTGTCAAAATCGGTTACATCCATGATCGATACGTTGCGACACCTCTGGCTCGCGGTGCCGGTATGATGATGTCCGTCGTAAAGAGCGATGGTTATGCTTTGATTGAAAAAAACCGGGAAGGTGTCGACTTCAATGAGATGATGGATGTGCAATTGAATAAACCCATCCAACAAATCAAACATACCTTATTGGCCATTGGCAGCCATGATTTGATCATGGATGTGATATCCAATCTGTTTGAACAAAGCACTTTTCCCTATCATTGTTCCTCCGTTCACATCGGTTCCTATGCGGGATTATTGGCATTATCCCGAAAAGAATCCGCACTAGCCATGACGCATCTGCTTGAAAGTGACGGATCATATAATACACATACCGTGAAGAAATTGTTTCCAAGTGAAAAAGTGGTTATGATCAAAGGGGTCAAACGGATTCAAGGATTAATCGTTGAAAAAGGAAATCCAAAGAATATCCATACCATTGAGGATCTGCTTCGCATACGCTTTATCAATCGCCAACGCGGTGCAGGCACTCGCGTATTGTTAGACCACTGGCTGAATCAGAAAAATATAAACCCCGAGTCAATCGTCGGTTACAACAAAGAACTTACCACACACCTCGCTGTTGCTGCGGCTGTTGCCAACAATGTTGCAGATTGCGGATTGGGTATTCAGTCCGCTGCTACCATTATGGGATGCGACTTTATTCCGTTGGGGTTGGAGGATTATGACTTTGTCTGTTATGCCGATTTCTTAAATGATCCGCTGATGATGTTGTTTCTGACGATCATTCGCTCAGATGAATTTAAGAATATATGTAAATCTCTCGGAGGATACGACACTTCCGAGTCCGGGGAGGTGAGAATCTATGATTGATCGTTTCGGTCGTGACATCAACTATCTGCGCGTATCAGTTACTGACCGATGCAATTACCGGTGTCAGTATTGTATGCCACATGATGGTGTAAAGTCCATGGCCCATGAAGATTTGCTTAGTTTTGAGGAAATGTATATGGTCATACACAGTTTCGTCAGTCTTGGTGTAAAAAAGGTTCGGCTGACCGGTGGAGAACCTTTGGTTCGAAGAGGAATTCT
Organism: Firmicutes bacterium HGW-Firmicutes-19; assembly: GCA_002841515.1. Classification (GTDB taxonomy): domain Bacteria; phylum Bacillota_I; class Bacilli_A; order Erysipelotrichales; family Erysipelotrichaceae; genus UBA2227. Next base: position 8,553 of record PGZW01000016.1, on the reverse strand, counting down.
AGGTTTTATTCAAAGTCTCTCGCGGATACACGCTTTAGAAGATATCGCCTTGACGACCAATGGATCACTACTAAAAGAAATGGCAGCAGATTTAAAGAAAAGCGGTTTGCATCGAGTAAATATCAGCCTTGATACGTTGAATCCTGACCGTTTCAAACGATTGACACGTGGCGGCACTTTGCAGGAAGTATTGGATGGCATCACGCAAGCCAAAAATGTCGGATTGACTGTGAAGTTGAATTGTGTTTTAAACAAGGACATCAATTTTGATGAAATCCGGGATTTTGTCCAATTGAGCCATGACTGGAAGATGGATGTTCGCTTCATTGAATTGATGCCTATCGGAGAAAATGTTGATTATGCCCTCAGACACTTCGTAAGTACTCAAGAAGTTTTAAGGCTATGTCCAGATCTGGTTGCTACAGAGGCTGTTGATCCATCATCCCCAGCCCGCTATTACCGATTACCCGAAGCTGTTGGTAAAGTCGGATTGATCTCCCCTTTGTCATGTAATTTCTGCCATGATTGCAACAGGATCCGTCTTACGCCGGATGGAAAACTGAAGCCTTGTCTACATAATGATATGGAAATTGATTTACGGACACCTTTGCGCAACGGCGAAAACATCATGTCATATCTTATGGATGCTATTGCCGTCAAACCTGAAAAGCACTTATTGGATCAGCACCAGACCATCGTACGTCAGATGAGTCAGATTGGAGGTTAGTATGAGTTTTACTCATTTTAATAAACAAGGTCATGGTCAGATGATTAATGTATCAGATAAGGAAGTTACCAGCCGTAAAGCAGTTGCACAAGCTGTGATAACACCAAACAAAGAAACCTATCAGGCCATCCTTGATCAACGATTAAAGAAGGGAGATGTCCTAGCGGTCGCACAAATCGGCGGAATCATGGCTGTCAAGAAAACATCCGAACTTATTCCCATGGCACATCCTTTAATTCTCAACGGAATCAATATCGAATTTGAGATGTTGGATGAAAGTCATTCCATTCGAATTATGTGTACGGTTCGCTGTGAAGGAAAAACCGGTGTTGAGATGGAAGCATTGACAGGTGCCAGTGTCTGCGCCTTGACGATTTATGATATGGCAAAATCGATGGATCCATCAATGCGTATCGATCAAATTTTTCTTCTTGAAAAAGAAGGTGGAAAGTCCAATCATTATGTCCGACATGAAACTTGATATTTTACAGTTATGTGTTTCCCCTTTTCGAAATGAGAAAATTACGATCAATGAAATGTCTCTTGACTTGGGTGGCATCATTGACGATTATCATCGGCAAAAAGATGCTTTGGTCACACTTCTTCCACTCGATACTTGGCAGAAGGTCAGTAGTGACCCTTACGCATTATGCGTGCGAAGATTTTATGCTCATATTTTAAGTACTGATTACGATAATAATGCTTTACCTCTTGATACTTGTTTAAAAAGTGGAAATATCGAATTGCAAGTCGTAGCGTTTGGAAAGACTTGTCATAAAGATGACGGGTGTAAATATCATCATTCAGAAGAAGGTTGTCCTTTAATGAGAAAAACAAGGTTTTTGAGAATTCTGTCTGAAGGAACATTGTCGGTCAATGACCGTTTGGAGGTGTCCGTATGTTCAAATATGCAATAATCGTTTCGAGTGATAAAGGTGCTCAAGGATTGCGTGAGGATGGTTGCATCCCGGTCATCCAGAAATGCATGGACACATCGTTTGAATTGGTTTCTTCAACGATTGTTATGGATGAAATCGAAGAATTACAAAAAGCTGCAATACATGCGACGGACATTTTAGGTGTAGATTTATTGCTAATATCAGGTGGCACCGGATTTTCACACCGTGATGTAACTCCAGAAGCTCTCAATCCGCTGATTGAAAAATTCACTCCAGGAATTTCCGAAGCAATCCGAGCTTATAGTATGACTATTACAAAAAAGGCCATGTTATCACGGGCGATATCTGGTATCCGAAAACAAAGTCTGATCATCACATTGCCTGGAAGTCCTAGAGCCGTCGAAGAATCGTTGCTTTACATTCTCGAACCATTGAAGCACGGACTTGAAATAATGGTGGGATCGGCACAAGAATGTGCAAGAAAGGACTAGAATGAAACGATTGTTTGTCAGTTTTTTAGTTTGTATGATGATGCTATCCGGATGTACTGTAGAAGAAAAAGAACCACCAAAAACGCTTCGCCTAACCACAACGACAAGCGTCAATGACAGTGGATTATTGGAGTACTTGCGACCTTATATTCTTGAAGAAACCAACATCAATCTGGAAATTGTTTCCTTAGGATCAGGCGCTGCACTTGAAGCAGGAAAAAGAGGCGATGCAGATGCGCTATTGGCACATTCGCCTGCAGCTGAAAAAACCTTTGTAGAGGAAGGATATGGCGTCAAGCGATCGACGTTTATGTATAATTTCTTCGTAATTGTCGGTCCTTCGGGTGATCCTGCTCAAATAATGAACTTAAGTGCTGCGGAAGCATTTAAGAAAATTGAGTCAGCGAAGTCACAGTTTATTTCTCGTGGAGATAACTCTGGTACGCATAGCAAAGAAAAAGCTATCTGGAAACTGACCGGGCTTGATGCCGAAGCCGTATCAACAGATACGAGTTTCTATGTATCTGCCGGATCAGGCATGGGAGCGACCTTGACGATGGCCAGCGAAAAACAAGCCTATACATTAACTGACTTAGCTACTTTCTTATCTATGAAGTCAAAGTTGTCAGTGAACGTAATCGTCAGTGAAAGTCCTGATTTAAGAAATGATTATTCTATCATCGTCATCAATCCCGATAAAGTGTCAAATGTGAATGTTGAAACTGCCAGGGCGTTCGAAGCGTGGATGTTAAGCGAACGGGCTTTGAAATTGATTGCTGAATACGGAAAAGACACATACGGAGAAACACTGTTCTTCACGGAGTAAAATGAAAGAAATTTTTGACATCATTCTTACCAGTTTGCAAGTTTCACTGAGTTCGACCATGATCGCCGCCGTTTTTGCTGTGCCATTTGGTCTTTACTTAGGATTAAGCACAAAAAAAACCGCCCTACGATTAAGGCCGGTGTTTTCAAGTTTGGCAGGTTTACCTCCGGTACTCGCTGGCATCACCGTGTTTCTTCTGTTATCCAATGCCGGACCTTTGGGAAGTTTACGATTGCTTTACTCAAAACCTGCTATCGTCACTGCTCAAGTATTGATTGTGTTCCCACTGATCGTTGCAAGTGTTTATCCCTTGGTATTGCCAATCAAAGCAGTCTTTCTTGAAACCTGCTTTGGTTTAAATATCCCAAAGAAAAAACAGATTAGATACTTGTTCAGCGAATTGCGTTACGGACTTTTAGCTGCGGTATTATTGGGTTTCGGTCGGGCTATGGCAGAGGTCGGTGCAGTCATGATGGTTGGTGGCAATATCCGCTATAAAACCCGCGTCATGACAACCGCCATCGTTCTTGAAACCAATCAAGGCAATTACTCAACTGCTCTGACATTAGGAATCGCCCTTTTGTTAATAAGTTTTAGTATTAACTGGCTAGTCCACGGATTGTTTAAGGAGGTAAGTCATGATCCATTGTACTGATTTATCCATTTTAATAAACAATAAACAACTTCTCTCTACGGAATCCTTAACATTTGAAGGCGGAATGATCCATATCATACAAGGCGAGAATGGTTGTGGCAAGAGCAGTTTGTTTCGAAGTATGATTGGATGGATGCCTTTTTCAAGTGGCCACTGTCAAATTTTGGGAACCTGGATTTATCAGCCTCAACAGTTTCACTTGTTTGCTCCGAAAGTTGCTGATAATTTTGTCAATATTGAACTAGCTCATCAGATGCTTATTTCACTAAAAGCCGAATCGATATTGTCACAATCCGTCAAAAGCCTCTCTGGAGGAGAACGCCAAAAAGTGGCACTAATTCGTACGTTGTGTGAAGAAGCGGATGTCTATCTGCTCGATGAACCGACATCCTATATGGATGAAAGTTCAAGATTATTGGCCTACTATTTGATGAAAGAGCATCTGTTGGATCGCGGAAAGACCGTTTTGATGATTAATCACGAAGTCATTACACAACCGTTTGACTCTGGTCGATTGTATTTATTCAAAGATTCAAAACTGAATGTAGTACATACATGGTAAAGGAGAAATCGTATGCAAGGAAGAGTTGTATCGATCTGTATCAGTGAACAACGCGGTGTTTTAAAGAATGAAGTTGTTTCAGTAGAAATCACGAATCATGGAATCGTTGGTGATGGCCATAGTGGCGATTGGGAAAGACAAGTTACATGTCTGAACTATCAGAGTTTTGAAAAGGCAAAAGAAAAGCATCCTGAACTTGATTTGCGTCCAGGAAGTTTTGCTGAGAATATTACGATTGAAGGGATCGATTTTACCAAAATTGAACCCGGATCAAAATTACAGTTGGGAGATTCGATTGTTCTGCAAGTAAGTCAGATTGGCAAAGAGGATCATCCCAGTGTGGTAACCAGGACCTACGGAATCAGTCTGCTTCCTTATGAAGGCCTATTCTGTAAAGTCATTGTGGGTGGGACCTTGTCAAAAGGCGATAAAGTCGAAATCATATAAAAAGGACCGAGGTCCTTTTTTAACGTACTAGGTGTAAATTTTCCAACATGATGCCGGTGCCTTCCGCAACACAGCGCAATGCATTTTCAGCAACATAGACCGGAACGTTCAACTCATTCATGAGTAATTGATCGATTCCCTTAAGTAAAGCACCGCCACCCGTCAAAACGATACCACGGGTAACGATATCAGCCGATAATTCCGGCGGAGTTTGTTCCAAAACAGTACGACAGGCACGGACGATATCCTGCATGCTTTCACGCATTGCCAATTCGGTTTCTTCGGAATTCAGTGTAATGGTATGTGGCAGACCAGTCACTAAGTCACGACCGGATACTTCCATCGTATCTGCACGTGAACCGCGCCAAGCCGTTCCGATGCGTTTTTTAATTTCCTCACCGGTACGATCGCCAATCAGCAGTTTATAAGAATCTTTGACATATTTGATAATGTCACGATCCATTTTATCTCCGGCAACCTTTAAAGACGTACTGGTAACGATGTCACCCAATGATAAAATAGCAACATCCGTTGTACCGCCGCCAATATCCAATACCATCGATCCGCTTGGTTTAGAAATATCCAACCCGGCACCGATTGCAGCTACTTTTGGTTCTTCTTCAATATAGACTCTCTTTGCTCCGGCTCTGTAAGCTGCATCACGAATAGCATTACGCTCTACTGACGTAATATTCGAAGGACAGCAAATCAGGATTGTCGGACGCGAAAACATACCCTTCAGTTTCAATTTCTTAATGAAATACTGAAGCATGATTTCCGTAACTTCAAAATCTGCGATGACGCCGTCTTTTAACGGACGAATTGCTAAAATACGTCCCGGTGTACGACCCAACATATCTTTCGCTTCTTGCCCTACAGCAAGACATTTCTTTGAATCAGCCTCTAATGCAACGACTGAAGGTTCATCCAAAACGATGCCTTCGCCTTTGACATAAATCAACATATTCGCAGTACCCAAATCTATTCCAACTAGTTTAGAAAACATATAAAAACCCTCCATTTAGTCAAGCACCGATATTATAACACAAAAAAACCAAGCCAAACCACATTTCACCTTATTTCCACAATAAGGCCAAAAGAAACTGTGCCATTGCATAAGCTAAAACCATGGCAACGGATATGTATAAAATCTGTGCTTCTGTCACTTTATTTTTTTTGACAAACTTCGTGAAATCCACACTGCTTAATCCCGCCATGGCCAAGAAAAAAGTAAACATGTACAGTAATATGCGCGGAATCGGATCTAGCATAATCTACCTCCTTTACAAAATACCAAACAACAACAGTCCGACCGTATTGATTGCAAGATTCGCAAATAGATGAACTGTCCACGAAGCCAGAATCGACTCCTCTTTCTCATTGATGTAGTTGAAAATGAACCCACCGACAACCAATGCTAATAACATGAGTGCGATCAAATACCAATCGAACAAGCCAATCAGCATCGCAACATGATAAAGAGCAAACATCAAAGCACTAAATACATACGCAAAACGTTTGGATGTACATCTCTTCAGTTCGATAAAAGCTATCCCTCTGAAAAAGTACTCCTCTAGCAATGAGTTAACAAAAGATATATATGTAGCCACATAAATGAAGTTGCTCGCATTCACTCCCAATTGATCCTGAAGTCCATCTACAACGGAAGAGAAATCAAAATAAGGTCCTATAATAAAATAAGCTGCAAGTATGAAAGCGAAAATCCCAAGTCCTAAAGCCACCAGTTTGGGTAGCATCTTCTTTTTGAATCCAAAGAAATTGGACAACTGCTCTTTTCTGAGGACAAACAGTGGCAATCCTAAAAAGAAGAATATCTTAACAGCAGATTTCATTGCATAACCCGGCTGCCAAATACCGTCGGTCAAAGCCATAACTATGCATCCCAATGAAATTATTAGAATGATTTTTAACTTTTTACTCATAGAACCCCCTTGATGATTATATCATATACCCAAAGTTATAAAAAAGAAGCAGCGCAAATGCGCCGCTATTTCGCTGTATTGATCCGATTGAGCGCCCGTTGCAAAGCAATTTGTGCACGTATAAGATCTTGTTCTTCCGCAATCGTTTTGATACGTTCTTCTGCGCGTTGTTTCGCCCGTTGGGCTCTTTCGATATCGATTTCATCGCTTCTTTCCACCGCATCCGTCATGATCGTTGCTACATTATCCTTGAAGTACAGTGTACCTCCGGAAATGGCATAACGATGACGGCCGTCTTCTTCTACGGTAGTGAGCATCGAAATCATCAAAATCGCAACCAAAGGCATGTGATTTCGTAAGATCCCCAACTGTCCTTCCGTAGAAACGACATTAAGTATCGAGGTATTAAACTCGCGGTACAATCCTCTCGGCGTAACGATACGAACCGTGAACATCTTACTTACCTAATCCCTTGGATTTTTCAAAGGCACCCTCGATCGTGCTTACATACATAAATGCTTGTTCTGGCAATTCGTCTGCTTTTCCATCCAAAATCTCACGGAAACTTCGCACGGTTTCTTCCAATGGAACATATGTTCCCGGGATACCGTTAAATTGTTCGGCAACGTGGAATGGCTGAGATAAAAAGTTACGAACCCGCCTTGCACGGTTAACGATGACTTTATCTTCTTCCGAAAGTTCATCCATACCTAAAATGGCAATGATGTCTTGAAGTTCTTTATAACGTTGCAACAACGATTGAACGCCACGTGCAACATCATAATGTTCATCGCCGACGACCAACGGATCCAACATACGACTGGTAGATTCCAATGGATCGACCGCCGGATAAATTCCCAATGCCGCAATATTACGATCCAAAACCGTTTTGGCATCCAAGTGCGTAAACGCTGTAGCCGGAGCCGGGTCCGTCAAGTCGTCGGCAGGTACATAAATCGCTTGAACTGAGGTGATCGATCCATTTTTCGTGGATGTGATCCGCTCTTGAAGTTGTCCCATTTCAGTAGCCAATGTCGGTTGATATCCAACGGCCGAAGGCATACGACCCAATAAAGCCGAAACTTCCGAGCCAGCTTGGGTGAAGCGGAAAATATTGTCAATGAACAACAGAACATCTTGATGATCGACATCGCGATAATGCTCAGCCATCGTCAATCCGGACAATGCGACACGCATACGTGCGCCTGGCGATTCATTCATCTGACCATAAACCAAAACAGTTTTATTAAGAACACCTGAATCATTCATTTCATGATAAAGATCATTCCCTTCGCGGGTTCTTTCGCCAACACCGGCAACGACGGATAATCCACCATGTTCCTTTGCAATGTTGTGAATCAATTCTTGCATGACGACCGTTTTACCTACACCCGCACCCCCAAATAATCCGATTTTACCACCCTTGGCATATGGGCATAACAAGTCAATGACTTTAATTCCTGTTTCCAGGATTTCAGCACTTGTCTGTTGTTGTTCAAACGTCGGAGCTTCACGATGAATCGGATCTCTTTTAACTTCTGCAGGTATGTCACCCATACCATCGATCGGTTCACCCAATACATTGAACATTCTTCCAAGTACTTCTTTTCCGACTGGAACAGAAATCGCTTTGCCGGTATCAATGGCTTCCATACCGCGGACAAGACCGTCCGTCGATCCCATTGAAATGCAACGAACGACATCGTCTCCGACATGTTGAGCAACTTCAACCACTAATTTTCCTTCTTTCAAAGGAACGTCGATGGCATTATACAAAGACGGCAATTGCTTACCGCTAAAACGAATGTCTACTACCGGACCGATGATCTGCAACAGTTTACCGTTGATTTTATCCATATGACCCTCCATTACAGTGCATCTGCACCAGCCACGATTTCAGAAATTTCCTGAGTGATGGCTGCCTGACGCGACTGATTATATTGCAATACTAACTTATCGATGATTTCTTCGGCATTGTCTGTCGCATTTTCCATGGCCATGCG
>PGZW01000015.1 GCA_002841515.1 Firmicutes bacterium HGW-Firmicutes-19 | reverse complement strand
CGATCAAACAGATCTCCGCCGTGCACAACCAGATCTACGTCACCGTGCAAAGCGGGTTGGAGTGCCAACTTAAAATTAGCCAGGAAATCATATCCTCGTCGTCGGCGATCAACACGCGGCTGAAGCGGGTGATCCAAACCAATGTGGGTATCTGCCAGCAATAAAAGTCGAAAAGAGTTGGTTGACATAAACATATTGATTATAACAGAATATTTGTTCTATATTGAATTAAACAAAGTCTTTATACAATATTAATTCCCCACTTTTTCTACTCCAGAATCAGGATGGTGACTATTTTCTTAAACCACTGGATGACTGAAATGTATACAAAATTCAAACCAAAATGGATCTTTTGTGTTGTTTTGTGCAAATCAAGTAAAGTTTTACATGCATATTTGTGCATTTATTCACAATTCATACTAAAAAGGTAAAATTACCAATATTAATCCGATTTTTTGCTTGTATATATTTTTTTGTTATGCTAAGATAAAAAACAGTAACATTCTGTGCCTTTTTCAACAATTCCTCAAACATCATCGAAATAAATATTTTTTTTCTACATTTCCTGACATCAGCATCAGGATTTGGGTTTTTACTTTTTGATTTTCCATTTCGAAGGGAGAGTGTTGTATGCATTTATTAGGAGAGACCCTACAGGAAACATTCACGCGAAAAGGTATTACCCGCCGGGACTTTATGAAGTTTTGCGGGGTAATGGCTAGTGCGCTAGCTTTGCCGAAAAGCACAGCAGATTTGATTGCCAGGGCTTTAGAATCACCAAAACGCCTGCCAGTTATCTGGCTCGAATTGCAGGATTGCGCCGGGTGCAGTGAAGCGTTCCTACGGACCCCCACCCCAACCGTTGGTGAACTGGTATTGGATGTGCTGTCTGTCGATTATCATGAAACGATTATGGCCGCATCCGGTCATGCTGCTGAGGCTGCCAAGCAGGCTTCCATGGCAGCCGGTGGATATATACTGGTCGTGGAAGGTGCAATCTCAACTGCAGATGATGGTGGTTATTGTTGTATTGCAGGTAAATCCTCAATGGATATTATCCAGGAAGCAGCCAAAAACGCTGTTGCTATTGTAGCGATTGGAACCTGTGCTACTTTTGGTGGCATACCGAAAGCCGCACCCAATCCAACCAGTGCTGTTGGCGTGATGGATGTCATTCGAGATAAGCCAATCATCAATTTACCGGGCTGCCCTGTAAACCCGGTTAATCTTTCCGCAACCATCGTACATTACCTGACCTTTAACCGTCTTCCGGAAGTGGACAAACTATTACGACCTCTTTTTGCATACGGTGCAAAAATCCATGACAATTGTGAACGCAGAGGTCATTTTGATGCAGGTGAATTTGTCCGCCAATGGGGAGACGAAGGGCATCGCAAAGGCTGGTGTTTATATCAAATGGGATGCAAAGGTCCGGTCACTTTCCATAATTGCCCGACCGTGCGCTACAACAACGGCACCAGTTGGCCGGTCGCTTCCGGACACCCTTGCATTGGTTGTTCTGAACCCGGTTTTTGGGAGATGAAAACCTATGAACCGATCACATTGTATGAATTTGCACCTCCTGAACAATTCCCCTCGGTAGAAAAACCTTCCAGAGAAATCAACCCGGCTGCCGTGGCGATCAGTGGCACTGCGATTGGATTTATAACCGGTGCTGCAGGTGCAATTGCATATAATGCCTTAACAAACCGGTCAGGTCACCAAAAACCTGAAATTGAAACTGAAGAAGCCGAGAAATCTGATCATTCGGACCACACATAAAAAGGAGGTCAGCCATGTCTGTTAATCGCAGAGAATTCTTAAAAATGGCAGGAATCGGATTAGGTGGGCTTGTTTTGCCGGTTTCAACTCCTAAAAAACAAACCGCGACCAAAGATGCCAGTGAATCTGCATCCATGCTCTATGATGCTTCCTTGTGTATCGGCTGTCGCGCCTGCCAGACTGCCTGTAAGGAAAGAGCAGGTCTACCACCGGTTACCGATTCCCAAAACTTATATGAATTTCCAACCGAATTGAATGCAAATAATTGGACTCTCATCAAACTTTTTAAGGAAAATGACGCATATCAATTTATTAAAAAACAATGTATGCATTGCCTGGATCCTGCCTGCACATCGGTTTGTCCGGTTAAAGCACTGGAAAAAACGCCAGAAGGTCCGGTAGTTTACCATTCCGATATTTGTATCGGATGTCGTTATTGTATGACTGCTTGCCCATTCGAAGTACCAAAATATCAGTGGGATAAAGTAAATCCACTGGTCCAAAAATGTGATTTTTGTGCAGACCGCCTGGCAGAAGGTCTGGAACCGGCTTGTGGTGCGGCGTGCCCAACCGGTGCTTTGATCAGCGGTCGACGTGGTCACATGCTGGAAGTTGCCCAACAGCGTATCACGGAAAAACCTGATTTCTATGTCGATCATGTCTATGGTGAAACGGAGGCTGGCGGTACATCCATGCTTTATCTGGCCAATGTCGCATTCCAAAAGCTTGGTTTTCCAAATTTGGATGACCGACCATTGCCCGAAATCACCTGGCCGTATATGAAATCGGTTCCTATTGTTTTCTTTGGCATGGGGGGATTATTGACTGCCATTTATTACCTCACCCATCGCAATGAAGGAAAGGAAAAGGAATAAGATGGCAACATTGTTAGGAAATATTCGCCTACGGCGTTATCCGGTCGGTCCAGGAATGATTCTGATCTGGATAACCGGTGCAATTGGATTAAGTGTGGCAATTTATCGCTGGATTGTTGGCTTAAAAATTACCAATATGAGTGATAATCGTCCCTGGGGAATCTGGATCAGTTTTGACATGATGAGTGGTGTCGGGCTTGCTGCAGGTGCTTTTACTGTAGCCGCGATTGTTTATATTTTCAATCTGAAAAAGCTCTACCCAATTCTGCGTCCAACCATCCTGACCGGTTTTATCAGTTACATTTTGGCAGCACTCACCTTGCTGGTAGATCTTGGTTTTCCCCAGCGCATATTGAATTTGGTAACGAATTGGAACATTCACTCCCCGTTGTTTGAAATCGGCTGGTGTGTCATGTTGTACACCACGGTCTTGTTGCTGGAATTCAGCCCTGTAGTTTTTGAAGCTCTGGGTTGGAAAGCGCCGTTGAAATTAATTCGCGGCATCACCATCCCACTGGTGATATTGGGTGTAATGTTATCGACTCTTCATCAATCCACACTCGGAACAATGATGACAGTGCTGCCTTATCGAATTCATCCGCTATGGTACTCCGGTTTGCTTCCTGTTTATTATTTCCTTACGGCTATAGCAGCCGGCATGGCCATGACGGTGTTTGAAACCTACCACTCAGCCCGCACTTACCAGCAGAAATTTGAACTCAGCCTGGTTTCTACCTTAACCAAATGGGTACCTTATGTTTTAGGTTTATATCTTGTCCTGCGAATTGGTGAATTATTCATTACCGGTAAATACCTGTATTTATCGACCGATCCCTGGCCAACCTTTATGTTTCTGATTGAAATTATGGGCGGTGCGCTCATTCCTGCAATTCTATTTGCAGACAAAAAAGTGCGAAATAATTCATCCGGTATTGTTTGGGCAGCCTTTTTGACTATGGGTGGTCTGATCCTTCACCGTTTCAATACCAGTCTCGTGTTTTTGAATGGAGATTTCTATTTCCCATCCGCTGCTGAAATCATTGTATCGATTGGATTAAGCTGCCTTGGCATCATTGCCTTTGACGCAGCCGTCCGGTTTCTACCTATGTATCCTGAACCAACCCCGGCGAAAGCCAAGGAATTTTAGCTTGCATTTACTACAAGGAGAGAGATGATGACTAGAATTGCTATTGATCCCATTACACGTATTGAAGGACATTTGCGCATTGAAGTTGAAGTTGCTGATGGAAAAGTGACCAAAGCCTGGAGCAGCAGCACAATGTTTCGTGGTATCGAAGAAATATTAAAAGGGAGGGATCCGCGCTCTGCCTGGACAATCACACAACGCATCTGCGGTGTTTGAACGACTGTACACGCAGTCAGCTCCGTGCGAGCTGTTGAAAATGCTTTACAGATCAAAGTTCCTACCAATGCAAGACTTATCCGCAATATTATTGATGCGATCCAATTTGTGCAGGACCATGTTGTTCATTTTTACCATCTGCATGCGCTCGATTGGGTAGACATTGTCAATGCTTTACAAGCAGACCCGGAAGCCACAGCCCAACTGGCACAATCCATATCGGATTGGCCAAATTCAAGTCCTACGTATTTCAAAGCCGTCCAGGATAAAGTGAGCAAATTTGTTGCCAGCGGTCAATTAGGTATTTTTGCCAATGGTTACTGGGGACATCCGGCATACAAATTACCACCGGAAGCAAACTTAATGGCCGTCGCGCATTATCTGGAAGCGCTGGATTGGCAAAGAGAAGTCATTCGGGCACATGCCATCCTGGGAGCCAAAAACCCTCATCTGCAAACCTATCTGGTAGGTGGGATGTCCACACCTGTGGATCCTGAAAGCGAAATGGCAATCAATGCCAATAAAATTGCCCAATTAAAACAATTATTCGCTAAAGCCAGACTTTTTGTTGAAAAGGTTTATTTACCCGACGTGTTGGCAGTTGCGCCTTTTTATCTGGATTGGGTGGAAATTGGCGAGGGCCTGGGAAATTTCATGTCGTATGGCGATATTCCATTGATTGATGATTTTGATCCGGATAATCCTGAACACATGTTTTTTCCGCGAGGGATTATTTTAGATCGTGATCTAAGCAAAGTACATCCGCTGGATCCGGAAATGATCAATGAATACGTTACCCATTCCTGGTATACCTACGATGATGAAAGTAAAGGTCTCCACCCTTCTGTTGGCGAAACTAAACCAAATTACACCGGTCCTAAACCTCCATATGACTTTTTGGATGTCGATAAAAAATATACCTGGCTTAAAGCCCCCCGTTATGATAATAAAGCCATGGAAGTTGGACCTCTGGCCCGAATGTTGATTGGTTATGCATCCGGTCACGAACGGACCAAATTCTGGGTAGATGCAGTGCTCACGAAATTAAATGCACCTGCCACGATTCTATTTTCCACTCTGGGTCGCGTGGCTGCACGATGTATAGAGACCGTTCTTTTAGCAGAAAAATTGGAGGAATGGACTGACGAATTGGCAGCCAATATCGCCAAAGGTGATCTGGCTATCCACGAACAGGTTCACTGGGATCCTTCTACCTGGCCGGCGGAAGCAATGGGTTGGGGTTATACCGAAGCACCTCGTGGTGCACTCGGTCACTGGATTCACATCAAAGATGGAAAAATAGCCAATTATCAGGCGATTGTGCCTTCCACCTGGAACGCATCCCCTCGCGATGCATCCGGACTGCCTGGAGCTTACGAAGCCGCATTGATTGGTACACCGGTTGCCAATCCCGAACAACCTGTTGAAATTTTACGTACTGTCCATTCGTTTGACCCTTGTATGGCTTGTGCAGTACATGTTCTGGATGCGGAAGGAAAAGAAATTACCCGGGTTGTGGTAATGGATTGAGCGTGGGATCAACTACATTAATTTTGGGTGTGGGCAATTACCTGCAATCTGATGACGGTGTAAGTGTCCACACCCTGGAATACTTGATGATTAATGAAATGATTCCTTCACATATCCATATGGTTGATGGTGGAACCTGTGGATTGGATCTATTGCAATATCTTGAAGGAGTCGAAAATCTGATTTTGGTAGACGCAGTTCACGCTGGCAAGGAACCGGGAACCATCATTCGTATTGAAGGTGATCGGATTCCAGCCTATCTGGCTATGAAGATGTCACCGCATGATATCGGGTTACCCGATTTGTTAGCCACAGCCAAACTGCGCGATATTTACCCATCGAAAGTAGTCGTATTGGGAATTGAACCTGAATCTGTACAATTTGGTGTGGAATTATCGGATACGATCTACAATAAAATCCCCGAATTTGCAGAAGCGATCAAAAGAGAAGCAATCCTTTAACCTTCTAGATACAACGGACTAACGATAGATTAAAAAAATGCTTGATTGTTTTAAGTAATTCTCAACCAAGTTAGTATGTATTAATTTTTCCTATTATCTTAACCTTAATTAGAAAATAATATTTGTTTATCAACGAATAAAAGGCAAATTTCCAATTCGGATTTTCCAGCAAGGCAAATTAATTTCCGGATAATTCCAAAAGCACCTCTTCAATCTCCTGCCCACGCGCATTGGCAAAACCTTTCGTTTCGCTCATGATTTCAAAGCCGCATTTTTCCAAAACACGACGCGAGCGCAGGTTATCCTTTGCTACGCGCGCATAAATCGGTCGTTTCAACTGATAAACCTTTAAAAACAACCCTAAAGCAGCCGTGCCAATTCCTTTACCCCAATATTCTTTCCCCAACCAATAACTTACTTCCGGTTTTCCATCGTCTTCATAGCTCAGAACACTACCGGCGATTTGCTCATCAACGAGGATGGTTTTAATCATCACGGAAGAATCCGCCAAGATTCTTTTCCAGTGCGCTAAAAATGATTCGCGATTGGTTGGGTCTTTGGCAGTAAATGCTGCCATATAATTTGCTTCATGATCCAATTGTTGGTTATAAAAGATCAATACATCACTATTAAGTACTTCACGAAGAATCAGCGCATCGCTCAAAATCATACTCCCCGGGTAATCCAGTTTTAATTTTTAGAAAATTATTATAATTTTTCCTGCACTACCCGGGAGTGATTATATCAGACCTGCTTGAATTGCCATGCAGGCAGAATTCAGCAGGCAGAATTCACTGTAGGAATTCAAACGGATCAATTGACCATAAAAATAAAGTTTTATTTCAAGAAGCGCAAACGGATTACGAGTAACGTCGTTGCAGAAAAAGGCTTAACCGAATTAATGAATATTGACTGATTCTGTTTTTTCCTATGCAAAATAATCTTCTCAATTATCTTATGACCAGCCATCAAAAAAATGTCTCTCATTGATTATTAAATAAATATTTCGAAGAGAATATCAGACCCCTTCAATTTACAAAAAAATTAGCGGATATATATGATGCACCCATCAAAACGTGGAATCGTACAAAGTTTTCTACCAATTCAAACTCGTTTATATTGGCATTGTGAATAACCATCCTTCGCGCTTATAATTGCTACCATTGTCGCACCAAGGAGATTTTCATGCAGGAAGTCGCTCCAAACATTTATCAACTCAACATTCCTCTTCCAGAAAAACGCTTAAGCATCCTGAATGCCTACGTTGTAAAAACTGATGAAGGATCCATGCTCATTGATACAGGCTGGAATACGGATGTTGCCTACAATGCACTCATTTCCCAGCTGGCTGAAATCGACCTCACACCTGCTGATTTGAAATATATTATTATTACCCATTTTCACCCGGATCATTTTGGTTTATCGGAAAGATTGAGTAAGGAAAGTAATGCAATTTTTATTCAACACGAAATCGAGATAAAATTGTTGACCTTACGAAGAAATGATGCAGAAAAAGCTTTATCCAGTATGGCAAAATGGTTAAATCGTAACGGATTTCCAATAAGTGGATACGAGGAAATTAAAGACATTTCGCTTTCGGTTTATAAACTCAATCATGGAAATGCAAATATTTTAAGCGTAAAAGGTGGTGAAAAAATCCACCTGGGACAGTTCGATTTTGATATCATTTGGTCTCCTGGACATTCACCAGGAATGATCTGCCTGCATGAAGCCAATTTAGGATATTTGTTTTGCAGTGATCATGTTTTAGCTCATACCACACCTAACATTAGCCTGTTTTCAGAACTTGCTGGTAATCCACTGGGTGATTATTTTCAATCCCTTCGAAATGTTGCCAAGCTTCCAGTTAATTTCGCCTTTCCCGCGCACGGAAAAATTATCACCAATCTTCCGGAACGGGTTGAGCAAATGATCAATCACCATGAGGAACGTTTGAATGAAATGCTGGTGGTTTGTCAACAACAACCCAGTAATGCTTACGAGATCGCATCCGGTGTTTCCTGGTCGATGAAATGGGAAACTATGCCCATGTTTCACCGACGATTTGCAATCCTGGAAACATTGGCACATCTTGAGCTTTTACGTCGCCGCGGACAATTGGTCAAAACAGAAACCCTGGATGGGACATATTATCGCCTGGTCAACTAATTTTTTTATGAAATTGTTGGTGTTGATTTCTGATTGAACTGGCTATCAGATTGAATATAATTTAAAGGTAATCAAGCGATCGTGTTCGGTTTTCAAGGGTATTGCATGGGTGAATTTCTGGAACATGAGAAGAACCGCCAAGTCCTATTCCTGCGTGAATCAGGATATTTTAGTCTCAATTTATCAACGTTTACCGAAAATCCGCAACGCCTTCCAGCAGGGATTGCCAGTGAAAACCTGTGTCCCGCAATCCGGTTACGAGCAATCGACTATTTTGAAATTAATCATATCCATTGGCCTCGCGGAAATTTTTACAGTCCCAGTCCCGATCTATGTGATGTAACAGTCAACTGCGTCAACTATTTCTTTCCCTTTTCTAACTCACCCACAGCACTGAGAAATCTGCTTTCACTGGTTTACCCAACCATTAAAAATATGCTTCCATTCCCGGATGGGTCCTACGTGGCATTCTTATGGCCCGAAGCCGATCAGGAGCAATGTGCGGATGCAGCTGTTTATTTTTTACGGAAAGACTTCAGCAAACAGCTAGTCCTTATTAACTGGAATTATTGTGAAACTTATTCACAAAATCCGCTGGTTGCGGATCAAAAGTTAGAGCAATTATTTGATTACAATCTGCCCATTAACACAGAAAAACTCAATAAACTAGACCCGCTTTTATATCAACCCTTTTATCGTTATCTTCAATTGCAAATACTTGCCAGTCAACTGGAACTGGAAAGGTACCTGGAAAACGATCTGGTAACGGTTCTAAATGTGATGCCATTCAAAAACAAAGACCTTCTCAAAGTAGTCTCACCCGAGTTAACCCAATTTGGGCTTAGCCCATCCCAGGTCTGGCAAAACCTGGTTAAACCTTATGATCGATTTGCTACCGTTTTTACTGAGAATCTTTTTGGGCATTTTGATATCAGCCACCATCCTGAACTTCTTGAATGGTGGCTGTATATTACCCGTCGATATCCGTGGTTGAATAATAAATAATTAATATTCAGAATTAGCAATTACATCAAATAATTAGTTCGGACTTATAAACCTTTCTGCTCTAATGTTTAACTACCAAAATGTAAAGGTTCAGAAAAGCTTGCCCAATATTGACATACTTCGGAAATTTTTAGGACGAATTAGTGAATATTACGGATTCAGTATTGACAAAGGGATTATAAATTCACTATAATGTAACTGAAATTTCAGATTTAAGATTACAGATATTATATTTCAGGGATAGGTGAAAAATGTCATCCGATACAATTTTTCCCCGAATTAATTCACCAAAAATAAGCGAAGTCATTTACGACATCCTGCGAGAAAAAATCGTAAGTCATGAAATTCCTCAAGGTGAGCGTTTAGATTTATATGAAATAGAAAAGCGCTTAGGAGTTAGCAGGACACCACTAAAAGAAGCTCTCAATAGATTAGAAATGGAAGGGCTTATCCAAATATTTCCACGTTCTGGTACGTATGTCACCAATGCCAACGTTGATTACATCGTTGAATCATTCGATTTAAGACGAGTTTTGGAACTTTATGCTGTCGAATTAATTGGAACAAACGCCAAAGATGAAAACTTGATTGAATTGAAAAAAATTGTTGACGAAATGGGAGTTTTAGCCAAACACCCGGAAATGGAATTGGCATATCCACAATACCTAAAATTGGACCATGAATTTCATCGCAAGTTGGTGGCGTTAGCCGGAAATCAACGCTTACGGGATGCACATGACCGAGAGAATTTACACGCACAAATGGCTAGAATTCGTTACCGCTCTTATGAAAGAGAATTGGATGTGGCACAGGACGAACATGAGCAAATCATGGCAGCTCTTTTGGAAAGAGATCCAATTGCCGTGAAGAATATTCTGGATGCTCATCTCCAACGAGCCAAACGATCTCTATTAAATGATATGGTAACGACCTATCCCAAAACCCAATCTTAGTTTTAGTTTACAAGGAAATATAAATGATCCCAGTCGAAGTCGTGTTCAACCCAAACTGGTGGCATCGAAACTACGGTATCTGCTTTGACCAAGGTTTTTATCTGGATCGTCAAACGCGGATTGATAATGATGTCATCATGCGACAAGCACTCTTTGACCGATTCGGGTTTTGTGAAAGCAACCCTTCTCCAAGACCGCTTATAGGATCCATGTTGGTGGCTGGTGGATTTATTTTACCTGCGTTGTTTGGTGTCCCGATCCGATTCAGCGATAATGAAGCTCCCTGGCCGACGGGGCTGACAATGACGGATGCAGAAATTATGAAGTTGGAACCACCAGACTTGCGAAATACATGGCCAATGAATAGCCTTTTACAGGATGTACCTATCTTAATGGATAAATTTGGCTATGTCATAGGCGACTTTGATCTGGACGGTTTATTTAATACCGCACTACATCTACGTGGACAGCGAATCTTTATGGATTTGGTGGAATCACAAAAACTTGTAGATCACCTTTTTGGTGTTCTGGCTGAGACTTATGTTTCATTGGTTAATCTTATGCGTAGCCTGACTGGCACCTGCTCCATAGCAACCAACCGTTCGATTATCCATGTTAATCCTGCCATCTTTTTACACAGTAATTGTTCGATAAGCATGGTATCCCCAGCTCTATATACAAAGACTCTTCTTAAGTACGAGTTATTTCTAGCTCAAAAACTGCAACCATATGGCATCCACCACTGCGGAAATAATCTTCATCAATTTGTTCATGCATACAGCAAAGTACCAACCGTTTTTTTTGATGTCGGTTGGGGCTCGAATGTTGGACAAGTTCGTAAATCTTTCCCAAATTCGTTTCTCAACCTTCGTCTAAGCCCTGTTCGCATGCTGCAATGTTCCAGCAATGAAATTTATCAGGATACATTGATGTTACTTCAGGCTGCAGGTACGCTAAAACTAGTTGGATTGTGCTGTATCAATATGGACGCAGGAACTCCTGATGACAATGTACTCGCTATAGCAGCCGCTGCATCTGATTTTGCCCAACAACACCTTTCGGAGGAATAATTAATGCATATCGAAAACATCACTGCACATATTTATAAAAATAGTCGGTTTGAAAACTGGGAAAGTGAAGTTCAAGGAAACTGGAACATTGAAGATTTGCGGGCTCATCCCGATTATTGTAATGATTGGATATCCTTTGACTCCCTAGCCTGGGATGAACCTTCAAAAAAGCTATACATTGGGCTGACCTCCATTAATAATGATATCTTTCATGTGTTTGACCCTGAAACAAAACTATTCCATTCTTTAAATTTTCAGCGCATCAGTAACAAATATGATGCAAAATTTCATCATTCTCTGGAAATTGACAAAAACGGGAGTATCTTTGCCGCCACGGCCCTACTGCATGATGTCGATCAGCAATTTGCTGCTCCAGGAGGGAAAATCCTTCAGTACAATCCGCGCGAGGACCTTTATAAAGTCCTGGATGTTCCTGTGCCACATCAATACATTCAATCCATCAAATTGGATCCTGTACGCCGCCTTATCTATGGCTTCACCTATCCAGCTGAATACTTTTTTTGTTACGATATCGAAGCACATCGATCACGAATTTTGGCATATATTGGAAATGGTGTCTTGATATGTCAACCCCACGGCAGTGCTTTGGATTCACAAGGGCGATTATGGGCAACCTGGGGAGAATCTCGTGCTTTCGAGGATATCGTTGGTCCTACCCCTATACGTATTTTTTGCTACGATCCAGATAATGAACAATTCACCTGGCACAAACATGGTTTTCCAAAAGTAATTCCAGGTGATCCAGCCCGGGTAGACCACATGTTTTGTGGTCTTGATGGTCTGATTTATGTTGGAACAGTCGCTGGTGGTTTCAGTCGATTGAATCCAGCGGATGGGTCTGTAGAAAACTTGGGACAGCCTTATCCTGGTGAACGCCTGGCAGGATTAGTTCAAGCACCGGATGGATTGATTTATGGAGCTGGCAATTCAGGTTATGGAAAGGATCGAAAAGGCGAAGCCCGTCTATTTGTTTTTGATCCGGTAAATAAACATCTCGAAGATTTAGGTCCAATATACGATTCCAAACTGGGTTTAGGGGCAGTAAAGATTCACATGCTGGTTATAACAAAAAATGGAACCCTTTTTGCCGGAGAGAACGATAATATTTTTCGCTCATCCTACTTATGGGAAATTAACATTAACAAATAATTTATTCCGATTTTAGATCATTTAATAGAGGAGAGAATTGTATGAGTTTTATCGTGGATTGTCATTGTCATGTTGGGGTAGGACATGATTACCAACAGACTGTTGAGAAGCAAATCAGTGAAATGGATACATTCGGTATTGACCGAGCCGTGATTTGTCCGGTTGATCGCTTCATAGCAGTGGACAACCGCGAAGGGAATGATTACGTTTTAAAAATTGCTCAAATTCACCCTAATCGTTTCTACGCTTTTGCCACCGCAAACCCGTGGTATGGCGAGAAAGCTTTGTCAGAACTTCGAAGGGCATTCGATCAAGGCGCACGTGGAATCAAACTCCATCCCTCACTACAAGGATTTCTGCTCTGTGATGATCTAGTTTATCCAATCATTGAGTTGGCAGGAGAAAAGAAAGTCCCAATTTACTTTCATACAGGTACGCCGGCATTTGCCCAACCGATGCAATTAGTAGAGTTAGCTCTACGTTTCCCGCAAGTAAAGATGATTATGGGACATATGGGCAGCACAGACTTTTGGCTGGACGCGGTACCATCGGCACAATTGGCAACCAATATCTATGTTGACACATCCTGGAGTTTACCAGACAAAGTTCATCGGGCAATTAAAGGTTTAGGTATTGACCGGGTGCTTTTTAGTAGTGATTCACCACTCAGTTCATACTCTGTCGAAATGGGTTGTAGAAATGCGACGATATTAAGTGAAGAAGAGCAAAATCGGGTGATGGGGAAAAACATATTGCGATTGCTGGGGGAGGAATAATGATGATCGTAGATGCTCATACCCATATGCCAGGTCATGCACTTTCGTTAATTAGCGGTTACGACTCCAGCCAATTCTTAGAATTACTGGATCAAAATAAAATTGATAAAGCCTGGGTATTCACATTGGATGGATTATATTTTGATCCCAGCCTTCACAATGATGTGCTACAAGAATACTGTGCAGCAGACCCAGACCGTTTGATTCCTTTTTGTACGGTACACCCACGTTATCCAAACGTTGTGGAAGAACTTCGTCGCTGTATTTTGATTTTAGGTATGAAAGGTGTCAAGCTGCACCCGTGGGCACAAGCATTTTCCCCACTTGAATCCATTATGGACCCGCTTGGGGAAGAGATGGAAAGCCTGGGAGTGCCAGTCATGTTTCACGATGGCACCCCGCCATACTCATCCCCACTACAAATTGCTTATTTCGCACTCAAACATCCAAGATTAAAAATCATCCTGGGTCATGCAGGTTTGCATGATCTGTGGAAAGAAGCACTCTTTGCAGCTGAACTTTGTAAGAATATTTTTCTTGTACCCTCAGGCACTCCGCCCTATGGATTGAAGCGAATCATATCTCAAATTTCTGTAGAGCGAATATTATTTGGAACGGATGCCGGATTTGGAGATCCTTATTGGCAACCTTTCCAGTTAAACAAGATCCTATCGTTAGGATTACCAGCGAACGAAATTGAACTTATTCTTGGTGGTAATGCTGAGCGAATTTTAGCTGATCGATGAAAGGAGGTGACCAGAAAGAACAGTTTTTCTTTTTTTTGGCGTACGAACAAACTTGTACTTGTACGCATCACATCTGATTTTTAACCCATAATATCATTATCCCGGAAGGAGAAAGTAAATGAAGATCACAAAGTTTAAATGGTTTAATATAATGATGGTGCTTATGATCATCCCATTGTTGGTATCATGTGCACAACAAGCACCAGCAGTTACAGAACCGGAGGCCCCAGTGGCAGAAGCCCCTGCTGCAGAGAAACCAGCAGCCGAGGAACCGGCAGCACCTGCAGAAAAAGTAAAAATCGTCTATTGGAGTATGTTCAGCGAAGGCGAACCACTTATGCTGCTTCTCGACAAAGCCACCAAAGACTTCATGGTTGAATTTCCAAATATTGAAGTGGAAGTCAAATGGGCAGGCCGACAAGTGCTAACACAATTACAAAGCGCCATTGCTGCCGGAACTCAGGTTGACATTGTTGATCATTCAGATGACCGTGTCTTGAATGCAATCGTTAAGAGCGGATTAGCATTGCCCATGGACAAATATCTAGGTGAAAAGGCTTATGATAGTGATAAAACTTGGGGTGAAACCTTTGCGCCTGGTGTTTTGGATCTAGGTAAATATGAAGGCCAAACTTATCTCATCCCTCGAGATGATTATGTTTCTGCTTTCTTCTACAATAAAGACATAGTCGAAGCAGCTGGTGTCACACCCACTGTCAATGGAATGTCCTGGGAAGATTTCAATAGCATGCTGGAAACTGTGCAAGCTGCCAATCCTGATGTGGCTATGATAGGGGCTGATGGTAATGTCGCCTTTTATAACAATTGGTGGTTCAGCTATCTGGCAGTCCGCTTGGCTGGTATTGATGGATTCCGAGATGCAGCTTATGATAAAACAGGTGAGAAATGGGGAGATCCAGAATTCTTGCAGGCTGCACAGATGATTCGCGAACTTCAGGATAAAGGCTATTTCCAGGAAGGTTTCGAAGGTTCTGTATGGCCGGCTGCCCAGGTAAAATGGGTTAATGGCGATGTAGCCATGATGTTCATGGGTGCCTGGCTTCCAAAAGAAATGTCAGAGCAAATGCCAGAAAACTTCAATATTGGGCTGTTTGCATTCCCGGATATAGCCGGAGCAAAAGGCAATAATGTTGTTGAGCATTGGGCAAATGTATATGGTGTCATGGCTTCAACCAAGAGCCCCGACGCTGTGGCAACTTATTTGAAGTACATCCTATCCAAGAAGGTTGGTACTGAAATAGCCACACTTGGTACACCCGTCCCACTGGAAGGTGTTCCAGTTCCTCCAGCATTGGTAAACCAGTATGAAATCCTAAAAGTTGCACAGGCAATGCCCGCACGAGCTGGCCTGAACACAGAAATTCCTGAATATATGGATAATGCTTTCAATGTTTGCGATGATAAATTCTTCAACAAGCAACTGAGTCCTGATGAATTCATTACTTGTTTGAAAACTGAGAGTGCAAATTTCTGGGCAAAGAAATAACTAATCACAAGTTAATTGGATGTGGGCAGCAAACTTGCTGCCCACACCTCACTTTTTCAAAATAAAGGAGAAAAAAGATGAATGGTAGAAGAGGTCGCCAGCGAATGGTTATTCCATTTCTCTTACCCGCCTTTTTGCTTTATACCGTTTTCTTTGTATACCCTGCTATCCAAGCCTTTTGGGTAAGTTTGCACGACTGGTCTGGTTTTGGTCAGAGTATGGTCTACATAGGTATGGGAAATTACCAGGAGATGATGAAAGATACCATTTTCTGGTCAGCTTTCCGTCGAACACTTTACATAAGCGTAGTAGGTGGGATAGGAATATTTGGACTGGCCTTATTTTTTGCTTCAATATTGCAACGCGAATTGAGAGGAAAAAAGTTTTTCCGTTCTCTAATCTTTTTTCCGATGGTCGTACCTGGTATTGGTTTAGGCTTAATCTGGCAATTTATTTACAATAATGATTGGGGCTTGTTATCCGGATTCTTAAATCTAGTGGGTTTAGATAAACTGGACAAATTTTGGTTAGCTCCAGATAATATCATTCAATCATTAACGGTAGCCATCATTTGGACATATGTTGGATACTATATGACAATTTTATTGGCAGGTATAGACAAAATCCCGATTACATACTTCGAAGCTGCAATTTTAGATGGCGCATCTGAGTGGAAGATGTTTTTCACCGTCACGCTTCCAATGATTTGGGACGTGTTTGTCGTTGCTTTGGTTCTCTGGGTAATTGGCTCACTAAAGATATTTGACTTGATTGCGGCAACTACATTTCCAGCACCGCCAACCTCAACATATACTTTGACAATTTATATTTGGTCACAGGCTGTCGGTACTTACACACCAGTCTATCGTTTGGGTTATGCCACTGCGTTAGGCGTTGTATTGCTAATCATGGTCGTTATCAGTGTTGGTATAACACGGTTAATTACTCGTAAAGAAGCGATTGAATACTAAGGAGGATGAAAATGCCAACGCAAATATCTGTCAAATCTCATAGACCTATGAGTAATTTCAGGCTTCGAAACCGATTGGGGAACATCCCCTATTACATAATCTTGGCAATTTGGGCGATTATTACAATCGTCGTATTTGTTTGGGTTATTGAAAGTTCATTTAAAACAAACCGAGAAGTATTTAAAGATCCCTGGAATTTACCCACTGCTCCGTGGACTTCTGCCATCGCTAATTACACAAAAGCTTGGGAAGTTTCCCACATGCAACTTTATTTCATCAATAGCATCCTTGTGGTAATCGCTTCAGTGTTTATCGTGGTTGCAGTCTCCGCACCTGCAGCTTATGTTCTTTCGCGCATCCCATTCATTGGTAATTCTGCAGTATCCTATTATTTTATTGCCGGAATGGGATTACCTTTCCAATTGATTTTAGTTCCACTTTTTGTCATGCTGAGTAAGATTGGCCTTGCTGATAGCCTGGAAGGATTGATACTTGTTTATGTCGGGGTGTCCATTCCATTCACCGTATTGTTGTTGACAGGTTTTTTCAAAACACTACCTGTTGAATTAGAGGATGCTGCTTCTGTAGACGGTTGTTCAGATTTTGGTATTTTCTGGAAAGTAATGATGCCACTCGGTGCTCCTGGTTTGATCACAGCAGCCATCTTTAACTTTATAAGCATCTGGAATGAATATTTATTGGCAATGCTCATCATTAATAGTGACAAACTTCGTACGTTACCATTAGGCGTCATGAACATCCGTTATTCAATGCAGTACACAGCAGATTGGACTGCTTTGTTTGCTGCGGTGGTTATCGTGATCATTCCTAATTTCTTGCTTTATGTTTTCCTTTCAGATCGAATAATGTCAGGTTTGACCTTAGGAGTAGGAAAATAATCTCGTACTTTCTTTTGAAGTTCCGGAGGTAAATCATGTTTGAAATTACGTTAACAGGCAGTCCCTATGAGCGTGGAGTCCAGCAAGGAAAAGCATACAATCAAGAATTACGGAAGTTGGCTGATGCTGTGCCAACATGGTTGGGAAACATGACGCCCGCCAGAGTAACCGAGATCCAGGACCGAATGGTAATTTTCTTACGTGAATCCTTCCCAGAAATGATCTCCGAACTGGAGGGAATTGCATTCGGATCGGGACTTTCCTTCGATACCATTTGTACGGTCAATTTCGTCTCCGCGATCAGTGCACTTAATGGATGCACTAATATGATCTCACTCAATGCAGTTCCTGGTCCAATTCTGGCAAAAACCAGTGATATCGGAGAGGATTATAAATTTTACGCTATCCAGAAAGTCCATCCGGAAAATGGCATGGCGTATTTAGCTGTTGGCTGGGCAGGTTGTTTATGGGCCGAGGTGGGGATCAATGCTGCTGGATTAGCAGTTGGACAATCATCAGGCCCGACACAAATCGGACAAAACGGTGCAGGATTACCAACTCTTGAGTACCCGCGATATATTCTGGAACGATGTAGGAATGTAAATGAAGCGATCACATTTTGTAAGCAAACTCCAATGGCTGGAAAAGGGCTAAACATCGCAGTGGTTGACGCAGCTGGTGAAGGTGTGATTATTGAAAAATCCGGAACCGCAATTGCTATTCGATACCCGACTTTGGAAAAATCAAATAAGGGATTAGGTGCTGCCCAAGAAAGTGTTTATTGTGCAAATGTTTTTCTCGAAAACGAAATGCAAGGTTTTAAGGAATTATCCATACCAGATCTTCCAAGCTTGACAGATAATTCCCTTCTACGTTTGGAAATCGTTGATCGTTTTCTGAAGCAAAACCCAAATCCAACGATACAGTCTATTGAAACTCTATTACAAACACCGCTTTTGGGTCAGGGATTATGCCAACAAGAATACACTCCTTTGTTAACCCATTTTGCCTATATATTGCTGCCTCAACAACGAAAAATGATTTTATATGAAGGCGTGGCAGAAAAGAAGCTGGTTCAAAAGGAATATTTTATTTAAAAGTTGAAAAGGTTGCTGTATTTATTTTTACTTGACTGCAGCAATATCTACCTATCGTGAGGGGTTTATTTGCCAAGCCCCGAATCATTTGAAATTAAGTTTTTTGTTTGGAATGAGGAATGGATGAGTCGATTATTTTATACTGAGACAGGACACGTCATCCCAATTTTGTGTGAAGAACTGACATTCGAAAGAAGAGCTCGAAAGCAACTTATCTTGCCAACAACAATTCATCCTGCGAAGTTGTATGTCCTTGCTCGATGTTACCCGGGTTGCTCTTCACCGTTACACCTGGCTGTGAATGGGATCGAAACAGATCCTCTGGTACCACGCTGGCCTGATATTTATCAATGGCATGAAATTTCTCTTGCAGCAACATCTTTACAAACAGGTACCAATCTTTTTGAATTTTGGACCGACTCGTATGCCATGAATAGCTGGTCATTAGCCCTGGAAGACGGTCATCAGAATCCAAAGAGCTATGTAAGCTCAGACGGCGGAAGAACCTGGCGCAATGAAAAAATGGGTTATGCAAATGTGATGCGTGGAGAATATGTCGTTCGGGCTCGCCTGGTCGAAGGTGAAGATGATCCCCCGCCAGCTATGGTTTGGGAGAACCCAAACCAACCTCGTCTGAACAGATTACGCGCTCAATTGCCGGTGGATGTTTTTTCCGGTTCATATCATGAAAGAGTTCGAAGCTTATGCACCTGGGTTTGCACTCGCTGGTCTTACAGCTGTTCTGATCCGGGCTATGCTCCGTGGGATGCTGACACCATAATGGCTTGGGGACAGGCGCAAAAAGGGGCGGGAGGGTTAAAACCAATCGTCATGTGTGTTCACTTTGGGGTTACGCTGGTTACCGCCTGCCAGGCAGTTGGTATTCCAGCACGCTGTGCAGTCTTCTCAGACTCCATAAACGGAACCCATGGTCACTTTGCCACAGAAATATGGTTTGAAGATCTAAAGAAATGGGTTTATGTAGACCCAACAATTGATGCAGTCGTTTTTGACGGAAAAATACCACTCTCGGTGAAAGAAATCCAACATCTCGGAGGTAATCTGGCATCTCGTACTCAATGGGGTCTTGGCCGTAAATTTCAGGATAGAAATCCATTCATTTCTGAATGGATTGACCAGGTTTTTGACCCGGGTATTTGTTTTAAAAGCCGCACTGTCTGGTATCGCACCGATTTCTATTCACATCCCGAATTAACGCCACCGTGGCATGGCACAACGGCTTACAGTGAAACTGGAATTATCATTGAAAAGGAAGATTTATCACGTGACCTAGGGATGTTTCCATGGCATCTTGATAGCCAGGTTTTTGATTTACCCCCGCTTAATTTCCAGGCTGGGACAAACATTGGAGGTAAATAGGATGGACCCACAATTAATAGAAGCAGGTAAGGAGACAATATCCCGTGGGGTAGGTTGGTTGAAACGAAACCAATCACAAATAGCCACTTTATCTGATTTAAGTGCACATTATAAAGCACCATATTTATACGCTGCCATTGGAGATCCGGTTCAAGGTCGGCATTATGCCAAATTAATTTTTGAGAAATATCAAAAAGCAGATGGGGACTTCCGTACCGCAGAAAAAGAAAAAGGATGGGCACATTTAGCGTGTAGTCCCGCAAACCGATATATTTACTCAAATGGCTGGGTCATTTGCGGATTACGACGATTGGGTTATTATGGTGCTGCGGAAAAAGGAATGAATTTTGTACGCCGGTTTCAAACACCCAAAATGGGGGGATTTGCCTCGCGTTTTGAAGTGCATTCTGGAAATGTAAATCTGCGTTTTCTGGATAGCTCTTCAACATCATCTGCGGGTTTAGCTTTACTAGCTTGCGGAGATATCAAAACAGCCATTCAGGCGGGTGAATTTATTCTTCGTTTGTTGGATGCCCAACCCGATCCGGACAAGTATTATTATTGCAGCTGGGATGAGGAATCTGGTCTCATGACGGATATTTGGGGAAATGAAGATACAGGAGCACTGCGGGGGCGTAAACAATTCTGTTTAAGTACGGAAACAGACCCGAGATACGAACTAACCTGGTTGGTGGGCAAACCAATGAAGTTTCTTGCAAAATTATATGATATGACTGGTGAAAACCGTTTTCTGGAAGGTGCGCGCAGACTTCTCTCATTTTTTGAGCGTCTTGATCATGAACGGGTACACAATTATGGCTCATGTAAGATCATGTGGGCATCCGCAGAACTTTACCGGCTTACAGGCGAAACTCATTTTGCAAAAACAGCTGAAGAAATTTTTCAATGGTTCTGCGAATCAATGACCCCTGAAGGAATTTGGGTGCATGGCTTATGGTACAAACATGCTGAAGAACAGCCATTAGCTGCATCGCTTGACGCAGTCCAGGAACTTTGTGCTGAGATGAGTGACACTATTTTTGAATTAGCAGTCTAAAAAGTTTTATTGAACACTGGTAAGAAATCCAACCAGTACTCCATAAACCAGAATCGAGAGAAAATGAAAATTACGAAAGTGATTGCGCATACGCTCAAACAACTGCCAGCTTCTGCATTAGAAAATTATCGCAATGGTGCTCCATTTAAGTCCCTGCGAAAAGATCCTGTGCTCAGGGATAATTGGATTTCTGTAACTGCTGTGGATTGGAATACCAATGAAAACTGCCTATATATCGGATTAACAGCCTTTGATACGGATTTATTGTGGCGCTTTTTCCCCGACACCGGTTATTTCGAGTCCCTTGGTTTAAGAAAACTTCAAATTGAACCACAAGCAGTAAAAATTCATCGGGGTTTGACACCGGATGGGGAGGGTGGTTATTACTTCGGTACTGCCGGCTTGCCTGATCTGGATGAATTAAATGATGCCCCGGGTGGAAGCATCTTTCATTACACGAAGAGTGCTTTCGAAAATATGGGTATTCCAATTGCTCACACATATATTCAAAATATAGAGGTAGATCCTGTCCGCCAACGGGTGTACGGAGTTACATATCCATTAATGTATTTTTTTGATTATGATTTGATCACCCGAAAGACTCAATATTCATTTTATACAGGCAGCCACTTTCATGAATCCGGTCTCGATGACAAAGGTTATTTCTGGGGCACTTGGAGTTCTCGCCGTGGACACTGCCTTTTCCGATACCATCCCGATTTCGGAAAACCGGAGTTTTTCGATGAACCAATTCCAAACCCGACATTGGATTATATGTGGACATTTCCTTTAAATGGTCCGATTGATTCATTTATCAATGGTCGGGATGGTTACCTTTATTTTGGCACTTTGATCGGCGAATTATATCAACTGGATCCAACCACAGGGAAACACACATTATTAGGACGTCCTTCCGAAGGTGTTCGACTTTCGGGTTTAGCCATTGGTCCTCAAAACAAACTTCTAGGAAGTTATGGTTCCGATTTTGAGACTGGTCTTTTTCTCTTTGATCGTGAACGAGGGTTGTTCGAAGATCTCGGAAAGATGAGAGATGAAAAAGGTAATGCTTGTTATATGATCCACGATATTATCTGGGATGGGGGAACCCGTGTTTTTGCTGGTGAAACCGATAATGTGGATCGCTGTTCCTTTCTTTGGGAAGCACATCTGGGTTGAAAATCGATCACCGATCAGATAGACTAAATATTTCTATTCGGAGAAAAAAATGAATAAGCTTTTAGAATATTATCAAATCGTAAACGAAAGACTAGCCAAAATCCTGAAGGAAGAAAGTAAAAATATTGAACTTGCAGCAGAAGTAATTAGCGAAAGTCTAAAAAACGAAGACAACTTACTTCATATATTTGGAACTGGTGGTCATTCAACGATGTCTGCAACCGAAGTTTTTGATCGGGCAGGCGGGCTAGCACAGATCGATCCTATCTTTTTCTCCGGAATTTGTCTTGAAAATGGTGGTCGCAAAGCGAAGATTGAACGTGTGCCTGGTATTGCACCATTAATCATGGATGCCCACACTTTTCATAAAGGTGAAGTGCTGTTAGTTGTATCCCAGGTTGGCATCAATTCCCTGACAATTGATGCAGCGCAATCCGGAAAAGAACGAGGATTATATGTTATTGGATTGGAGAGTCGGGAGCTTTGTGCTGAAGTCCCCAATGATTGTGTAGCTCGTCATCCAAACGGAAAAAACTTGCACGACATTGTCGATCTCACTTTGGATACTAAAATCCCATATGGTGATTCGGTTATTGAAATTGAAGGTGCAATGCAAAAAACCGGTCCCGTTTCAAATATTCTGATGTTCTTTTTACTTAATTTGATTATCATTCGGACAGTTGAAAAATTAATAGAAAAAGGTGCAAATCCTCCTATTTGGAAGAGTGGGAATATTCCGGGTGGAGATGAATCAAATGCCTTTTTAGTAGAAAAATATGGGAAATTGGTCAAAGCCTTGTAAATTATCGTCTTGTCAACCAATCTGTAGAAATTACTTTAGGAGGTAGAGTGAAAGATAATCAACGACAATTTGCTCTCGTAAACGGAAAAATAATTCTTCCAGACCGAGTATTGGATGATCAGGCTTTAGTAATTGAAGGTTCACAGATTCTTGGAATTACTTCGCCAGATGAACTAGGCTCAGATATGCCCCGTGAAGATGTCGGTGGGCGATATATTTCCCCGGGTTTGATCGATATACATACACACGGAGCGATGGGACATGATTTTACCCATGCAAACCCTGAGTCATATGATATTATGACGCGTCATCAGGCGAATCAGGGTGTAACGACGCTTTTGGCAACAATTACGACGACCTCCCTGGATGTGATGGCATATAGTTTAGAATTTACCGGTGCATGGATGTCTGCATCTCACCCCGGAGCGAACATTGCCGGAGTACATTTGGAAGGCCCATATTTTAGCCTCGAACAAAAAGGTGCCCAGGATCCTTTTAACATGAGAACTCCGGACGATGGCAGCGCAGATGTTTTGTTGAACCATCCGGAATGGGTTAAAATGGTTAGTTTTGCTCCTGAGTTACCAGGAGCGGTGGAATTGACTCGCCGCCTGGTCAATTTAGGGATCGTTGCAGCAGCTGGACACAGCAATGCACAGGATTGGCAAGTCCAAGATGTGATAAAAGCCGGATTAAAGCATACCATCCATATCTGGAGTGGCCAATCATCCACAATTCGAGTGGGACCATGGCGAAAACCAGGTTTGCTCGAAACCACACTAGTTCACGACGAATTAACCGCTGAAATGATCACAGACAATCGCCATCTTCCTCCCACTTTGATGCGCCTTGCTTATAAATGCAAAGGTCCGGACCGACTTTGCGTAATCTCAGATTCTACAGATGGGGCTGGAATGCCGGAGGGAACCGTGATACATTCGGCTGGAATGGACTTTATTGTTGAGGATGGTGTAGGTATTTTACAGGATCATACTTCTTTTGCAGGCAGCGTGACCCTCATAAATAAAATGATCCCAATTTTGACTAAGTACGTGGATGTTCCTTTGCCAGAAGCTGTACGAATGGCTTCATTAACACCCGCCAGAGTAATTGGGATAGATGATTTTAAAGGCAGCCTAAAAGCTGGTAAAGTTGCGGATATTGCAATTTTTGAATCCGACTTTTCAGCATATAAAGTAATGATTGGTGGACAATGGGTGAAGTAATCGATTGAAGTGTTTTGATTGAATTATTTCCATTCGCAATCCATTCTTCGTGATTAACTTTTCAAAGAGGAAAAAATATGAATAAAAATCAATCTTTTATTGTGGATCAAATGTCAGTTGAGATATTTTCCAGCGATGATTTACTGGGTCAGGCCGCTGCAGATCATTTGGCTGAAATTCTTAAAAATGCTGTTCACAAACACGGAGAGACTTCCGTAATTTTGGCAACCGGAAATTCGCAGCTTCCGTTTATGAAAGCTCTTCGGAAAAAACAGGATGTACCGTGGGAAAGAGTTTATTGCTTTCATATGGATGAATATTTGGGGATGTCTATTGAACATACTGCAAGTTTTCGCCGTTATATTCAGGAACAAATTGTAGATCATGTGCATCCAAAAGCATTTTTTGGAATTGAAGGTGATGCTGAAGATATTGAGGCTGAACTTACCCGATATCGCGATTTACTTGCCAAATATCCACCTGTTGCTACAGTATTAGGGATTGGCGAGAATGGACACCTGGCATTTAATGACCCACCTGCAGATTTTAAAACTAAAGAAGTCATTCACATCGTAAATTTAGATGATGCATGCCGTTGGCAGCAGGTAAATGAGGGACATTTCCCGACATTTGAATCTGTTCCCACCCATGCAATCTCTTTAACAGTACCAGCCTTAATTTCACCCCCAAATGTGTTGGCAATTGTGCCCGAAAAACGAAAAGCAGTGGCAGTTGAGCGTTCATTGAATGGTCCTATAACACCAGATTGTCCGGCTTCCTTACTTCGCACATTATCGCACGTCAGGTTATATTTGGACTTTGAATCCGCTTCTTTGCTTGAGAAATAACATCTTTTTGCAAAGCAATCAAATGTATCAATGGATGATATTGGATTTTGAAAAATCGTGTGAGGGGGGCGAACCCCCTCTTTACCTAACCGCAATTCATAACAAATAAACTGGAAATTTTATGCTCACTCATCTTGGACTTACACCCTCGTTTGGATTTGGAGATCGTCTCGGTTTAGCCACACCCGGTCATATTGCTGCAATTCAAGGGACTCATATTGCGCCTATATTTGCCCAGCAATCTGTAAGGGAAAATGCCCGTACAGGCAGGACCCCTTTACAAGTCATGAATGATGCAAAGCGTGCAGTTGTTAAAATGGGATGGCAGGGACCCTGGGGTGCTGATGCTGATCATTTAAAAACCTTGCAAGACTTACCACCTTTTGTTGATGCCGGATTTACTTTTTTCACCGTTGATCCTGGTGAGTTTGTCGACAATTTTGCCGACTCAGACTCCCTGCAAACATTGAGAGAGAAGTTCAAGGTCTCTGAACGAAAAGAAGTTGGGTGGGACCAACTTTCATCTTTATACCTTTCTCACGGCCAGATTTTCGATTTTGGTGAATTTGATGATGAGACTCTTTTACGCGCAGAGATCAAATATGGAAAAGCAATTCGGCATACAATTAAAATGTATCATCACCTCCTTCAACTAAAGGAATCATTTGATTTTGAGGTTTCGGTGGACGAAACCAATGCGCCAACTACTCCTCTTGAACATTTTTTTATTGCAAATGAATTATCCAGATCCGGGGTTCAATTCACCTCCCTCGCACCTCGGTTCATCGGCCGTTTTGAAAAAGGTGTTGATTATATCGGCGATCTGGGATTATTAGATACTGAAATGGCAAAACATGCAGCCGTCACTGCGCTTTTTGGAACTTACAAATTGAGTCTGCATTCAGGTTCCGATAAATTTAGTGTTTATCCACTGATCGCAAAATACTGGGGTAATCATATTCACGTCAAGACCGCTGGAACTTCATACCTCGAAGCGCTTCGTGTCATTGCTGTTATGGAACCAAACTTATTTAAAAATATTTGGAATCTGGCATTGGCACGATATCCGATGGAACGGGCAACATACCATGTGTCTGCTGAAATTGAGAAAGTACCCAATAAAATGGATCTGCCTGCCTTGTTAGATGAATTTAATGCCCGTCAGATCTTGCATGTAACCTTCGGATCAGCACTTGCGCTATATGGGAACGAAATAAAGGATGCACTAAACAAACATGCAGATCTGTATACCTCTTTCCTGGAAATTCATTTTTCAAAGCACTTGAATTTGCTTAAATAATATTTTTACGTATTTACTATACGCATAACTATTAGTTATCCGGATTTACTATTTTCTAATTACAGTTTATTCTTTTACAGTCACTTTGGTCAAATACCGGAACGCGCCTGGCTCAATTCCTTTTCTTCTGGCCATCACCACGCTCAAGGCTTGCACCGCCAGGATCTCCACCAATGCCAGGCAGCTTTCATTTACATCCGGAAGAAGAAAAGTCTTCAATTGCGGGTCTGCCTGTCTGTCCACCCAGATCACATCACCACCATACCGGATTACGTCCTGTGCCAAATCACGATTATTTTGCCAGGTTGTTTGCGTTCCACCAAAAATCATTGCTTTAAATCCTGGTTCAGCCAGCTCCAAGGGTCCATGGCGGAATTCAGCAGCGTGTAAACCTTCGAATGCACACTTAGCGGCTTCTTTCGATATCAAAGCTCCGTTCCAAACAGCAGCCATCGAATTTCCCCGCCCTAAAAAGATCAAATTATTCACTTTACCTAACAAATGATCCAGCCGTTCGAGATGGGTATCCCAATCCTGCAAATAATCGGTAATCGCTTTCGTACAATTCAGCATTTCTCCACGTAATTGGTCTACGTTCAGACCACAAAGCTGGTATGCGACCAACAAATTGATTGCCAGCATGTTGCTATATGTCTTGACACTGACCGTCGCTTCTACCCCTGCTTTTATTGGAACAAAAATGTCAGATCCCTTTGCCAGCGCGCTGCCTTCTTCATTAATACAGGAAATTAAACGGCCAGGCGGTTTCAATTTCATATTCTCCAGCAAACGCACCACTTCCACGCTTTGCCCGGATTGGGAATTGAGCCACAGAAGTGTCTTCTCACCGATCGATTTGCTCGTGTAATTCCAAAGTTCAGCCGTATTTACAAAAATGACTGGAATCCCACTCTGTATGAGAGCCAAATAAGCCGGGTAAGCCGCATTGAAGGATGCCCCCATACCGCTCAAAACCACCCTGTCAAAAGCCCCAGATTGAAATTCTTCAGCCAGTCCGGATAAATTTTCTGCTGAATAGGAATTGACTGCCTCTGCCAATGCCTGTGCCTGTGTCAGAATATCGTTAATGTAAGCATTGTTCATTACTGCTCCTCAAATAAATTGATTGCTGCCTTTGCAGCACCATAGATTCCAGCTTGTTGCCCAAGCGCAGCCATTTCTAAACGAACCTTCTTTGCAGGAATTATCACATGATGTTTTTCAATGATTGCGTTGATCCGTGGTTTCATTCGCTCAAAAGAACGCATCACACCCCCACCTAAAACGATACAGTCTGGTAAGGTTACCATCATCAAGCTCACTAAACCCAAGCCGATATGCTGTGCTGCCCGATCCACAATGTGGACACAAGTTTGATCTCCGTCACGATCTCCTGCAAAAATCAAAGCTGCAGTGATTTCCTGGGGATCGCTCCCCGAATGCTGAGCAATATAGCTACCCTCCTGGAATGGCAACTGTTGTGCGTAGGCAGCAATTGCCGGACCACTTGCCAGGCTCTCCCAGCATCCACGTGCACCGCAATAGCATTCAGGCCCATTCGGGTCAATCAGAATGTGACCACCTTCCGGATGTGCCCCATCCACACCGCGATAAATTTTTCCATTCAAAACCAGACCAGTCCCTATACCAGTTCCAAAGGTAACCATCATTACTCGTTCTTTACCCTGCCCGGCACCCATCCAATACTCTCCCAGGGCGGCAGAATCTGCGTCATTTTCAAAAGCAATTGGAACCTTATATTTTTCTCTCAGCGGAGAAACAATATCCACATCTTCCCAACCTGGCAAGGTGTAAGGATTTTGAATACATCCTCGCAGCCGGTCGATTGGACCCGTCGAGCCAATTCCAATCCCTGCCAGCGGTTGATTCGCCCCCACCAAAACACTTTCGATCAAACGATAGATTTTCTGTAAACCAGCCTGCGGTCCCCGAACAGCCAGGATTTCGTCCTGCTGCCAGTTTAGAATTTGTCCATCTTCCAGAAATAATCCAACTCGCACATTGGTGCCACCCAGATCCACACCAATAAAAGCCCCAGAATTATTTTTAAACATTTCCGGCACGAGCTTAACTCGATTCCACTATGGTTTTTGCCCACAGAGCGGAACCAATCACGCCTGCCTGTTCACCCAATGCAGCTGGCACGATTTGTACCTGTTCCACCGGCATAATGGATACTCGCTTACGCATGGTAGCTTCCATCGG